>NZ_JAPPSO010000006.1:0-389762 GCF_036571585.1 Rhizobium sp. 268 | reverse complement strand
TTTCGACCTTAGCTGGAAAGATGCTGGGACGAGCCACACCAAGCGTGCCGGCCTTGCGGACCTCGCGGTGAAGGCATCCGGTAAATTCGCCGACAACAAGCTTGATTTCGACACAGCGATAGCGGGCGCCGACAGCGTCTCGCTGACGGCGAACGGCAATGTCGCCGTCACAGGCACGATGATCGACAACATCAAGGTCGATGCAACGCTTAAAAATATCCCGGCGGGCATCGCAAACAGCTTCGTCGCCGACCTCGCCGCCGAAGGCGCGATCTCCGGAACGGTTTCGGCCGCAGGCTCGCTTGCCGCTCCCACTGCCAATTTCGACCTTGATTGGAAAGATGCCGCGACCAGCCACACGAAGCGTGCCGGCCTTGCCGCTCTCGGCCTGACCGCAGCGGGAAAATTCGCCGATAACAAGCTTGATTTCAACGCCGCGGCCAGTGGCGCCGAAGGCCTCTCGCTGAAGAGCACCGGTAATGTCGCCCTCGTCGGCACGACGGTCGAAAACATCAAGGTCGATGCCGAGATCGCCAAGATTCCGGCCAGTCTCGCAAATGCCTTCGTTCCGGACCTGGCGGCCGGCGGCACGATATCGGGCACCCTGTCCGCCGCCGGGACCCCCGCCGCACCGAATGCCGACTTCAAGCTCGCCTGGACCGATGCCGCGACCAGCCACACCAGAAGCGCTCATCTATCGGGACTGGCGCTTGCCGCCTCCGGCCATTTCGCCGACAACCGGCTCGATTTCGATGCCGATCTCGGCGGCAAGGACGGCCTCTCGCTAAAAGCCAAGGGCAATGTTGCAACGGCAGGCACCTCGGTCCGCAATCTTGACGTCAAGGCCGATCTCGCCAATCTGCCGGCAGCGCTCGCCAACGGCTTCATCCCCGGTCTTGCCGCCGAGGGCACGGTGTCGGGAACCGCATCCGTCTCCGGCGCTCTGCCCAAACCCGCCGTCGATTTCAAGCTCGACTGGAAGAACGCCGCAACCGCTCAGACCAAAAACAGCGGCCTTTCCGGCCTGAGCGCGGCGGCATCCGGAAAATACGCCGATGACAGGGTCGACTTCGATGCCAACCTTGCCGGCAAGGACGGGGTGCTGGCCAAGGCCACCGGCGGCGTCACCATCGCCGGAACGGCCATCCGCGATCTTTCGATCAATGCCGATATTCCCGCACTTCCGGCCAATATCGCCAATGCCTTCGTTCCCGGCCTCGGTGCCGAAGGCACACTTTCGGCTAACGCCGTCACGTCGGGAACGCCTGAAAATCCGATCGTCGATTTCAAGCTCGACTGGAAGGATGCGGCCACCAGCCACACCAAGGCTGCCGGCCTCTCCCGCCTGGCGCTGGCGGCGACGGGAAAATACGCCGGTGACCGGCTCGATTTCGATGCCAATCTCAGCGGCAGCGGCGGCATTGCGCTGAAAGCCGCCGGTAATCTTTCGCTCGCCGGCACCTCTATCCGCGCGGTCGATGCCACCGTGAATGCCTCCAATGTTCCGGCTGCGATCGCCAACAGCTTTGTTCCGGGCCTTGGAGCCGAAGGCGCGGTCTCGGCAACCGCAAAGGCCACCGGCGCGCTATCGGCGCCCTCGGTCGATTTCAAGGTCGACTGGAAGAACGCCGCAACCAGCCAGACAAAAGGCGCCGGCCTTTCGCCGTTCACCATCGGCGCATCAGGCAAACTTGCCGGAAACAGGCTGACGGTCGACACCAGTCTTGTCGGTGATGCCGGCATGTCGCTGAAGGGCGGCGGCAGCGTCGTGATCACCGGCAATCGCGCCCTCGATATGCGCTTCAACGGCAATCTTCCCTTCGCCGTGCTTGGCGCGCCACTCGCGCAACAGGGCCTCGTCGCCGACGGCGTCGCCACCCTCAACTTGCAGGTTGGCGGAACCGCGGCGGCACCTGTCATCAACGGCACCGTCTCGACCAATGGCGCCAAGCTCGTCGATGTCCGGCGCAATCTCGCCGTCAACAATCTCGCGGCGACGGTCACCTTCAACGGCAGCCAGGCAGTGATATCGCGCCTCAGCGGCAGCCTCGGCGGCGGCGGCACGATTTCGGCAAGCGGCACCATCGGCATCCAGCCGGCCGGCGGCTTTCCCGCCGATATTTCGATCAAACTCGACCAAGCGGTCTATGTCGATGGAACGCTTGTTGTCTCCACGGTCAACGGCACGCTCGGCCTGCGCGGGCCGATCATGAATTCGACGTTGAGCGGCAAGCTTCGGCTGGACAAGACCTCGATCACCGTCCCGGAAAAATTGCCGACCTCGCTCAGGGAAATCGACATCCGCCACAAGAATGCGCCGCGAGCGGTGCTTGCCCAGTTGCGCGACGATGGCGAACGGAAACCCACCGAGAAATCCTCCACGATTACCCTCGATCTCGAAATCGACGCGCCTTCGCATATCTTCGCACGTGGCCGCGGCATCGATGCCGAGCTCGGCGGCAAGGTGACGATCCGCGGAACGGCGGCAGCGCCGATCGTAACCGGCGGATTCACCATGCGCCGCGGCCGCATGACCATTCTCAACCGCCGTCTGGATTTCACCGACAAAAGCAGGATCACATTCGCCGGCGACCTGACGCCGGCGCTCGATATGGAAGCGACCTCGACCTCCGGCTCGACGACGCTGACCGTCGACGTCGCCGGACTTGCCACCGACCCGGCAATTACCTTTTCCTCCTCGCCGCAGCTGCCGCAGGACGAGGTGCTGGCGCAGCTGATCTTCGGCCAGTCGATGTCCAAACTCTCGCCGGTGCAGATCGCCCAGCTCGCCGACGCCGTCAGCCAGCTGGCCGGCAACCGCTCGACCTCGCTTTTTGAAGGCCTGCGCAATCAGCTCGGCGTCGACGATCTCGATATCAGCACCGATTCCAAGGGCCAGACGAGCGTCAGCGTCGGCCGTTATCTCAACGACCGCACCTATTTCGAATTGCAGCAGGGCGGCGCAGCCGGCGCCAAGGCAATCATCAACCTCGACGTCGGCCGCGGCGTCAAGCTGCGGGGTGCCGCCGGCGGTAATGGTGCCGGCGAAGCGGGTGTCGTCTACGAACGGGAATATTGAGCCGGCTTAGCGTCTGCGGCTGCCCCTCACCCTAACCCTCTCCCCGTAAACGGGGCGAGGGGACGTGCCCTGCGAGAGAGGTGGGAGAGGAACGGAGAGGTCGCGGCATATCGCCTTCGCCCCGCGGGCGGGGAGAAGGTGCCGGCAGGCGGATGAGGGGCTGGTTCGCCGATTCCTCAGCCGGCGTCTCGCACGACAATGTCCTAAAACCCCGTCTTGCTCGTCTTCAGTAGAATATTGCTCTCGGTCGAGTTGATGCCGTTGATCAGCCGAATACGGCGTAGCGTCTCATCGAAAGAGGCAAGGTCGCGATCCTCGAGTTCGGCGACGAAATCCCATTTGCCATTGGTGCTGTGCAGGGCGCGGACCTGCGGCAGGCCGCGCAGCTGATCGGCCACCCTGTCGGCGAGTTTGCCGAGCACCTCGATCATGACGATGGCACGCACCCCGGCGGACCGCGTCTCATGACCGGTGCGGATGGTGAAGCCGACGATGGTGCCGCCGGCGACCAACCGGTCGATTCGGGCGGCAACCGTTGCCCGCGAAGCGCCCGTCATCGCCGCAAGCGAGGAGACGGAAATCCGGGCATTGTGGCGAAGCGCACTCAGGAGCTCGGTATCGAGATCGTCCACGCTGATCACTTTGTCAAAATAGGTTTATCATATTGCGCAATCATAATCCATTTCTGACACTTTTCCATCTTTTTGCCGTCAGCCCTTTATCCCACTATCGGCCAAAACGGCCTCACCACGGAGCCCTCGAATGAATGCCCAATCGCAATCTGTCACACTTATCGGCGCGCCGCTGGAAGAAGGTTCCGGCCGCAGGGGCGCCGCCATGGGCCCGGCGGCCCTGCGCATCGCCGGCGTCGATCAGACGCTGATCGAGCTTGGCCACGACGTCGCCGATCTCGGCGATCTCAGGATCGTACCGGCGATGGATCTGCCGAATCATCCGAAGGCCCATAATCTGAGAATCGTCGGCGCCTTCACGCGGGCGCTCGAAAGCAGCGTCCATGATGTCGCCGCCTCGGGTCGCTTTCCGCTGATCCTCGGCGGCGACCACAGCCTCTCCATGGGCAGCGTCTCCGGCATGGCGCGTTACGCCGCCGGCAAAGGCCGCCCGCTTTTCGTGCTCTGGCTCGATGCACATGCCGATTTCAACTCTCCCGCCACCTCGCCATCCGGCAACATTCACGGCATGCCCGTCGCCTTCTTCTGTGGCGAGGCGGAGTTCGCCGAGATCCTGCCGAGGGATCGTGCCTTCGTCGACCCGAAGAATGTCTTCCAGGTCGGCATCCGTTCGGTCGATGCGCGTGAGCGCGAGGAAATCCACGAACACGGCGTTAACGTCTTCGATATGCGCGCGATCGACGAGCAGGGCATCGGCGCCATCATGCGTGAGATCCTCGATGTGGTCGCCAAGGCGAGCGGCCTGCTGCATGTCAGCCTCGACCTCGATTTCCTTGATCCCGAAATTGCCCCCGGCGTCGGCACTACGGTGCCCGGCGGCGCGACCTTCCGCGAGGCGCATCTGGTGATGGAAATGCTGTCCGACAGCGGCCTCGTCTCGTCGCTCGATCTCGTCGAACTCAATCCGTTTCTCGACGATCGCGGCAAGAGCGCCCGCGTCCTAGTGGAGCTGACGGCAAGCCTCTTCGGCCGCCGCATCTTCGATCGCCCAACCCGTGCCGCGTAGAAGGCACGCGCCGCCTGGAACTCACTTATCGGCATCATGATCTAGAGGGGAAAGAACCATGAACACTTCGGAAAAACTGATCGCCACCGAACAACGTCTCGGCGCCCACAACTACAAGCCGCTCGACGTGGTGCTGACGCGCGGCGAAGGTGTTCATGTCTGGGATACCGACGGCAATCGTTATCTCGATTGCCTCTCGGCCTATTCCGCCGTCAACCAGGGCCATTGTCACCCGAAAATCCTTGCCGCCATGGTCGAGCAGGCGGGCAGATTGACGCTCACCTCCCGCGCCTTCCGCAACGATCAGCTCGCTTATCTCTATGAAGAGCTCGCCGCGCTCACCGGATCGCACAAGATCCTGCCGATGAATTCCGGCGCGGAAGCGGTGGAGACCGCCATCAAGGCGGTGCGCAAATGGGGATACGAGGTCAAGGGTGTACCGGAAGGCCAGGCCGAGATCATCGTCTGCGCCGATAATTTCCATGGCCGGACGCTGAGCATCATCAGTTTCTCCACCGATCCCGACGCCCGCACCGGTTTCGGCCCCTACACCTCGGGATTCCGCACCATTCCCTTCGGCGATGCCGAGGCCTTCGAGGCGGCCATCAACAGCAATACGGTCGCCGCCCTGATCGAGCCGATCCAGGGGGAAGCCGGTGTCATCATCCCGCCGGCAGGATATTTCACCCGCATCCGCGAGCTCTGCACGGATAACAACGTCACCCTCATCCTCGACGAAATCCAGACCGGCCTCGGCCGCACCGGCAAGCTGCTGGCGGAGGAACATGAAGGCATCGAGGCCGATGTGACGCTGATCGGCAAGGCGCTGTCCGGCGGCTTCTATCCCGTCTCTGCGGTGCTTTCCAATTCCGCGGTACTGGGGGTGCTGAAGCCCGGCCAGCATGGCTCCACTTTCGGCGGCAACCCGCTCGCCTGCGCGGTGGCGCGCGCGGCGCTGAAGGTGCTGACGGAAGAGGGTATGATCGAGAACGCCGCTGATATGGGCGACTATTTCCTCGAAGGCCTCAGGTCGATCCGCTCGAACATCGTCCGGGAGGTGCGCGGCCGCGGCCTGATGATGGCTGTCGAACTGGAACCCGAAGCCGGCGGCGCGCGGCAATATTGTCATGCGCTGAAGGAACGCGGCCTGCTCGCCAAGGACACGCACGACCATACGATTCGCCTCGCTCCGCCGCTGGTTATCACGAGGGAGCAGGTCGATTGGGCGGTCTCGCAGATCGAAAAGACCATAAGCTGAGGTGAATCGAGCACGAAACCTCCGCAAATCCGGTTCCCGATTTAGATTTGGGCAACACTCTTCCGCTAATGTCGTCGATAACCGTAACGATGCTTGGCCGAGCGCAAAGCCATCGCGTGGTGTGAAGGCAAAGCTCGTCCGCGCCAATGGTGGCGCGCCCGCTTCTGCCCTGGCTTACGACAGTTGGGAAGAATTCTATGACCACGATCAATTCCACTAGCTTCAGCGGCGATACGCTCGAAATCATTGCCTTCCGCCTGCATGATCAGGAATTCTGCGTCAAGACCACGACCATTCGCGAAATTCGCGGCTGGGCGCCGTCGACGCCGATCCCGCATGCGCCGGCCGATGTCATCGGCGTCATGAACCTGCGCGGCTCGGTCATCCCGATTATCGATCTTGCCTATAAGCTCGGCATGAAGAGCACCGTCGCCAACGAACGCAGCGCCATTGTCGTCGCCGAAGTTCACAGCATGGTCATCGGCATGCTCGTCGACCGCGTCTCGGATATTCTCACCATCTCCTCCAGCCAGGTCCAACCGGTGCCCGAAGTGACAGCCTCCTTCGACCGCGCCTATTGCGAAGGCATCATCGCCTCGGAAAATGGCATGATCTGCTTCCTGAACCTTGCCAAGATGTTCAAGGAAAACGAGACGGATGAACTAGCGGCCTGATCGCCATCAAGCAATTCGAAGAGTTGAAAACCGCCCGTCCCGGGCGGTTTTTTGCGCGTCTGAGGTAAATCGCCGCGTTCATCCGTATCACATCATATTATTAGCAATAGCTTTTATACGCTAAATTAACCACGCTCCCTCAGTATGGTCGTGAAGCATACGGATGATAAGTCTCCGGTATAGAGGAGTGATAACCGGAGACCGGTTGTCCCCTGCACCGGCATACCTCGCCAGCCCCTTCGCTTCTCCAGCCGAACAGCGCAAGCTGTGCATCTCAAAGGGACAAGAATGTTTGGTCTAGCCTCCGATTCGAAATACATTCTTGACGCCATCTCCAAGTCGCAGGCGATCATCGAATTCGATCTCAACGGCAATATTCTCACGGCGAACGAGAATTTCTGCAAAGCGCTTGGTTATCGCCTCAACGAGATCGTCGGCAAGCACCACAGCATGTTCTGCGAGCCGGCCTATGCGGCGACGCCCGAATATCGCGCCTTCTGGGCGCGGCTCGGACGCGGCGAATATGACGCCGGCGCCTATAAGCGCTTCGCCAAAGGCAATAGGGAAATATGGATCCAGGCGTCCTATAATCCCGTTTCCAAAGGCGGAAAGCCGTTCAAGGTGGTGAAATTCGCCGCCGATATCACAGCCGCGAAGAAGCAGGCGGTCGAGGATTCCGGTAAGCTTGAGGCGCTCTCGCGCTCGCAGGCGGTAATCGAATTTACCCCAAAGGGCGAGATCCTGACCGCGAACGAGAATTTCTGCCAGGCCATGGGATATTCGCTGGCCGAAATCGCCGGCAAACATCACAGCATGTTCTGCGACCCGGCCCACACCCGCACGGAGGAATACAGCAGCTTCTGGCAGCGTCTTGGCAATGGCGAATTCATTGCCAACGAATTCGTCCGCTTCGGCAAAGGCGGCCGCGAAATCTGGATCCAGGCAGCTTATAACCCGATCGTCGATGCCAACGGCAAAGTCTACAAAGTCGTGAAGTTCGCAACCGACGTCACCCAGCGAATGAGCGCGATCTCCCTGCTCGGCGGCGCGCTGCGCCAGCTTTCCGAAGGTGATCTGACGAAGACGGTGGATACGCCCTTCGTCCCCTCGATGGAGCAGTTGCGGCACGACTTCAACACCGCGGTCAAAGGTCTTGCCG
This sequence comes from Rhizobium sp. 268, assembly GCF_036571585.1. Classification (NCBI taxonomy): domain Bacteria; kingdom Pseudomonadati; phylum Pseudomonadota; class Alphaproteobacteria; order Hyphomicrobiales; family Rhizobiaceae; genus Rhizobium; species Rhizobium sp. 268. The sequence goes on along the minus strand of NZ_JAPPSO010000006.1, from coordinate 381,894 downwards.
ATACGATGAAGACCATCGGCGAGAATGCCATTGCGATCGCCGCCGGGTCGAGCGAGATCGGTACATCGGCGGACTCCTTTTCCAAGCGTACGGAACAGCAAGCCGCGTCGATCGAAGAGACCGCTGCCGCGCTGGAGGAGATCACCACCACCGTTAACGATTCCAGCCGCCGCGCCGATGAGGCGGGCCGCCTTGTCGCTGTGACAAAGCAGGGCGCCGAGCAGTCGGGCGTCGTGGTCCGCAACGCCGTCGCCGCCATGGACCAGATCGAGCAGTCCTCGCGCGAAATCACCAATATCATCGGTGTCATCGACGATATTGCCTTCCAGACCAATCTCCTGGCGCTGAATGCCGGCGTCGAAGCCGCCCGCGCCGGCGAAGCCGGCAAGGGTTTTGCAGTGGTGGCCCAGGAAGTCCGCGAGCTCGCCCAGCGCTCCGCCAAGGCCGCCAAGGAGATCAAGGCGCTGATCAATACGTCGAGCGACCTCGTCAAGAACGGCGTCGGCCTCGTCGGCCAGACAGGTAAGGCGCTCGAGGAGATCGTCACCCAGGTCGGCGATATCAACGGCAATGTCGTCGCCATCGTCGAAGCCTCACGGGAACAGGCAACCGGTCTCAAGGAAATCAACCAGGCGGTCAATTCGCTCGACCAGGCAACCCAGCAGAATGCCGCCATGGTCGAGGAGAGCACCGCCGCCAGCCACAGCCTGGCAACGGAAGCCGAAACGCTGCGGGTCCTGCTGGCACGATTCCGACTGCCCGGTCAGACCCGCACCCAGGCCGGGCCTCAAACCGCCGGCAGGCTGGAAGCGAGACAGGCAGGCTCGCCGGCGCTGCATCTCGTTTCGCGTGTCGGCAAGGCGCACGGCGCTGCCGCTGCAACCGCGCGGAGCTGGGAAGAGTTCTGAGCCACACCCCATAGCTCGCGATTATTTCTGCGTAGCGAGGAAGAAGCGCGCCGCATGAGGCCCATGCGGCGCGCTTTGATATCTTTACCCGAACAGCGCGAAGGTCGCCTTCAGCGTTACCCAGACACCCCAGAGCAGCGGAATGCCGACGACGGCCCAGGCAAGCATCGCCTTGGCGTCCAGCCCACCCGTGCCGATGCCGAAGGAGCCGGTCGGCCCGGCATTGACGGCCGCCGACTTCGCCTGCAGCGCAGCGACCTCACCATCGGACATGAACCATTTGTCCGAAAGCGGCCTGATCAGTGAATTGGCAACAAGGCCGAGGGCCAGCATGCCGGCGAGGATGTACATCGTGCCGGTATAGAGGCTCGGACCGGGAGCAACGCCGGCGGCGATCTGCGCTTCGCGGATATAGTTGACGACGACGGGACCGACGATGCCAGCCGTTGCCCAGGCCGTCAGTAGCCGCCCGTGGATGGCGCCGACGAATTGCGTGCCGAAAATATCGGCGAGATAGGCCGGGATGGTCGAAAAACCACCGCCATACATCGACAGAATGACGCCGAAGGCGAGAACGAACAGCGCCTTGTTGCCCATACCGGCGAGGCTAGGCGCCAGCGCATAAAGCGCGATGCCGATGATGAAGAAGCAGTAATAGGTGTTCTTGCGGCCGATCTTGTCGGAGAGCGACGCCCAGAAGAACCGCCCGCCGATATTGAAGAGCGACAGCAGGCCGGCAAAACCCGCGGCGATCGTGGCGATCGACGCCTTCTGGCCGGCGTCGAGCTGCGCGAAACCGACATCCGGCAGGCCGATCAGCGAGCCGGCGAAGATTTCCTGCAGCATCGGCGACGCCATGCCGAGAACCCCGATGCCGGCCGAAACGTTGAGGCAGAGCACCGCCCAGATCAGCCAGAACTGCTTTGTCTTGTGAGCATCGCGCAGATGCACATGTCTGGTCGTGATCATCGTGCTCTTGGCCGCGGGCGGCGTCCAGCCTTCCGGCCGCCAGCCGGCCGGCGGAATGCGATAGCCGAAGGCGCCGCCCATCATGAAGACGAAATAGATGACCGCCATGACGATGAAGGTCTGCCAGACCCCGACCGAGGTATCGGTCTTGAAGGCATTCATCAGCAAGTTGGCAAGCGGAGCGCCGATCATCGCGCCGCCGCCGAAGCCCATGATCGCCATGCCGGTCGCCATGCCGCGCCGGTCGGGAAACCATTTGATCAGCGTCGAGACCGGCGAGATGTAGCCGAGCCCGAGACCGATGCCGCCGATGACACCGGCGCCGAGCCACATGAGCCAGAGCTGATGGGTGATGACACCGACAGCGGCAAGCACGATGCCGCCGCACCAGCAGCAGGCGGAAACGACGCCCGCCTTGCGCGGACCGGCCCGCTCCAGCCAGCCGCCCCAGATGGCGGCCGACGAGCCCAGCAGAACGAAGAACAGCGTATAGATCCAGCCGAGGTCGGCAACGCGCCAGTCGCAGGTGGTGGTAAACAGCGCCGAGGCGAGTGTCAGATCGGGGCAAGCGGTCGGGGCGGTCATCCCGAGCGACTTCGACAGCGGCAACCAGAAGACGCTGAAACCATAAGCCATGCCGATGCAGAGATGGATGGCGAGCGCGGCCGGCGGCACCAGCCACCTGTTAAAACCGGGTTTCGCGACGATCCTTTCACGATCGAGCAGGCCCGAGCCTGCCACCGCTCCGTCCGTACGTGTTTCCGCTGCAGTCATGAACAACTCCTCCTTGTTTCAGACCTTGCTGTGATTGGAGCGCTGCCGTCTTTTCAGGAGCGCAAAGGACGCTGTACCACTTTAAATTCCATTTTTTCTATTTTAAATCGATTTAAATTCTATCGCTGGCATAGCCGTAGGCAGCAAGCTGCTGCCCTTTCCGGCATGCGCCAACTTCGGATTACCGGATCTGTTGTGCTTCCGGCTCAGGTTTGCGGATCAAGGGAGCGGCCTGCAGCACGAGGGCATCCAGGCCGTTTTCCTCCTTGTTGAGAATTTCGAACAATTGCCGCCGCATACGCGGCTCCCAGAATTTGTTGATATGATTGGCGACCCCTTCCACGGCCTCGCTTGCCGGCTGGCTCTTGAAGAAGGTGGCAATCTGGTTTGCCATATAGACAAGCTTGGTCTTGGTATCATGCGACATCGGCGATGCTTCCAGGCGAGATGCGGTGCGGGTGGGTGAAAATCTCGAAATCCTCGCCGCGCACCAGGGCGACGAGCGTCATGCCGGCCTCTTCGGCCGTTCGGATGGCAAGAGCCGTCGGCGCTGAAATGGCGATGAGCACGGGTGAACCGAGGATCGCCGCCTTCTGCACCATCTCGACCGAGAGCCGGCTGGTCACGGCGACGGCGCCGTTCCGGCCGTTTTCGCCAGCGTCGATGACGGCGCCGCAGAGCTTGTCGAGCGCATTGTGCCGTCCGACATCTTCGCGCACGGCAAGCAATCCCTTGGCCGGAAGATAGAAGCCGGCGCCGTGCACCGCTCGCGTCTCGCGATGCAGCGGCTGCGCTTCGTTCAGCAGCGAAACGGCGCGTACGATATCGGCATGCGACAGCGTCAGCGGCGATGCCGAGACATCCGGCACCGGCCGCACCGCCTGCTCGATCGATTCGATGCCGCAGAGCCCGCAGCCGACCGGCCCCGCCATGCTGCGGCGTCGTGCCCGCAGCCGATCAGCGACGTCGTCGACAAGGCTCACCTGCACATCGATCCCCTGCTCGCCTTCGACGATCTCGATGGCCGCTATCTCGGTGCGTTCGGTGATAATCCCTTCGGTCAGGCTGAAACCGACGGCGAAATCCTCGAGATCATCGGGCGTCGCCATCATCACCGCATGCGAGCTGCCGCCATAGGAAAAGGCGATCGGCACTTCTTCCGGCACGATGCGCGAGCCGGAATGCATGAGGCCGTTGTGGCGGGCGGTTTCGGGAGCACGGGCGGTAGTCTGGAAGGTCATGATGCAAATCCCTTCTTGCCAAACCACCCCCGCATTTTCACTCCGCTGCCTCGAGCTTGCCGGCGATGCGGCGCGATTGCCGTGCCTGCTCGTCATATTCCATCTGCCAGTTGCTCGGCCCGTTGGAGGGCGAAACCTGCACCGCCGTCACCTTATACTCAGGGCAATTCGTCGCCCAGTCGGAAAAGTCGGTGGTGATGACGTTCGCCTGCGTATTAGGATGATGGAAGGTCGTATAGACGACGCCCGGTGCAACACGATCGGTAATCAGCGATCTCAGCGTGGTGTCGCCGGAGCGGCTGACGAGCTTCACCCAGTCGCCATCGCGAATGCCGCGCTGCTCGGCATCATGCGGATGGATTTCCAGCCTGTCTTCCGCATGCCAGACGACATTCTCGGTCCGCCGCGTCTGCGCCCCGACATTGTACTGGCTGAGGATGCGGCCGGTGGTGAGCAGCAGTGGGAAGCGCGGCCCGGTACGCTCGTCGGTCGCCACATATTCGGTGCGGATGAACTTGCCCTTGCCGCGCACGAAGCCGTTGACATGCATGATCGGCGAGCCGAGCGGGTTCTTCTCGTTGCATGGCCACTGCACCGAGCCCATCTTCTCGAGGTAATCGTAGGACACCAGGGCGAAACTCGGCGTCGTTGCGGCAATTTCGTCCATGATTTCAGACGGATGGGCGTAATTCCAGTCGAGCCCCATGGCCTGAGCAAGCTTCTGGGTCACCTCCCAGTCGCCATAGCCGTTGCGCGGCGTCATCACCTTGCGCACCCGGTTGATGCGGCGCTCGGCATTGGTGAAGGTGCCGTCCTTCTCGAGAAAGGTCGAGCCTGGCAGGAAGACATGAGCGTAATTGGCGGTCTCGTTGAGGAACAGATCCTGCACGACGACGCATTCCATCGCCGCAAGGCCGGCCGCGACATGCTTCGTATCGGGATCGGATTGGAGAATATCCTCGCCCTGGACGTAGAGGCCCTTGAAGGAGCCGTCGACCGCCGCGTCCAGCATGTTCGGAATGCGCAGGCCGGGCTCGTTATTGATCTTCACGCCCCAGAGCTTTTCGAAGATATCCCGTGTCGCATCGTCGGAAATGTGCCGGTAGCCCGGCAGTTCGTGCGGGAAGGAACCCATGTCGCAGGAGCCCTGCACGTTGTTCTGGCCGCGCAGCGGATTCACGCCGACGCCGGGACGGCCGATATTGCCGGTCGCCATCGCCAGATTGGCGATGGCGATAACCGTGGTCGAACCCTGGCTGTGTTCGGTGACGCCGAGACCGTAATAGATCGCGCCGTTGCCGCCCTTGGCATAGAGCCTTGCCGCGCCGCGCAGATCCGCTGCCGGCACGCCGGTGAAGATCTCGGTCTGCTCGGGGCTGTGCGCCGGTTCGGCGACGAAGGCGGCCCAGTCCTCGAATTCCGACCAGTCGCAGCGCTCGCGGATGAAGGTCTCGTCATAGAGCCCTTCGGTGACGATCACATGCGCCAGTGCGGTCATGACGGCGACATTGGTGCCGGGCTTCAGCGGCAGATGGTAGGACGCCTCGACATGCGGCGACCGGACGATATCAATGCGGCGCGGATCGATGACGATGAGCTTGGCCCCCTGGCGCAGCCGCTTCTTCAACCGCGAGGCGAATACCGGATGGCCGTCGGTCGGGTTGGCGCCGATGATGACGACGACATCGGACTGTTCGACGCTGTCGAAATTCTGGGTGCCCGCCGAGGTGCCGAAAGCCTGGCCTAGGCCATAGCCGGTCGGCGAGTGGCAGACGCGGGCGCAGGTATCGACATTGTTGTTGCCGAAACCGGCCCGCACCAGCTTCTGCACCAGATAAGTTTCCTCGTTGGTGCAGCGCGAGGAAGTGATGCCGCCGATCGCGTCGCGACCGTATTGATACTGGATGCGGCGGAACTCCGACGCCACATGCGCGAAGGCCTCGTCCCAGCTTACCTCCCGCCAGGGATCGCCGACCTTTTCGCGGATCATCGGGTTGAGGATCCGGTCCTTGTGGGTGGAATAGCCGTAAGCGAAACGGCCCTTGACGCAGGAATGGCCGCGATTGGCCTGGCCGTCCTTCCACGGCACCATGCGCACCAGTTCCTCGCCGCGCATTTCCGCCTTGAAGGAACAGCCGACGCCACAATAGGCGCAGGTGGTGATGGCCGAATGTTCGGGCTGGCCGATCTCGATCACCGACTTTTCCGTCAGCGTCGCCGTCGGGCAGGCCTGTACGCAGGCCCCGCAGGAGACGCATTCGGAATCGATGAAGGCTTCATGCGCACCCGAGGAAACCTTGGAGCCGAAACCACGCCCCTCGATCGTCAGCGCGAAGGTGCCCTGCACCTCTTCGCAGGCGCGCACGCAGCGCGAACAGACGATGCATTTGGAGGGGTCAAAGGTGAAATAGGGATTGGTTTCGTCCTTCGGCGTCCATTTCAGATTGATCTCGCCATGGTTGCGCGCCCTGACGTGGTTGTCGCCGTCATAGCCATAGCGCACGTCGCGCAGCCCGACGGCGCCCGCCATATCCTGCAATTCGCAATCACCGTTGGCTGCACAGGTCAGACAGTCGAGCGGATGGTCGGAGATATAGAGTTCCATCACGCCACGGCGGATATCCTTCAGCCGTCCTGTCTGCGTGTGCACCACCATATTGGCCGCCACCGGCGTCGTGCAGGAGGCCGGCGTACCGTTGCGGCCCTCGATCTCGACGAGACAGAGCCGGCAGGAACCGAAGGCATCGATCATGTCGGTGGCGCAGAGCTTCGGCACCTCGATGCCGGCCTCCATCGAAGCGCGCATGATCGAGGTGCCCTCCGGCACGCTGATCTGCTGCCCATCGATGGTGAGCGTCACCATCACCTCGGATGTAGAAGCGGGAGTGCCGTAGTCGATTTCATGGATGAGAGACATGGTCGGCCTCCTGTACGGAAATGGAATTGAGCAGATCACGGCATGGGGCTTGGAAGATCATCACTCAGCTGCCTCCACCATCGGCGCCGGCGAAAAATCCTCCGGGAAATGCGTCATGGCGCTCATGACGGGATAGGGGGTGAAGCCGCCGAGCGCACAGAGCGAGCCGAATTTCATCGTGTTGCAGAGATCGGCGAGCAGCGCCCGGTTTTTCTCCGGCTCGATACCATGGGCGATCTTGTCGGCCGTCTCGACGCCGCGCGTCGAGCCAATGCGGCAGGGCGTGCACTTGCCGCAGCTTTCGACGGCGCAGAATTCCATGGCGAAGCGCGCCTGCTTCAGCATATCGGCGCTGTCGTCGAAGACGACGAGGCCGGCATGGCCGATCAGCCCGTCCTTGGCGGCGAAAGCTTCGTAGTCGAACGGCGTGTCGAACAATGCCCGAGGGAAATAGGCCCCAAGCGGTCCGCCGACCTGCACGGCCTTGATCGGCCGCCCCGTCGCGGTGCCACCGCCGATTCGGTCGACGATGTCTCCGAGCGAAAGACCGAAGGCCGTTTCGTAAAGACCGGCATATCTGACATTGCCGGCGATCTGCAGCGGAATGGTGCCACGCGAGCGGCCCATGCCGAAATCGCGATAGAAGGCGGCGCCCTTCTCCATGATCACCGGCACGGAGGCGAGCGAGATCACATTGTTGATGACGGTCGGACAGTTGAACAGCCCCTGATGCGCCGGCAGCGGCGGCTTGGCGCGCACGACGCCGCGCTTGCCTTCGAGGCTGTTCAAAAGGGCCGTCTCCTCGCCGCAGACATAGGCACCGGCGCCGGTGCGCACCTCGATATCGAAGGCGCGGCCCGAGCCGAGCACCGACGGGCCGAGTATCCCGGCCTGACGCGCGATGCCGACGGCTTCGGTCATCACTGCGATGGCATGAGGATATTCAGAACGGGTGTAGACGTAGCCTTTGGTCGCTCCGGTGGCGAGGCCGGCTATCGCCATGCCCTCGATCAGCACGAAGGGATCACCCTCCATGATCATCCGGTCGGCAAAGGTGCCGCTGTCACCCTCATCGGCATTGCAGACGATATATTTGCGGTCCCCCGGGGCATCGAGAACAGTCTTCCACTTGATCCCAGTGGGAAAGCCGGCGCCGCCGCGTCCGCGCAGGCCGGAATCGGTGACTTCCTTGACGACTTCGGCGGATGTCATCGAAACGGCCCGGCGAAGGCCGGCCAGGCCGCCATGCGATTCGTAGTCGGCCAACGACAGTGGATCGGTGATGCCGCAGCGGGCGAATGTTAGGCGGGTCTGTTCCTTCAGGAACGGGAGGTCTTCAACCTCCCCGAGACAGAGCGGGTGATCGCCGCCGGTCATCATCCCGGCGTCGAACAATGCAGGCACATCCTTTGCTTTCACCGGTCCGTAACCGATGCGTTTGCCGGCGACCTCGACCTCGACAAGCGGTTCCAGCCAGAACATTCCGCGCGAGCCGTTGCGCACGATCTCGGCACCGAGGCCGCGGGCGGCGATCTCCTGGGCAATCGCCTTTGCCACCTTTTCGGCGCCGAGCGCCAGCGCGGCGGCATCTCGCGGAACATAAATCTTGATGCTCATCGGCGTGCCTCCGCAACGAGTTCCGCCGCCAGCTGATCGTCAACCCGGCCATAGACCTCGCCATCGAGCATCGCCGATGGCGCGCAGGCGCAGAGCCCGAGACAGTAGACCGGCTCCAGCGTCACGCTGCCGTCGAGCATCGTTTGATGAAAATCGATGCCAAGCAGCGTCTTGACGCGCTCGGCCAGCGCATCGCCGCCCATCGACTGACAGGCCTCGGCGCGACAGAGCTTCAGCACATGCCGGCCGGCGGGGTGGTCGCGGTAATCATGATAGAAAGTCACGACGCCATGCACCTCGGAACGGGAGAGGTTCAGTTCCTCCGCGATCACGGGCACGGCTTCCTGCGGGATATAACCGAATTCGTCCTGAACCTCGTGTAGAATGGGAAGCAGCGGCCCTTCGAGGAAGCGAAGATCGGCAATGATCGCACGAGTGCGCGCGGCAATATCGCCTTCGGCGATATAAATGGTCATAAGGTAGCCCTCCCGACGGCTTGCTCGTTGCGGAATGGCGGCCCCTCCAGCCGAGCACCATCCGCCGCAAGCATCTCAGGGAAGCCGCCAGGGATCAATAAAGCTATCCTGTGGAACGATAGTTTTTTTCTATCAGAGTTCTTCATCTCGCACGAGCACCCGCGCTTCATGCAGCAAGGCAGAGACCAGCGGCGTGAAGGGCTCGCGATAGGGCGCGACAAGGCCGACGAGATGATGGGCCTCCGGCTCGACGATCGGAATCATCCGGATTTCCACCGGGAAACCAAAAGACTTGGCGACATTGCGCGGCATGATGCTCGCCCAGCGGCCGGTTCGAACATGCGAGAACAGCACGATCATCGAGTTGGATTCGAGCGTCGGATGCACCGTGGCACCGGCTTCCGTCAGGTGCCGATTGATGATTCGGCGGTTCTGCATGTCGGCGGTCAATAGACAAAGCCGAAGATCGCCGACCTCTTTCCATGTCACATTGTCGCGATCGGAGAGCGGGCTGCCCGCAGCCGTGATCAGATGATAGCGCTCGGCATAGAGCGGAACGCTGGTGACACGGCCGAGCGGCTCGTTTTCGAGATAGGTGATGCCCGCATCGATTTCGAGGTTTTCGAGCATGCTCAGCACCTGCAGCGAATTGCGCGAGACGATCGAGAAGGTGACGCCGGGATGCCGTTCCTGAAAAGGCGTGGTAATGCGCGAAAGCATGGCGAGCGCCGTCGGAATGGCGGCAAGGCGAATGTGGCCGGAAAGGCCGCGGCGGGCGGCGCGCATTTCCTCGCGCATGGTGCGCGCGTCGCCGACGATGCGCCGGGCCCATTCCAGCACGCGCTGCCCCTCCGGCGTCAGCCCTTGAAAACGCGAACCGCGCTGCACCAGCATGACCCCGAGCTGATCCTCGAGCTGCCGGATCGCGGCCGAAAGCGTCGGCTGCGAAATCCCGCACTCCTCCGCAGCGCGGCCGAAATGCTTTTCATTGGCTAGGGCGATGAAGAATTCCAGCTTGTCGATCATCCGGGCTCCCGCGACATTTCGCGTCCGGCCTCATCTTCGACACAGCAACCGTGCTCCGCAAGGGAATGAATCAAGTTAAGGCGACGCGCTTTAACAGTTTTCCGCAGCGGGAAAAAGATCGAACAGAGATTCGAGGAAGGCAAGCACGCTGACATTGCCGATACTGTAATAAACCAGCCTGCCTTGGCGGCGCGTATTGACTAGGCCTTCGAGCCTCAAACGCGCAAGCTGCTGCGAAACCATCGCCTGCTGAATGCCGAGAATATTCTCGATTTCACCGACCGTCCGCTCCTCTTTTGCCAGGATGCAGAGGATCAGCAATCGGGTGTGATGCGCCAAAGCCTTCAGCAGATCGCTCGCTTCATGGGCTTTTCCGGCGAGTATGTGCAAGTCCTGGCCGGTCATCCCCGGCTCCGGTTTAGGCAACGGCATTCGATATCTCGGAAGGGAGGCGATTTGGTAGATCAGAACAATAGCATATTCGCACAAACGAATTGGTCAATAGTGATGAAATGCCAAAAAAGGTCCAAGTAAATCAGCAGATAAGCTGTCCGCCGTTGATCTCGATCACCTGGCCGGTAATGTATCCCGAGAGTAAGGGAGCCGCCAGGAACAGATAGGCGGGAGCGCAATCCTCTGCCGTGCCAAGCCGCTGCAGGGGGATGGATTTCCGGGTCTGCTCCAGCTTTTCTCTGGAGGAATAGCGCTCGTGGAAATCCGTCTCGATCGTTCCCGGCGAGACGCAGTTGACGCGGATGCCATCCGGGGCAAGCTCGCGGGCAAGCGCCTTGGAATAGGTCGCAACGAAGGCTTTCGAGGCCGAATAGATCGACGAGCCGGGGCTGCCACCGGTGAGCGCCGAGATCGAAACGGTGTTGACGACGGCAGCACCCTCGGCCGCCTTCAATGCCGGCAGCAATGCGCGCGTCAGCGCCACTACCGAGGTCTGGTTCAGCCGTATGACCGCTTCATATTCGGCATCGGTCAGCGTCGCAGCGGGAAAACGGCCGAGCATGGTGCCGGCATTGTTGACGAGCACATGCACCCTGTCGAAGAAAGCCAGAACATCGTCGGCAAATTGCACCGCACCGCCGGCGGCAGAGAAATCGGCATGCAGCAGCAGCGCCCGTCTTTCCGATTCAGCCGTCAGCAGGAAATCCGGCAGGTCCCGCCCCGGCTTGCGCCCGGTATGGACGATCACTTTCGCGCCGCAATCCAGAAACTGCCGAGCGACTTCGAGGCCGATGCCGCGGCCGGCGCCGGTGACGACGACATTACGATTTTCAAACAGTCTGGGATGAAACACGAAGCCGTCCTCCTCGGATGCGTCACCTGCCCTTAACATATGAGCACACCGACCGAAAGAAAGGCAGGCATCGATCTTTCCGGGGAGATCCAGGACTAAACAACGAGCTCGTTTTCGGTCTCCAGAAGCCGCGCACCCGGCCCTTCCCTGCCGAGCCGGTCACAGGGATTGCGCAACGGACAGCTTTCGATCGACAGGCAGCCGCAGCCGATGCAGCCGGTCAGGCGGTCGCGCAGCAGACTGAGCCGATTGATTCGTGCGTCGAGATCGTCCTTCCATCGCGCCGACAGCGTCTGCCAATCGGCGACGGTCGGCGTGCGCCCCTGCGGCAGGGACTGGAACGCCGCCTGGATTTCCGAAAGCGGAATGCCGACACGCTGTGCCACCTTGATGATGCCGAGGCGGCGAAGCACATCGCGCCCGTAGCGGCGCTGATTGCCGCGGGAGCGGATGCTCGAGATCAAACCCTTGGTCTCGTAAAAATGCAGCGCCGAGACGGCAAGGCCGCTGCGTTCCGCCACTTCGCCGACAGTCAGGAGCTTTCCGAGCGGCGCTGCCGAAATACCATCCATCGCCTCTTGACCTCAATATTGGTTGAGGTCTTATACCCTTTGCTTCTGCGATCGTAAAGCCCGATCGGGCGCTCCCGCTCTTACTCCGATAAGGGCGCTGGCACCCCTTACGCCGATATTGCCGCCAGAGGCAGCAAGCTGCGGTCCCGTTCCCGGCAGGTACGGGCCCACCGAGGAACACCCGAGCGGGATCCCGCTCGGGTGTTTCCCTCACAACAGAGCTTTTCCGACCGTGCGGACGGGTTCCCAAATTTGCGGTTGCGGGAAGAAAACACGGGTGATAGTTTCCGACGAAATAACAGGGGAGCTCCGTATTGCCGGGGCTGAGATATGAGGCGCTAGCCTCTGGACCCTTTAAAGCTGATCTGGGTAATGCCAGCGGAGCGAGGTTCAGATGTTCTCAGGCGCAGAAGTGTCACTTTATCCGATGTCCGGCAATGTCGTCGGCATCATTCGCGATGCCGTCAAAACGCTCGATCCCTATCGCGGCCGGCTAGGCATCGAGACCGAAATCAAACGCTGATGACATCGCCGCAACCATCGGGTTCGCACCTTTCCGCGCTCCGCGCCGCTCTCTATCGGGGGTTCCCCGCCTTGCTCGCGGGCTGCGCCTTTTTGGCGGCATGGGAACTCTATGTCGATCTTTCCGGCATCAAGCCTTCCATTCTGCCGGCGCCTTCGCGCATCGTTATCCAGGGCTGGCTGAACCGTGAGGCGCTGATATCAAACACCTGGCCGACGCTTGGTGCGACGCTCGGCGGTTTCGCGCTGTCGCTTGCCTTCGCCTTCACCTCTTCGATCCTCATGGATTTCATGCCATTCATGCGCCGGGCATTGCTGCCGATCTTCATCGCCAGCCAGACCCTGCCGCTGGTGGCGATTGCGCCGCTCGTCGTCTTATGGTTCGGTTTCGGCCTTTTGCCGAAGATCCTGCTGGTGGCGCTCGTCACCTTCTTTCCGCTGCTCGTCGCCCTGCTGCAAGGCTATGAATCGACCGACCGCGACATCGCCGAATTGCTGCATTCGATGAAGACGAGCCGCTGGCGCATTTTCCGCCTGGCACGGCTTCCCTCGGCGCTGCCCTATTTCTTCGCCGGCCTGAGGATCTCGATCACCTATGCCGTCGTCGGCGCGATCTTTGCCGAATATGCCGGCGCCGCAAGCGGCCTCGGCATCTATATCCTCAACGCCAAGAACAATTTCCGTCCCGATCTCGTGCTCGCCGCCGTCGTCGTCAGCGCCGTGCTGACCCTTTGCCTGTTCGGCCTAACACTCTTGATAGAGCGCCTCCTTATGCCCTGGCAGCCATCCGGGGAGCGGCGCCGATGAGCGACAAAATGGTCGAACTGCGCAATATCGCGAAATCTTTCGACGGCATGCAGGTACTGGGCGATATTTCGCTCGGCGTCGGGAACGGCGAGTTCGTTTCGATCGTCGGCCCGTCCGGCTCGGGAAAATCGACGGTGCTGCGATTGCTGACGCAGTCGCTTCGACCCGATTCCGGCTCGGTGCTTTTCAATGGCGCGCCGCTTGAGGAAGCGCCGCATTCCTTCGCCTTCATGCCGCAGCGTGATGCGCTGATGCCCTGGCGCCGGATCATCGACAATGCGGCCCTCGGCCTCGAGGTAAAAGGCAAGAGCCGCCGCGCGGCCCGCGCCGCTGTGGCGCCTTTGTTCGAGCGCTTCGGCCTTGCCGGCTTCGAACACCATTATCCGTCCGAACTATCGGGCGGCATGCGCCAGCGCGCCGCTCTGCTGCGCACCGTCGTCCAGACCCAGGACATGCTGCTGCTCGACGAGCCTTTCGGCGCGCTCGACGCGCTGACGCGCACGCAGATCCAGGAGTGGCTGCAGGGCATGTGGACCGAACACCGCTGGACGGCGCTGCTGATCACCCATGATGTCCGCGAGGCGGTGTTCCTCTCCGACCGCATCTATGTGCTTTCGGCCCGCCCGGCGCGCATCATTCGAGAATTCCGCGTTCCCCTGCCCCGCCCCAGAAGCCTTGCCGATCTCGGCTCGCCGGCGGCCCAGGCGATCGAAACCGAAATCCTGCAGACCCTGCTTCATCCGCTGGAACAGGATGATCTTAGGCCGGTCGGCCTAAAATCTGCATCCTGTTCTGAACTAAAGAGTTAGATCATGACGCCGAAAACCGCGCACACTTTCGGCACCATGCTCTAGAGACCTGAGGAGGTCATCATGCTGCTTCTCACCCGTCGCCAGACGATTTTCGCCGCCATCGCGGCAGGCCTTGTCGGCCGCCCGGCCTTCGCCCAGTCGGCGCCCGCAAAGGCTCGCATCGCACTCGACTGGACGCCCAACACCAACCATATCGGCATCTATGTCGCCAAGGCGAAGGGTTTTTATGCCGCCGCGGGCCTCGATGTCGACATTCTACCCTATGCCGATACGAGTGCCGGAACGCTGGTATCGAACGGCGTCGCCGACTTCGGGATCAGCAGCGAGATCGAGGCCATCACGCAGCGCGCCGCCGGCGGTGACGTGAAGATGGTCTACGGCGTCGTCCAGACTGAAACAGCACGCCTGATCTTCAAGGGCGGACGCGACGACATCAAGAGCCCAAGGGATCTCGACGGCAAGACCTATGGCGGATTCGGCGGCACCTGGGAGAGCGCGCTGATCTCCGCGATGATCCGCAACGATGGCGGCAAAGGCGAGGTCAAGACCGTCACGCTCGGCACCTCCGCCTATGAAGCGCTGGACAATGGCTCGATCGATTTCACCCTGGAGATCTATACCTGGGAAGGCGTCGCCGCCGAACTGGAAAACCGGAAGATCGCCCGCTTCCACTATTCCGACTACGGCATTCCCGACGAGCAAACCACGGTCATCGTCTCCAGCGACACCTATCTTTCGGCCAATCGGGAAAATGCCCGCGCTTTCATTCAGGCGACGCGAAAGGGTTATGCCTATTCCGTTGATCATCCCGACGAAGCCTGCGCGCTGCTGATAGCGGAGAGCAACGGCGCGCTGATGAACGCCGAATTGGTGAAAGCTTCGCAAAAGGCATTGATCGAAGGACACTTCCTGAAATCCCAGGCCGGTGTGATCGGCACCCTCGATCCGGCCAAGGCCGATGCTATCGGCGGCTTCCTGGTCGAGAACGGCATTCTGGTCGATGCGAATGGCGCCGCACTCAAGGAGAAGCCGGACTTTTCCACCTATTATACCAACGACCTGCTGGCCTGAGTCCAGCCCTGGCCTTGCCCGCCGCGGCGTTCCGCGGCAAAGTCTTGAGCTATAAGGCGAGGGACAGATGCGACAACAGGAGAGATTGGCCGGAGCGGACTTTCTGCGCGCGACGGCTTGTCTGCTGGTGCTTGCCCACCATCTCGCGCTCCGGCTGGATATGCGCAGAATTCCCGACGAACTGGGAACGACTGCGCAGATCCTCCGCTTCGGCAATTTCGGCGTTGCCATCTTCTTCGTGCTCAGCGGCTTTCTTCTTTCTCATCCCTTCTGGCGCGCGCTCGACGGCGGCGGCGAGATGCCGAGCCTCCGCCATTACACGATCCGCAGGGCGGCGCGTATCGCGCCGGGCTTCTGGGTGGCAGCAACCGTCAGCTTCGTCCTCAGCCTGACACTGCTTGCCCTGCCGCTGACGCCGGAACTCACGCTTCGCTACGTCTCCGGGCTGCTGTTCATGAGCCAGTGGCATTGGCGCACGTTTTTTCCGGTCGAAGCCGACGGCCCGCTCTGGTCCATTCCCTTCGAGGTCACCAGCTATGTGCTCCTGCCGGTCTGCTTTCTCCTGCTGTTTCGTTTGCCTCTCCTCAGGCAGCGTCCGCTGCTTGCCCGCTTGGCCTGGCTTTGCGTCGTCGCAGGCGTCGTCCTCGCCCATCTGCTGATCCTCACCATCTTTCCGCTCGACGACATCGGACGCGGCTGGCAGTACGGCCTGCAGGGTGGGGCGAAAGAGTGGATGCCGAGATATAATCCGATCGGCTTCTTCGCCGTCTTCGCCCTCGGCGCGCTGGCCGCCGGCATCGAGATCATGCTGAGAAGGCGGTCCTCCTTCTGGTTCGATGCCGCAGCGCTGCTCACCCTCGCCGTTGCCGGCTACCGCCTCGTCATATCGCCGGGCGGCACCCCTGAAGCTTACGGCTGGCTCGATATCCCCTATGGCTTCCCGGTCTTTCCGCTGGCAATCGCAACGGCGCTCGTTTCGCTCTGCCATTCGCAACGTCTGGGCAGGCTACTCGACAATGCGCCCGTCCGCTACATCGCAAAGATCTCCTTCGGCATCTATGTCTGGCAGGAGATCATCCTGATATCGATCCAAAGGCTCGACCCTGGTTCGTTCGGCGTCTCCTCGGAAAATGTCGTCACGGGCTGGCTGCAGTCCTGCGGACTGGCGGCAGCGCTCGTCCTTCTCGTCGCCAGCCTCAGCTACCACCTGCTGGAGAAACCGGCGATCGACCTCGGCAACCGACTGACATCATGCCCATCCGATCGGGCTACTCCTTTCAAAGTATAAGCTTTCATTCAACGCAACTACAGGCGTTAAGGTTAACGCGAAATACTCCCATTTTTGGCTTCTTTAGGGTTACGAAATTCTTTTTTATACCGATGACAAACGTTACGTGACGATGTATCTGTCTCCCGGTAGTTCAGTATCGCATCTAAACTTGTGGACCTTGCGTAATGAATGCTTTTACTTCGAAGACGAATTCACGCTTCGATCCGTCTCAGCGTCAGGACAAAACCAAGACCCTGGTTATCGCGAACTCCAACATTCGCCAGCCGGATAGCTTTTCGCCTGTCGAAAGAAAGATGGCTGTACGGCTGGGCGTGAAGCGGCTGTTCGACATTGTCGCCTCAGGCAGCGCCCTCATCGTGCTCGCGCCGTTTTTTCTGGCGATTGCTCTCTTCATCAAACTCGACGATGGCGGCCCGATATTCTTCCGGCAGATCCGCTGGGGACTGAACGGACGGAAGATCACGGTCTTCAAATTCCGCTCGATGCGCACCGACGATTGTGATCCGAGCGGCATTCAGCAGACCGTCAAGGGCGATAGCCGGATGACCGGCATTGGCGCGGTCCTCAGACGGACGAATATCGACGAGCTGCCGCAGCTTTTCAATGTCCTCATGGGCGATATGTCGCTGGTCGGTCCGCGATGCCATGCGATCAACATGCGCGCAGCCGGCAGGCTCTACGAAGAGCTGGTGCCGCACTACCACCAGCGCCACATCATGCGCCCCGGCATCACCGGCCTAGCGCAGACACGCGGCTGGCGGGGCCCGACGGCGCGACCGTTGCAAGCTCGCGCCCGCATTGCCTGCGATATCTATTATGTCAAGAATTTCAGTCTGTTGCTCGACCTGAAGATTCTGCTGAAGACGCTCGTCATCGAGCTGCGTGGCGGCACCGGCTTCTGAGACGATCCGGCGTGGCGGCGAAGGCCGCTTGTTCATTTGAACCCGCCGTCAGACATTGTCCGCCGGATCCCTGGAGACGAGCAGACACAAAAAAGGCGGCTGTTGAGCCGCCTTTTCACTATCGAAAAATCGATTGCGATCAATCCTGCTGGACGACGCCATTCAGATGCGTCAGTTCCATGATGAAGTGCTCGAGTTTCGACTTGCGTTCGTGCAGCTCGGTATCTTCGAGCTCCTTGCGAGCGGCCTCGATGCGGCGGGTCAGTTCGTCTTTGTGGAGTTCCTCGACCGGAACCGCTGATTCGGCAAGCAATGTGCAGCCGGTCGGCAGGATATCGGCAAAACCGCCGAACACGACATAGTCCTGCTTCTTGCCGGAGGCCGAACGCACGCTCACGACACCCGGCTTGATCGTCGTCATCGTCGGCGCATGGTGCGCCATGACGGTCATTTCGCCTTCAGTCGCAGGAATGACGACTTCAGTCACCATCTCCGACAGCAGCAGACGCTCCGGCGAAACGAGCTCAAAGTTGAAATTGTCAGCCATCAGTGACTTACCTTCTCGGCTATGGCTTTCGCATCTTGCAATTGGGTCCCGCAGAACGGGCAGTGCATTATCGCCTGGTCGAGATAGCCGAGGCCTTCCTCGCTCTGAACCAGACCAACCACCATCATCAGCACGCCGTTATCGGCGCGATAGATGGTCGGCGCGGCTGGTTCCGGAAGATCCGCCACGACCCCTTTCAGAGGATCGCAGCAGAATATCTCGTCCAGCGCGTCGCTCATCAAGCAGCTGCGAGCTTCTTGGCCTTTTCGACCGCTTCTTCCATCGAGCCGACCATGTAGAAGGCAGCCTCCGGCAGGTGATCGTATTCGCCGTTGACGAGGCCCTTGAAGCCCTTGATCGTGTCTTCCAGAGCAACCAGCTTGCCCGGCGAGCCGGTGAAGACTTCGGCGACGAAGAACGGCTGCGACAGGAAACGCTCGATCTTGCGGGCGCGGGCAACGGCAATCTTGTCCTCTTCGGACAGTTCGTCCATACCCAGAATGGCGATGATATCCTGCAGGGCCTTGTAGCGCTGCAGCGTCGACTGGACCTTACGGGCGACCTCGTAATGCTCTTCGCCGACGACCATCGGGTCGAGCATGCGCGAGGTGGAGTCGAGCGGATCGACGGCGGGGTAGATGCCCTTTTCGGCGATCGAGCGCGACAGAACCGTCGTCGCGTCAAGATGCGCGAACGAGGTTGCCGGCGCCGGGTCGGTCAAGTCGTCGGCCGGAACGTAAATGGCCTGGACCGAGGTGATCGAGCCGGTCGTCGTCGTGGTGATGCGTTCCTGCATCTGGCCCATGTCGGTTGCGAGCGTGGGCTGATAACCGACGGCCGACGGGATGCGGCCGAGCAGAGCCGACACTTCGGAACCTGCCTGGGTGAAGCGGAAGATGTTGTCGACGAAGAACAGAACGTCCTGACCCTGGTCGCGGAAATGTTCGGCAACCGTCAGGCCGGTCAGAGCGACGCGGGCGCGGGCGCCCGGCGGTTCGTTCATCTGGCCGTAAACCAGCGCGGCCTTCGAGCCTTCGCCGCCGCCATGCTTGTTGACGTTGGATTCGATCATTTCATGGTAGAGGTCGTTGCCTTCACGGGTACGTTCACCGACGCCCGCGAAAACCGAGTAACCACCATGCGCCTTGGCGACGTTGTTGATCAGTTCCATGATCAGGACGGTCTTGCCGACGCCGGCGCCGCCGAACAGACCGATCTTGCCGCCGCGTGCATAGGGCGCCAGAAGGTCGACGACCTTGATGCCGGTGACGAGGATCTGCGCTTCCGTCGACTGCTCGACATAGGACGGCGCATCCTGGTGGATGGCGCGCTTGTGCGCAGTGACGAGCGGGCCAGCTTCGTCGACCGGCTCGCCGATGACGTTCATGATACGGCCGAGCGTCTCGTTGCCGACCGGAACCATGATAGGAGCGCCGGTATCGCTGACTTCCTGGCCGCGCACGAGACCTTCGCTCGAGTCCATCGCAATCGTACGGACTTCATTCTCGCCAAGGTGTTGTGCAACTTCGAGAACCAGACGGACGCCATTGTTGGTGGTTTCCAGCGCGTTCAGGATCTTCGGCAGTTCGCCTTCGAAAGCAACGTCAACGACGGCGCCGATAACCTGTGTGACCCTGCCGACAGAGCCGATCTTGGGGGTAGCTGCCTCAGCCATTTTCTGACCCTCTTTTCCTAGCCTCAGAGCGCTTCCGCGCCCGAAATGATTTCAATGAGTTCCTTGGTGATCTGCGCCTGACGCTGGCGGTTGTAGCTCAGCGTCAGTTTGTTGATCATCTCACCGGCATTACGCGTCGCATTGTCCATGGCGCTCATCTTGGCGCCCATTTCGCCGGCGACGTTCTCGAGGAGCGCGCGGAAGATCTGGACGGAGATGTTGCGCGGGATCAGGTCTTCGAGGATCGAAGCCGGATCCGGCTCATATTCGTAGACCGCGCCGGCATGCGCCGCATCTTCGGCCTGCACTGCGCCCGTCGAAGCCGGGATGAGCTGCTGCGCCGTCGGAATCTGGCTGATCACCGACTTGAACTCGGAATAGAACAGCGTGCAGACGTCAAATTCGCCAGCCTCGTACATCTCGATGATGCGCTTGCCGATCTGGTCCGCATTCTCGAAGCCGATCTTCTTGACGTCGCGCAATTCCTTGCGCTCGATGATCAGCGAAGCATATTCGCGGCGAAGGATGTCGTAACCTTTCTTGCCGACGGTGAAGATCTTCACTGTCTTGCCCTCGGCAACCAGCTTGCGCACATGCTCGCGGGCGAATCGGGCGATCTGCGAGTTGAAGCCGCCGCAAAGACCGCGTTCGGCCGTGCAGACCACCAGCAGATGAACCTGGTCCTTGCCGGTCCCGGTCATCAGTGTCGGCGCGCCGTCCGCATCGGTAACGGCCTTGGCGATGTTCGCCAGCACCGCACCCATGCGCTGCGAATAAGGCCGGGCGGCCTCGGCCGCCTCCTGCGCACGCCGAAGCTTCGCCGCGGCGACCATTTTCATCGCCTTGGTGATCTTCTGCGTCGCCTTGACGGAGGCGATCCGGTTTTTCAGATCCTTAAGTGAAGGCATCCGTGATCCGTCCTAACTTAGGGCCTGATTACGCGAAAGACTTTGCGAAGCTATCGAGAGCAGCAGTGAGCTTGCCCCTGGTATCATCGCTGATTGCCTTTTCCGTGCGGATCGCGTCGAGGATGGCGGAGCCCTCCGAACGCAGATAAGAGAGGAAGCCCTGTTCGAACTTGCCGACCGAAGCAACCGGCAGCTTGTCTAGAAAGCCGTTGACGCCAGCGAAGATCACCGCGACCTGCTCTTCCGTCTTCAGCGGCGAGAACTGCGGCTGCTTGAGAAGTTCGGTCAGGCGTGCACCGCGGTTCAACAGGCGCTGTGTCGCAGCATCGAGGTCCGAACCGAACTGGGCGAAGGCGGCCATTTCGCGATACTGGGCGAGCTCGCCCTTGATCGAACCGGCAACCTGCTTCATCGCCTTGATCTGCGCCGACGAACCGACGCGGGAAACCGACAGACCGACGTTCACGGCCGGGCGGATACCCTGGTAGAACAGGTCGGTTTCAAGGAAGATCTGGCCGTCGGTGATCGAGATGACGTTGGTCGGAATGAAGGCCGACACGTCGTTGCCCTGCGTTTCGATGACCGGAAGAGCGGTCAGCGAACCGGCGCCCTGGTCGTCGTTCATTTTCGCAGCGCGCTCGAGCAGCCGCGAGTGGAGGTAGAAAACGTCGCCCGGATAGGCTTCGCGGCCCGGCGGGCGGCGCAGCAGCAGTGACATCTGGCGGTAGGAAACGGCCTGCTTCGACAGGTCGTCGTAACCGATCAGCGCATGCATGCCGTTGTCGCGGAAATATTCGCCCATCGCGCAGCCGGCAAACGGAGCCAGATACTGCATCGGCGCCGGATCGGAAGCGGTCGCCGCGACAATGATCGAATACTTCAGCGCGCCGCGCTCTTCGAGCACCTTGACGAACTGGGCAACGGTCGAGCGCTTCTGGCCGATGGCGACGTAGACGCAGTAAAGCTTCTCGCCTTCCGGGCCGTTGTCGTGAATGGCCTTCTGGTTGAGGAAGGCATCGAGAAGAATAGCGGTCTTGCCGGTCTGGCGGTCGCCGATGACCAGCTCGCGCTGGCCGCGGCCGACCGGGATCAGCGCGTCAATGGCCTTGAGGCCGGTCGACATCGGCTCATGAACCGACTTGCGCGGAATAATGCCGGGAGCCTTGACGTCGACGCGCGAACGGCGCGTCGCGTTGATCGGGCCCTTGCCGTCGATCGGGTTGCCGAGCGCGTCGACGACGCGGCCGAGCAGTTCCGGACCGACCGGGACGTCGACGATGGCGCCGGTCCGCTTGACGGTGTCGCCTTCCTTGATGTCGCGGTCGGAGCCGAAGATGACGACGCCGACATTATCGGATTCGAGATTCAGCGCCATGCCGCGGATGCCGCCCGGGAACTCGACCATTTCACCGGCCTGGACATTGTCCAGACCGTAGACGCGGGCGATACCGTCACCGACGGAGAGAACCTGGCCGACTTCCGAGACCTCTGCCTCTTTGCCGAAATTTTTGATCTGGTCTTTGAGAATTGCGGAAATTTCCGCGGCGCGGATATCCATCAGCCAACCTCTTTCAATGCGAGCTTAAGAGTGGAGAGTTTGGTACGAAGAGACGTATCAATCTGGCGGGACCCGACCTTGACGATCAGACCACCAAGAATTGACGGATCAACCGTGACGGCAATCGTCACGTCTTTGCCGGTAACGCTCTTGAGTGCCACCTTCAATTCGGTTTCCTGCGCTTGCGAAAGCGCATGCGCCGAGGTGACCTCGGCGGAGATTTCACCGCGATGGTTCGCGGCGATGATGCGGAAGGCCTTGATCATGCCCGGCAGGGCGAACAGGCGGCGGTTGCGCGCCACGACCTTCAGGAAATTGGCGAAGAAGCCGCTGATTCCGGCCTTCTCGCTGATGGCGACGATCGCCTTCAGCTGGTCCTCGGCGGAAAAAACCGGGCTTGCGACGAAGCGCTTCAGGTCAGCGCTCTCATCCAGCATTGCCTGGAAACGGTCAAGATCGGCGGTTACGCTGTCGACGGCGCCCTGCTCGAGCGCCAGTTCGAAAAGCGACGAGGCATAGCGCTCGGCAACACCAGATGTAAGCTGGGACGTGTCTGCCACTGGCACAAATTTCCCTGATTTCAACCCAAAATCCGGCTCTCGGCGGACGCCGAACCTATGATCTTGAATTCGTTTTGATTTCCCCCAGAAACCACAAGAGAAGCCTCTTGCTTCTTCCGAAATTCGGGGTCCGTCTAACATAGGATGTTCGGACTCGCAACACGCGTAATGCCCGAATACGCCTTTCACATGAATTTCTGTTCGCAAAATTGCGCAACGGCCTGGAAGCCGGCCGGGGAAGCCGTTAGCCGGCCGCGAGAGTCATGTCTGGGTGAAGCCGAATACATAAAGCAGCGGCAGCGCCGCCAAGGCAATTTGCACAACCAGGAGTAAATAGTTGACGAGACTACTCCCCTTATCGGACAGGATCGAGATAATACGGGCAAAGGCCGCCATCGCAAAGGAGGCGCCGAGCGCCATGTAAATCCAGTCCTGGGCGAGCATGATCGCCGACAAGCCAAAGCCGAGATAGAAACCGCCCATCGAGCGCCCCTCCCCATACCCCTCCGGCCGCCCCTCCTGCGCCTGCAGACCGAGAAGACGGAAGCTATGGCCCGGTGCAAACATCATGATGAAGCCGGCAAGCGCCGTGAAGGCGGCGGAGCAAAAGGCGAGTTGCTCGCCGAGCTCGGTCGGAAAATAAAACTCCATGCATCAGCCCCAAATCACCCGGAAGAATCAGTGTTTTATGACATGGGCCGGAAAGGGAGGAAATGGCGGCGTGGCGTTTTAGAGAAAACTCTGCGGATCGATATCGAGCTGCACCTGCACAGACCCGCGCTCCTTCGGCGATTGCGACAGCATTGCCCGCAAAAAGCCCTGCATGTCGGAGTTGCGCCGGCCGTGCACCAAAAGGCGGAAGCGGTGGCGCCCGCGCACCAGCGCCAGCGGGGCTTCCGCCGGACCGAGCACCGAGATGCCGGATACCTGCGGCGCTGCATTGCGCATGCCGCGCGCATGGTTTTCCGCGTCATGGCGGGTTTCGGCCGAAACGATGATCGAGGCGAGCCTGCCGAAGGGCGGCAATATAGCGCGTTCGCGTTCGCTGATCTCGCGCTCGTAAAAGGCATCGGAATCGCCTGAGACAATCGCCTGCATGACGGGATGCTGCGGCTGGTAAGTCTGCAGCAGCCCATGGCTCTTGAGGCCGGTGCGCCCGGCCCGGCCCGTCACCTGCGACAGGAGCTGAAAGGTGCGCTCGGCCGCGCGCGGATCGCCATTGGCAAGGCCGAGGTCGGCGTCGACGATGCCGACCAGCGTCATCAGCGGAAAATTATGCCCCTTGGCGACGAGCTGGGTGCCGATGACGATATCGGCCTCACCCTTGGCGATCGCCTCCAGCTCCAGCCGCAGCCGCTTCACCCCGCCCATGATATCCGAGGAGAGAACGATCGTCCGCGCTTCCGGAAAATGCCGCTCCACCTCCTCGGCGATGCGCTCGACTCCAGGTCCGCAGGCAACCAGATGGTCGAGCGTGCCGCACTCGGGGCATGCCTCCGGCGTGCGCTCGGCATGGCCGCATTGATGGCATTGCAGCTGCTTGCGGAAGCGATGCTCGACCAGCCAGCTCGAACATTGCGGGCATTGGAAGCGATGGCCGCAGACCCGGCAGAGCGTCAGCGGCGCATAACCGCGCCGGTTGAGAAAGAGCAGCGCCTGTTCGCGTTTTTCCACCGTCTTGCCGATCGCCCGGATCAGCACCGGCGACAGGAAGCCGCCGCGTTCCGGCGCGTGCCGGCGCATATCGATGAGATGCAGGTCGGGCAGCGCTGCGTCGCCGAAACGCGTCGGCAGGTGGACGGTGCTGTAGCGCCCACTCTGCCCGTTGACCTGGCTTTCGACCGACGGCGTCGCCGACACCAGGATGACGGGAAAATCGCCGATCCGGCCGCGCACCACGGCCATGTCGCGGGCATTGTAGAAGACGCGGTCCTCCTGCTTGTAGGCGGGATCGTGCTCCTCATCGACGATGATCAAGCCGAGATCCTCGAAGGGCAGGAAGAGCGCCGAGCGGGCGCCGGCCACGACGCGCACTTCGCCGGTCACCGCCTGGCGCCAGACCTTTTCGCGCATGCGCGGCGCCAGATCGGAATGCCATTCGGCCGGTTTTGCCCCGAAGCGATCCTGGAAGCGCTCCATGAAACTGGCCGTCAGCGCGATCTCCGGCAGTAGGATCAGCACCTGCTTGCCGCGTTTCAGCGTCTCGGCGATCGCCTCGAAATAGACCTCGGTCTTGCCCGATCCGGTCACCCCGTCGATCAGCGACACCGAAAATTCGCCCTTGCGGACATCGGAAACGATCTCCGCGGCCGCCTCTTTTTGCGACCCTTCGAGGCGGGCGGCGGCAAATTCGGGATCCGGCATCGCCACGACCGGCGGCGGCGGCAGGAATATCGTCTCAAAAATGCCGAGCGCGATCAGCCCGTCGACGACGCTGGTCGAGACCCCAGCCGCATGCGCCAGGCCGCTGCGCGTCCAGGACAAACCGTCGGAGGCGGTGTCGAGCACGCGGGCACGCGCCGGCGTCATCCGCTCCGGTTCGCCGCCGACGAATCTCAGCCCCTCCACCATCGGCTCCGGCTCGAAGGCGTTGGGGGCTCTCAGCGCCATACGGGCGACGAGGCCGGGCGGCGAGAGCGTGTAGGCCGCAACCCAATCGATGAAATCGCGCATCTCCCGGGTAAGCGGCGGGCAGTCGAAGACATGGCTGATCGGCCGGAGCTTCTTCGGGTCCACTCCATCCTCGCCGCCGTCCCAGACGACGCCGATCACCTGCCGCGGCCCGAGCGGCACCTGCACGACCGAGCCGGGCTCGACCGCCATGCCCTCAGGCACCGAATAGGAATAGGGTTTCGGCGCCGGCATCGGCACCAGCACGGGAACCGTTCGGTTCGCGAGCGGTGCGTCGAAAAGCGCGCCAAAGAGATTGGACGAATCTGTGCTCATCGGGCGAGACCATGCCCGCAAATCGATGCAATTGGAACCGCAAAGACACGGCTGAGCGTCGGCAAGGAGTGTGGCGTCGGAGATCGCCGGCACCCTTACGAAAAGCTTGCCGGGCGAGCGATTGGCCGCATAGATTGCCGGAAGGATTGTTCGAAATGCCGGAGCCTTTGTTCTTCGGCCGCTTGAATTGGAGAGCCTCGATGGCCAGACTGACCGAAGATGCCAAGGGCGTCTATGTGATCGCCGTAACCCCGTTCACCGATGACGGCGCGCTCGATCTCGGCAGCATCGACAGCATGGTCGATTTCTACGAGGGCGCCGGCGTCTCTGGCCTGACGGTGCTTGGCCAGCTCGGCGAGGCCCCGAAGCTGACCGCCGAGGAATCGCGGACGGTGGTCGAGCGTGTGCTGAAGCGCCTCGACGGGCGGCTGCCCGTCGTTGTCGGCGTGTCGGCGCCGGGACTTGCGCCGACGCGCGAACTTGCCGAAGCCGTCATGGGCGAAGGTGCGGCCGGCGTCATGGTCGCGCCGCCCTGGACCGTCAAGACCGACGACCAGGCTTTCGCCTTTTACCAGTCGGTCGGCGAGGCCCTCGGCGAGACACCCTTCGTGCTCCAGGATTATCCGCTCACCACCAATGTGACGATTGCGCCCAAGGTGATCGAGCGCATCGTCAACGAGGTGCAAAATTGCGTCATGCTCAAGCACGAGGACTGGCCGGGCCTTTCAAAAATCACCGCGCTCCGCGCCGCCAGCGATAGCGGCGCCATGCGGCGCATCTCCATCCTCTGCGGCAATGGCGGGCTTTTTCTGCCTGAAGAGATGGGCCGGGGCGCCGATGGCGCCATGACCGGCTTCTGTTATCCTGAGATGATGGTCGGCGTCGTCGCGGGCTATGCAGCCGGAAATCCGGATCGCGCCCACGAGATCTTCGACGCCTATCTGCCGCTCGCCCGCTATGAGCAGCAGCAGGGCATCGGGCTTGCCTCCCGCAAATATGTGCTTGCCAAGCGCGGCGTCATCAAATCCGCCACTCTGCGCAAGCCGGGCGCCAAGCTCTCGGCGCTCGATATTGCCGATGTCGAGCGGCTGCTGGCCCGCCAGGCCATTCGTCTCAAAGAGATCGGGGCCTGAAGCTTAAAACGTGAAGAACGAGCCTGAAACATCCCGACCGGAGGGGATGCGGGCAATTTCGACATAAAGCATATCGCCATCAGGCGCGTGAGGTCGGAACCCGAGAGCCTCCCAGAATTTGGCTGCGCCGGGATTGCCCGGATGAACGGTGACGACACTGCAGAAATCCCGCGCATGATTGAGCAGCGCCAAGGCCAGCAGCCGGCCGATGCCGTGGCCGCGCATTTCAGGGCTGACGTAGAAACGCCGCATCCGCAACGCTTGCGATAGGGCGGGTTCGACGGTCACACCCCCGACGCCGGCAAGCGCCTCCCCGGCATAGGCGCCAAGCAGCCTCTCGCCGCCACGCTCGAACCTGATGTCGCCGGCCGACCATTCGTCTATAAGGCGGGCGATATGGAGATGACCCTCCCGCCGGGCCTCGCTTTCGAGGTCGGCGATCTCCCGCGGCAATCGATCGCGGATCACGCGGATGTCGACCGACATGGCAAAACCTATTAGACTGCGGGAACGGCAAGCTCGCGAGGCGTTGCCGCAGCCGGGAGGCTGACAGGCACGAAGGTCGCGTCGCCATCCGCCGCCATATCGTGCACCGTATGTTTCTCCAGCGCCTTGGTCACATCGTTGAGATCACCGTCCAGATGTTCGGCCGGAATAAGGTTGCCGATCACGAAATCGAAACGGTCGCCGCGCTTGTTCAACAGCTCGTGAAAGACCGTCATGTCGCGGAGCTCGGTCGACCACTTCGCCAGCCAGTAGAACAGGCCGGAATTGCGCGCCGTCATGTGGACGGGAAGGATGGGCAGATTGTATTTGCGCGCCAGCCCGACGGCCGAGGTCTTCCACGGGCGTTCGTTCAGCCGGCCGTTGGCCCAATAGGCGATGCGGCCTGACGGGAAGAGCACCGTCGCCTTGCCTTCCCTGACCGCGTGGTTGGTCAATTGCAGCGTCTCGCGCGCCTTGAGCTTGCTCTTGTGTTCCTCCCGCCATTCGACGGGAATGATCATCTCGGCAAACCGCGGATTGACGCGGATCGCATCGCGATTGGCGAAGAACATCATATCCGGCCGGCGCGTCTTCAGGAGATCGAACACGGCGACACCGTCGGCGATGCCGGTGGGGTGGTTACTGACGAGAATGAAGCCGCCGGCATCGGGAATGCGTTCGCCGTTGGTGACGCCGATATCGAGTTTCAGCACGTCGCTCAGATATTCGAACGACTGGAAACCCGGCATCTTGGCGACGGCATTGGCGAATTCGATCGCCTTGTTGTAGCGCAGCAGCATGTAGAGGAACGGCCGCATGACCGGCCAGAGCGGATTTTTTACGATCCTTTGGCCACGTTCGGCAATCAGCGTATCGACGATATGACCGGGCTTTCCCTGTGAAACGAGAGCGATCGCTTCCGCGAGCTGTCCGAAAGCCGTCATGGAGTCGCGCCGTGCCATGAAAGATCCTGTCTATGGGCTATAAGCTATCGCAGTGGAATATGATCTAAGGATGACAAAGGCTTGGCGGGCATTAGCAATTCCATAACCGTTCCTGTTTCAAATTGGCGGACTTGAAGGCAAATTCAAGGCCAGCGACGTGAACGAACTGCTTGTTATCGCCGATCCGCGCCTGATGGCGGAACGGGCCGCATGGCTCGAAAATCTCGCCCGCGAGCGTCGTCTTTCCGAGCATACACTCGATGCCTATGAGCGCGACACCCGCCAGTTCCTGACCTTCCTGACCGGCCATCTCGCCGGCCCGGCGACGCTTGGCGATATCAGGGAGCTGCGTCCCGCCGATTTCCGCGCCTTCCTGGCCGCACGGCGCAAGCAAGGCTCCGGCGCCCGCTCGCTAGGCCGCAATCTCGCCGGCCTTCGTTCGCTGCTGCGCCATTTGGAAAAAAAGGGCCTGGTCAATGCCGCCGGCGCCGGCGCGATCCGTTCGCCGAAACAGCCGAAATCGCTGCCGAAACCGCTGTCGGACACGCAGGCGATCACCGTCGTCAGCAACGAAGCCCAGCTTCATGACGAACCCTGGATCGCCGCCCGCGATGCGGCTGTCATGACGCTGCTCTACGGCTGCGGCCTGCGCATCTCCGAAGCGCTCGATCTCATTCCCTCAGACCTGCAAAAGGGCGCCACAACGCTGCGCATCACCGGCAAGGGCAACAAGACGCGGCTGGTGCCGCTGCTGTCCGTGGTCTTCGACGCGGTCGAGAAATACCGCACGCTCTGCCCCTATCATCTCGAGCCCGGCGAGCCGCTGTTTCGCGGTGCCCGCGGCGGCAAGTTGCAGCCGGCGATCATCCAGCGCGCCATGCAGAAGCTGCGCAGCGCCTTCGGCTTGCCGGAGACGGCGACGCCCCATGCGCTGCGCCATTCCTTCGCCACCCACCTGCTTGCCGGCGGCGGCGATCTGCGCACCATCCAGGAGCTGCTCGGCCATGCCAGCCTGTCGACGACACAGGTCTATACCGGCGTCGATGCATCGCGGCTGCTTGAGGTGTATGATCGCGCTCATCCGCGCGCGTAGAGCCTTTTCTGGTCGGATCGAAACATCCTGCCGGAGCAAGGAAGACTCTAAGCTTTCGTTAACGCATTCTCTTAAAGGATTATGCGCAAGCCGGGCGTAGAGCTTGAAACCACAAGGCATGTGACCGGAACATCATCATGACGACATCCATCGGCCGCCGGACTTTTCTCGCAGCATCCGGCAATCTGCTGCTCTGGCTGATTGCGGCCTTTCATATGCTGCTTCTTGCGGCCCTGTTTTTGGCCCTCCTGGCGGCAAGGCCGGCGGCGGCCAAAGACGCGGCCTGCACCGGCCGCAACCTGATGGTCGAGCTGCAGCAGAACGATCCCGCCCGCTACGCCGAGGCGCTGAAGGAAGCCGACGCGACGCCAAACGGCAAGGGCATCTTCTGGAAGATCGAAAAGGCAGGACTTCAGCCTTCATGGCTGCTTGGCAGCATGCATGTCACCGATCCGCGCGTGCTGGCCCTGCCGCCGCGAGCCCAGGCCGCCCACGACGCGGCGAATACGATCATCATCGAATCCGACGAGATCCTCGATGAGCGGAAGGCGACCGCCGCCCTGCTTGCAAAGCCGGAACTGACGATGTTCACCGACGGCACGACGATCGACAAGCTGCTCTCCCCCGAGGACTACAAGCGCCTCGAAGCCGGCCTGAAGCAGCGCGGCATTCCGCTCGGTGCCGTCTCCCGCATGCGGCCCTGGATGATCTCGAGCGCCGTCGCCCTGCCGGCCTGCGAAATCGCCCGAAAGGCCAAAGGCGTGCAGTTCCTCGACCAGAAAATCGCCGCTGATGCGGCTGCCGAGGGAAAACAGGTCAAGGGGCTGGAGACCCTTGCCGAGCAGATCCAGGCCATGGCCGACCTGCCGATCGAATTCCATCTGAAGTCGCTGATCGAGACGCTGGAGCTCGGCGACAAGATGAGCGACGTCGTCGAGACGATGACCGACCTCTATCTCTCCGGCGATATCGGCCTGACCATGCCGATGCTGAAGACCGTGACGCCGGAGACGGAAGGCGAAGACAGCAACTACGCCGCCTTCGAACAGCGCGTCATCCTCGATCGCAACAAGGTGATGGCCGAGCGCGCCGCCCCCATTCTCGACGGCGGCAACGTCTTCATGGCGGTCGGCGCCCTGCACCTGCCCGGCAAGGCCGGCGTCATCGAACTGCTGCGCCAGCAGGGGTTTACCGTGACTGCGGTGAACTAAAGCGCGCCGCGATCTTTCAGATTCGCTCCTTGCGCTTCGCCTGGAAACGCCGGTCGAACAGCTTGAAGCCATGTCGGATGTCCCAAACAATCTCATGCTTCAAAACCTGAGGGAATTTCTGGCGCTTCCCAATGGCGTGGATCCGAGACGATGATCGACTTATACGATCACGGCGACGTCGGAATGATCTACTCATTGATGGAGTTCGTTTCGACAGATCAGACTGCTGAAAAGCATTCGAAAACCGTGTGATAACGGATCGAAACAAGGTCATGGCTGAACGGGCAAAGCCCTATCTCGACAAAAGGCGCACCATGATCGCCGTCGGAGCGGCGCATCTGCCCGGCGACGACGGTTTGGTTGAACTGCTGCGCCGGCAGGGCTTCACCGTCACCGCCGTGAAACTGAACCGACCAGGCGCTCAGCCGAGCGTCATCCGGCGCAACACATTGGTTTTCCAATAAAACTGATGGACGAGCGCGCCCGCGACATGGGCCGCGATCAGCGCCCAGAGAATGATCTTCAGAACGTCCGCGTGGAACGACCCGGCGGGATTGATGCCGAAATAGTAGGCGGCGATGCCCGTAAGCGGCATGGCGAAGATCAGGATATACAGACCAATATGGGTAAGCTTCGCCGCAAGGCGGAAGATCGCCGGCTCCTCCGCCACCTCGGCCGGCGCGCCTCTGGTAAATCGCAGTCCGAGCCGTATGATCGCAAGCAGCAGGATGGCGATGCCGACATAGGCATGGATATTCGCCGACGCAACCTGCTCGGGTGTCGGCACCTCGCCCCTGCGCATCAGCCGATGCCAGACATTCATGCCGTCGGGAAACAGCAGATTGAAGAAGATCAAAAGCGCGATCGCCCAATGCAGGAAGCGTTGATTGAGACTGTAAGCCATGGTGGACGGCTGCTGCATTTTCTCGACCTTCGTCAAATGTTTACTCTGAGATTCAGAACACCAGACTAAGGGTAATTCATGGCTAAGTTGTTCCCAAGCGGTTTGTTTTGCGCCACTCCTCGTACTCTTCGCGGGCGTCGTCATGCAGCGGATAGTAGCGCTGCAACGACCCGCCTCCCATCAATTTCACTCGCGAGAACTCCTCCCAATCGTGATGCTTTTGCGATTCTTCGATAACCTTCGGCGCCATCGCGACTGGAAGCATCACCACCCCGTCATCGTCGGCGACAATGATGTCCCCGGGGATGACCGTCACACCGCCGCAGGCAATCGGAACGTTGACGGCGTTGGGATAGATGCCGGTCTGCACATGATAGTTGGGCGTCCAGCCGCGCAGCCATAGAGGGAGATCCAGCTTTTCGACATTCGGCCGATCCCGCATGCACCCATCGATCACGATGCCGGCACCGCCTCTGCCTTTGAAATAGGTCGACATCATATCGCCGAAGACGCCCGAGCTCATGTCGCCGCGCGCGTCGACCACGACCACATCGCCCTCCTGCACCTGATAAAGCACATGGCGGTGCAACTGCGTCTCCGGATCTGCATATTCTCCCTCGGTGAAGAGGTCCGGCCGCTGCGGCATGAATTGAAGGGTCAGGGCCGGCCCGACGATCGACTTCCCGCGATTCTGCGGCACGGGACCGACCATGTGCGGATTGCGGAAGCCCATGTGGCCGAGCGTGCCGGAGACCGTCGCGGCGCCGATTTCCTTCAGTGCGTCGATCAGCTCTCTGGGCGGTCGCGGAATGTCGTGCTTATGCGTCATCTTGGGCTCCGGTGGGTGAAACTACCAGTTTGTGACAGAACCATCGCGGCGCTTCAGATGCGGCGCTTCCCAGAACCGAAAGCTCTCCGCCCTGATCGCCTCTTCGTTGACCTCGACGCCGAGCCCCGGCAGATCGCTGACCGGATAGTCGGGACCGTCGAGCCGTGGCTGCACGGGGAAGAAGTCGGAATTATCGAAGCCGAGCTTTGCTTCGGGCGCCCTTGTCTCGAGCCATGCGAAATTCGGCACCGCGGCGGCGAGATGGATGGTTGCGGCCGTGCAGACCGGGCCGAGCGGATTGTGCGGCATCAGGTCCACATAGTGCGCCTCGCTCCAGCCTGCGACCTTCATCGCTTCGGTGAGCCCGCCGACATTGCAGACATCGAGCCGATTGAACTGATGGATGCCACGCTCGATGTAAGGCAGGAATTGCCACTTGCTGGCAAATTCTTCGCCGATGGCGAACGGGATGTCGGTCATCGTGCGCAGGGCTTCGTAGGCCTCGGGTGCCTCGTCTCGTATCGGCTCCTCGAGGAAATCAAGCACGCCACGACCGAGCTTGTTACAGAAGCTCGCCGCCTCTGCCACCGACAGCCGATGATGATAATCGATGCCGAGGACGACGTCGTCGCCCAGCGCCTCCCGCGCCTTGTTCAGCATTGCTGCGGTCGCGCCGATCGACTCCCGCGGCTCGAAAATGTCCTTGCTGTTTTGCCCGATGGGGAAGAAACGGATCGCCTGCCACCCTTGTGCGCGTAGTTCGCGGGCTCGTTCGATGGCAACCTCGCCCTCGGCCTCGTCACCGGTCGAGGCGAAGGTAGGAATGCGGTCGCGCTGCTTGCCGCCCAGCAGTTCGTAGGCCGGCACCCCAAGCGCTTTGCCCTTGATGTCGTGAAGGGCAATGTCGATGGCTGAAATCGCTGCCTGCAGGACACGCCCGCCTTCGAAGTATTGGCTGCGATAAACCTCTTGCCAGATCCGACCGATCTGCATCGGATCGCGGCCGATGAGAAACTCGCGATAATGCTCGACGGCACCGGTCACGGCCTTCTCGCGACCGCTCAAGCCGCTCTCGCCCCAGCCGAAGATGCCGCTGTCGGTCTCGACCTTGACCAGCATCTGGTTGCGCGTTCCGACCCATACCGGATAGGGCTTGATCGCCGTGATCTTAAGCTTCGTCGTCATCTACGCTCTCGTTTTTCACACGCATCCGCTGGGCCTCAGTTGGCCTTGAGGGCCATTTCTGTTTCGCCGTCGAACAGATGCATTCGCTCCTGATCGAACTCGAGCCAAATCTGTTCGTCGGGCGCGACGGCAACGGTTGGCGGCACGCTGACATTGACGATGGCGCCGGATAGGAACGCCTGTACGAAGGTGACGTCTCCGGTCGGCTCCACGGTGTAGGCTTTGGCGGGGATGCTTCCAGGCATCGCACTCTTGTGCAGTTTGATCGTCGAGTGACGTGCGCCGAGCACGACTTTCCTGGTTGTTGCCCTTTCGACCTTCCGGGCATTGGTTGGCGAGAGCTCGAGGCGCCAGCCCTCCGCGCTGGTCAACACGGTGTTGCCGCCTGCAGTCGATGCCTCGAGCGGAACAAGGCTCATCGCCGGGCTGCCGACGAAGCTGGCGACGAACATGTTCACCGGATGGGCAAAGACCTGCGCCGGCGAATCGTACTGCTGCAGGTAGCCGCCGTTCATCACCGCCATCCGGTCGGCCATGGTGACCGCTTCGAGCTGGTCGTGCGTCACGTAGATGATTGTCGCCTGGAGATCCTGGTGGAAACGCTTGATCTCCGACCGCATCTGCACGCGCAGCTTTGCATCGAGGTTGGAGAGTGGTTCATCCATCAGGAATACCGCCGGATCGCGAACGAGGGCCCGGCCGAGCGCCACACGCTGCTGTTGCCCGCCCGAAAGTTCGCGCGGCTTGCGCTCGAGCAGCTGCGTCATGTCGAGCACGCGTGCTGCTTCCTTGACCTTCTTGTCGATCTCGTCCCTTGGCAGTTTGCGCATCTGCAGCGGGAACGCCAGATTTTTGTAGACCGATTTCTGCGGATAGAGCGCGTAGTTCTGGAACACCATTGCGATGTCGCGGTCCTTGGGGTCGAGGTCGTTGACCACGCGGTCGCCGATGACGATGTCGCCGGATGTGATGGGGATCAGCCCGGCCACGAGATTGAGTGTGGTGGTCTTGCCGCAGCCTGAAGGGCCGACGAGCGCGACGAATTCGCCGTCGTTGACCGTCAGCGAAACATTGTTGACAGCTTTGAAGCTGCCATAGGTCTTGACCAGATCTTGAAGGACCACGTGGGCCACCGGCAACTCCCCTAGTGTTTGACTGCGCCTTCCGTAAGCGCCCGTACGAAATATCGTTGCAGGACGAGGAACAGGACCACCACGGGCACGCTCATCAAGAAGCTGGCCGCCATCAGGCCCGGAAAGTCCGTTGTATTTTCCGAGAAGAAGCGCTGGATGCCGACCGGCAGCGTCAACTGCTCGTTCTTGGAGAGGAAGGTGTAGGCGTAGATGTACTCGTTCCACGCGCCAATGAAGGAATAGATCGCCGTGGCGATGATTCCTGGCGCCGAGAGCGGCATGACGATCAGAAAAAACGCCTGGAACCGCGTTGCCCCGTCGATGCGTGCCGCCTGCTCGAGCTGCACCGGGATATTGTCGTAGAAGCCTTTGAGGAGCCAGATTGCCAGCGGCAGGCCGAATGTGAGGTAGGTGAGGACGAGCGACCCATGCGTGTTTACCAGCCCGATTGCGCGCATCAGGATGAAGAGCGGCACGAGAAAGATTACTGCCGGAAACATGTTGCGGAGCAAGACGGCGAAGAACAGAAAGTTCCGGCCAGGGAAGGTGAAACGAGAAAACGCGTAGGCCGCTGGAACCGCCACGATCACCGAAAGGATAGTCGTAGCTGTGGAGACGAAAAGGCTGTTCCAGAAGAAGCGCAGGAAGTCCTGGCCGACGCTGTTCTGCGGATCGAGCAGCTTCTGGTAGCTGGCGAGGGTGGGTTGGTCCGGCCACCACTGCGGCGGGAACTGCATGGCCGCGAAGCCGGATTTGATCGAGGTGATCAGCATCCAGATCATCGGCAATGCAGTGTAAAGCAGCATGAACACAAGGAAGATGCGTCCGCTCCACCGCCATCCATCGATGCGCATACCGCGACGCGTGTGGCCTCGATGAGCAGTCTCGACAATCGTGCTCATTCGCTTCCGCCCTTCTGCTCATTGCCGCTCAGCGCACGAACGTAGAAGTAGCCGAGCGACATCAGGATCAGGAACAGCAGCACCGAATAGGCCGATGCCACCCCCCAGCGCTGGCGGCCGAAGGCTAGTTCATAAATGTGGGTGATCCAGATATGCGATGCGTTCGACGGCCCGCCGCCGGTCATGATCCAGGGAATGATGAAAGAATTGAAGTTGGCCACTGCCAGCAGAAGGATCGTCACCGTCGAGACGTTTCTCAAGTGCGGAAAGGTGACATGCCAGAACCGCTGCCATGCATTGGCTCCGTCGACTTTCGCGGCGCGCAACAACTGGTCGGGAACCGTCTGCAGGCCAGCCATCATCATGATCATGGCAAACGGAAACTCTCGCCAGATATTGACGACGATCAGCGAGGGCAGCACCGTTCTTACGCTGTCGATGAAATTCGGCGGCCGGTCGGCCCATCCAAGACCGACCAGCACCGCGCCAATGATCCCGAAGTCAGAATGGTAGATCCACTTCCAGATATAGGACGCGGCGACCGCGCTGATGACCCAGGGAATGATCAGGACGGCGCGCAGAATGCCACGGCCGACAAAGTCACGATGGAGCGCCAGGGCGCAGCCAAACCCCAGGACAAATGAGATGAACGTCGATCCCACTGTCCAGATAAGCGTGTTCGAGGTGACCTTCCAGAACACCGGACTTGTGAGGATGGAAACGTAGTTGTCGAAGCCGATGAAAATCTTGTCCCGCAGCTGCAGGCCAGGCGGTGTGTTAAAGAACGACAGCTCGATCGTGTAATAGATAGGGTAGGCTATGACGATGAGCATCACCGCGATCGCAGGAAGCACATAGGCGTAGTTGGCCCGATGCTCCCAAATCTTTCGCAGCACGCCGGACCTATCGGGTTGCGGTCTTCGGAGAGCCTCGGCCTTGCCAGTCAAGATCGTCACTATGCCGCGCCCTTGTTCTTTGGAACAGACCGGCTGCGGTCGGCAGCCGGTCAGATCGCCTGGCTTCGACTAGAGTCCGCCGTCCATCAGGTCTTTTACCTTCTTGGCTGCGTCGTCGGCTGCTTGGTCGACGGTCATGGCCCCGGTCAGGGCATTCTGCAGCATATCCGGGACGATGATGTTCATGATCTCGGGGGACTGTGGCAGCGCCGGGAACGGAATGCCGTATGGCAGCATCGAGGTCGTGACATCGAGGAACTTGATATTATCCAGACGTTCCTTCATCCATTTGGTCTTGAAGCCGTTGAGGTTTCCCGGGTTCGAGCCGGCATAGGCCATCTTCAGCGACCATTCCGGGCTCGTCCACATGCAGATGATCGCCTTTGCAGCCGGCTCGTCTACCTTGCCGCCCTCGACATATTCGGGCTTCAGGATGTGAATGTTGGAGCCGCCGAACACGACCGCACGCTTGCCGTCGGGGCCAGTCGGAATCAGGCCGTAGCGCATATTGTCGATTACCGTCTGCGCCTTGTCCTTGTCGGTATCCGTCGCCTTTTTCTGCAGGTCGAGCATGACGTTGTAGTCGGACGGGTGCGAGATCATCATCCCGAGTTGGCCGGCGAGGAAAAGAGGCTGGTTGTCGGCCTGCTGGTTGGTGAGCGCCGAAACCGGAACCGACTTGTCGCGAACATACATATCGTAGGAGGCTTGCAATGCCGCCTTGCTCTGCGGACTGTTGAGCTCGACCTCCTTATAGGTCGGGTTGGCGGTCGCTTCGTCGAAGACGCCACCGCCATAGGCCCACAGCTGCGGCATAAAGCGGTACGGCGTATTGCCGGCATTCTTGCGAGCCACGAGGCCGTAACCGGCAATGCCGAGCTTGTCGTGGATCTGCTTCGAATCCTTGACGACGTCGTCCCAAGTTGCCGGAGCCTTGTCCGGATCGAGGCCTGCACGCTTGAAGATGTCGGCATTCCAAATGAACGCCATCGTCTCGTTATTGGTCGGGATGCCGTAGGTTACCCCATCCCAGGTTACAGCCTTCATTGCGCCGGGCCAGAAATCCTCGGTCGAATAGCCTACGTCCTCGGGTTTGAGCGGCTGCAAATAGCCCTTCGAGGCGAACTCGGTGCCACCCAGGATCTGCAGGCGGACCGCCATGGGCGCTGCATTGCCAAGGAGCGCGGTCCGGAACTTATCCAGCAGGTCGTTATAAGTGAGGGCTTGCTCCTCAAGCTGGATGTTCGGATAGGTTTTGCGGAAGGTCTCGAAGAACTCCTTGTAATACTGGCGCAGGAGATCGGGATCGCCCTCGAACACGCCCTGATACCAGAAAGTCAGTCGCCCCTTATAGTCGAGCGGGGTGACCTTGCCGCAATCGGCCGCCGTGTCAAAATCCTGCGTGCCGGCAATGGAGCGCACATATTCCGGCGACCACTTGCTCAGGTCGACCGGCGCTCCCAGCGCCGACGCGGACAGCAACGATACCATCAAAGCAGTGGAAACAGTGCCGCGCAGGATGGCACCACCGAGTGAAATCCTCGTCATAGGTATCCTCCAGGTTCTCCCCGTGCCGCTCTGCGTCGAGGCGAGCGGTCTTTGCTCATTGGCTGCGGGACGTTTTCGGCCAATGTATCTCTTTGGACAGATCATACGTTTTCAGATGATAGATTGCCTGTCAACTGGAGAAATCGTACATTGTTTGCATAAACCTTGCGTGATATCGAAGGAATACATGTATTGATTGGGGACAGCTTTGGCCGAAACAAGTGAATTTAGAGCGCAGCCACCCGAAGGGATCGACGCGATCGGGGCCTCCAGCGAAGGTGCCTCGCTCTATCAGCTGATCAGGGACGACATCATCGAAGGGCGGCTTGCTGCCAACGAACGGCTTGTGGTTACCGATCTCGCCCGGCGCCACGGCACCTCGACCAACCCCGTGCGCGAGGCGCTGCAACTGTTGCGCGGGGAGGGCTTTGTCACCTTCGTCCCCAACCGCGGAGCCCGCGTCCGGCCCATAGATCAGGATTTTGTTCGGGACATCTACGAGATAGGAGTCTTGATCGAGCCGGCACTGACGCGATGGTTCGTGAATATGGCCACCGTCGAGGACATTGCTGAACTCGAACGCATCCAAGACTTGATTGAAGAGAACGACTTCGCCGACACGTTCAGGCATAGCGAGCTGGACACCGCCTTTCACACCGTCATGTACCAAAGGCACTACAACCGCCATGCCGCCGAGCTCTGGTGGAAGCATCGCGAAGTGCTTCGAGCCGTGAGCCGGCGTTTCAACTTCACGCTCGCCCGCCGTGCCGCGATCCTGAGCGAGCATCGCGAGCTCATCGCGCATGTCAAAGCGGGAAATGCGAACGAGGCAGGCGAACTCATTGCACGCCATGTCGAAGGCTCCGGCCGGCACATCCTCGAACATATGCGTGCGCGGAACGCCGCTCGGGCAGGATAAAAAGATCGCCCGGAATATCGTTATCCCGACCACTTCAGACAAAGGCAGTTGAGATGAAAATCACCAACGTTCGGCCGTGGCTGATCAAGTCCGATGCTTCTTATTGGGGAGAGTTTCTGTTCGTCGAAGTGACGACCGATGAGGGGGTGAGCGGCTGGGGAGAAATCACCACCACGACTAGGCTCGCCAATCGCGCCCTCTGCACGATCCTGCGGCAGATCGGTGCTGCTGTGACAGGCGAGGATCCGGCGCGTATCGAGTATCTGTGGCACAAGATATTCCGCAGTTTCACCTACATGGGCAGTCGCGGCGCCGCGGTCGAATGCGTGAGCGCCATCGACATAGCCCTCTGGGACATCCGGGGCAAAGTCCTGGGTAAACCGATTTACGAGCTGTTGGGCGGGCCGGTACGCGATGAGATTACGCTCTACACCCACCCCAACCAGGCCAAATTTACCAGCAATGAGGCGGTGATCCGCGAAATTCGAGACATCGTCGAATCCGGCCACACGGCGCTCAAGTTCGATCCTTTCCCCCACCAAGGCCGCACTGCCGATGGACAGGCTCGCGAACAGCGGGACGGCTACCTCGATGGCAGCATGACCCGCAAGGATGAGCGCGAAGCCGCCGAACTGACGGCCCTCATCCGCAAAACGGCGGGGCCCGATGTCGACATCCTCATCGATGCGCATGGCCGGTTCGACGTTCCCACCGCCATTCGCCTTTGCCGGAGCCTAGAGGAAGCTGGTCAGATCGACTGGTTCGAAGAGCCTTGTCCACCGGAGAGCCTCAACGCTCTGAGGCAGGTTCGAGAGAAGGTCAGCGCCGCTATCTCGTGGGGCGAGCGCGGCCACACGAAGTGGGATTTCGTGCCGGTGCTCGAAAACAAGCTCGCTGACTACATCATGCCGGATGTCACCTGGACCGGTGGCATTACTGAGTTGAAGAAGATTTCCGCCCTATGCGAAGCCTACTACATCCCGGTCTCGCCGCATGACGCCGCAGGGCCGATCAACGTGGTTGCGGGAGCGCAGGTGATGATGACCGTTCCTAACTTCTACAAACTCGAAACGTCGGATTGGAACTTGGGCAAATACGATCACCTCATCGACAGACCGCTCGATGTTTCGAACGGCAGCCTCAAGCTTACGCCCAAGCCTGGTCTCGGCGTCGAAATGAACCGCGACTACCTTCAAAACCACGAGATAGAGCTGGACTAGCAACGCTATCCGCCGCCCAACTCGCGCGGCAGCGAGCCCGCCCGACCAAAACGAGGATAAATCATGCCAGAGGCAGATGGAGCCGACGAGGCGCTCAATCGGGTGAACACGCATTCCAAACCGTCCGACCTTCGCATCACCGACATGCGGGTCGCCGAAATCGTCGGCGCGCCGTTCACCTCGGTGCTGCTGAAGATTTACACCAACCAAGGCATCGTCGGGCTTGGCGAGGTGCGCGACGGCGCCAGCGCCACCTACGCGCTGATGCTGAAGAGCCGGTTGCTTGGCGAGAACCCATGCAACATCGACCGACTGTTTCGCCGGATCAAGCAGTTCGGCGGGCACGGCCGGCAAGGCGGCGGCGTATCGGCGATTGAAATCGCGTTGTGGGATCTTGCCGGCAAGGCATATGGCGTCCCGATCTATCAGATGCTCGGCGGCCGTTTTCGGGAGAAAGTGCGCGTCTACTGCGATACCGACGCCGCCGTACCGAGCGGCACCGAGACTGGTAAGCGCCTCAAGCAGCGCATGGAGCTCGGCTTCACCTTTCTCAAGATGGATTTGGGATTGATGCAGATCGCGGATGTGCCCGGGGCGGTCGTGTTTCCTGCCGGCTCATTGGAAGGATACCGCGATCCTCCCAATCGCGGGCCGCTGAAAACTATTGAAGAGCGGCGCGTCCGCAATGCTGCCTACGATTTGCATAACGTCCAGCACCCGTTTACCGGCCTTCACTTTTCCGACAAGGGCCTCGACCTGCTGGAACAATACATCGCCGAGGTTCGCGAGGTCATCGGCATGGATGTGCCGCTCGCGATCGACCATATCGGCCATATCTCGATGCAGAACGGCATTCGCCTTGCCAGGCGAATTGAAAAATACGTGCCGGCCTGGCTCGAGGATGTGATCCCATGGCAGTATACCGAGCAATACCGACAACTGCAGGACGCCACCACGGTGCCGATCTGCACCGGCGAGGACATCTACCTCAAGGAGGGCTTCGAGCCTCTTCTCAAGAGCGGCGGCGTCTCCGTTATCCACCCGGACCTGCTCACCAGCGGGGGGATCCTCGAGACCAAGAAAATCGGCGATATGGCGCAGGACCGCGGCGTCGCCATGGCCATCCATATGGCGGAAAGTCCGATCGCGGCAATGGCCGCGGCACATGTCGCGACCGCGACCGAAAATTTCATGGCGCTCGAATACCATTCCGCCGATGTCGACTGGTGGGACGATATCGTCACCGGCCTTCCGAAGCCGCTGGTGCAGAACGGCTTCATCACAGTTCCGGACAAACCGGGCCTCGGGATTGACGACGTCGTCGACGAGGTGATCTCGCAGCATCTGCAGCCGGGTGTCGCCGCCATATGGCAGCCTACCGACCACTGGGACGATGAGTATTCCTGGGACCGCACCTGGAGCTGAGGCGAAAAGGAACCGAAGATGAAGATCACCGATCTCCGCTGTGCCGTCATCGGCAAACACCCGATCGTCCGCATCGTCACGGACGAGGGCCTCTACGGCTTGGGCGAAGTCGAATTCACCAAGTCCTATCTGAAGCCCTGGGTGCTGCATTTTCGCGACGCGCTGATCGGCGAGGACCCGACCGACGTCGAGCGAGTCATGCTGAAGATCCGCCAACGCGGCTCTTTCAAGCCCTATGGCGCGGCGGTGAGCGCGATTGAGCATGCGCTTTGGGATATTGCCGGCAAGGCCGCCGGTGTGCCCGTCTACAAACTGCTCGGCGGCAAGGTGCGGGACAAGGTGCGCGTCTATAACGGCTCTGTTCGCCGGAAACGCACGGGCGACCGGCCGGAGGATTACGCCGCCGACGTCAAGTGGATGATGGAGCAGCCGCAGAACTTCTTCATGATCAAGCAAGGAATCTCGTTCCACTCCAACATGAAGGACACCATCGAAGATTTCCACTACGGCGTAACGCAGAAGAAGGCCGGCTATCACGGCGCCATGGATCAGGGCGTGATCAGCGAGCGCGGTTTCAATCACATGCTCGATTGCGTGATCGCCATGAAGGAAGTGCTCGGCGACAAAGTCAGCCTGGCGCTCGACTGCGGTCCCGGCTGGATGCTGCCCGACGCGATCAAATTCGCCCGCGCGGTCGAAAAGTACAATTTGATGTGGCTCGAGGACATGCTGTCTGGCGACTACGTGCCGTGGGTCAATCCGCAGGCCTATCGGGAACTGACAACCTCCACCTCGACGCCCATCCACACTGGTGAGCAGATCTATCTGCGGCACAATTTCAAGGAACTGATCGAGACGCAGGCGGTACGCGTCATCGGCCCCGATCCAGCCGATATTGGTGGCATTGCCGAGCTCAAATGGGTCGCCGAGCACGCCTATATGCACTCGATCCTGATGGCACCGCACGGCACTGCCAACGGCCTGCTGGGCCTCGGCGCGCTGATCAATGTCTGCGCCACGTTGCCGGCAAATTACGTCGCGTTCGAGTACCCGAGCGCCTCCGACCCCTGGTGGGAGGATCTGGTAATCGGCTTGCCGCCGCAGATCGTGAAGGACAGCATGGTGGACCTGCTGGAAGCGCCGGGGCTGGGCCTCGACATCGACGCTGAAGCGGCCAGGAAATATCTGAGCGAAGAGGATGCGGGCTTTTTCGACTGAACCTCCCTGCGCCTGTCGCGGCCAGCGGCAGTAGAACTAAAACAGCCGCCTGCCTCGCGGCAGGCGGCTGTTTGCTTTGTTACGATTATCTAAGATTACATATGGATCGGCTTGAAGAAGGTCGCAAGCGCGGCTTCCTTCACCGCTTCCGACATGGTCGGATGCGCGTGGCAGGTACGGCCGAGATCTTCCGACGAACCGCCGAACTCCATCAGCACGGCGATCTCGTGGATCATCTCGCCGGCGCCGAAGCCGACGATATGGCCGCCGAGCACCCGGTCGGTTTCCTTGTCGGCAAGGATCTTAACGAAGCCGTCGGTCGCCAGCATCGCACGCGCCCGGCCATTGGCCGTGAACGGGAACTTGCCGACCTTATAGGCGACGCCTGCCGCCTTCAGCTCTTCCTCGGTCTTGCCGACGGAAGCGATTTCCGGCTGGGTGTAGACGACGCTCGGAATGACCTCGTAGTTCACATGGCCATGCTGCCCGGCGAGGATCTCGGCAAGCGCCACGCCCTCGTCTTCTGCCTTGTGCGCCAGCATCGGACCCTTGACCACATCACCGATCGCATAAATGCCGTCGACATTGGTCTTGTAGTGACCGTCGATCTCGACACGGCCACGATTGTCGAGCGTCACACCGGCCTCTTCGAGGCCAAGACCCGCCGTATAGGGCTTACGTCCGGTGGCAATCAGCACGACCTCGGCGTCGAGCGTCACCTTATCGCCGCCCTTGACCGGCTCAAAGGTGACCTTGGCGCCCTTGTCGCCCTTTTCGACGCCGGTGACCTTGGCGCTGAGATTGAAATCGATGCCCTGCTTGGCCAGCATGCGCTGGAATTGCTTGGAGACTTCACCGTCCATGCCGCCAAGGATGGTGTCGAGATATTCGACGACGGTGACCTTGGCGCCGAGGCGTGACCAGACGGAACCGAGCTCGAGGCCGATGACGCCGCCGCCGACGACGATCAGCGTTTCCGGCACCTTCTCCAGTGCGATGCCGCCGGTGGACGAGATGATGGTCTTTTCATCGATCTCGACCTGCACGCCGGGGATGCCGGCGACGTCGGAGCCGGTGGCGATGACGATGTTCTTGCCTTCGATCTCCTGCATCGTGCCGTCTTCGGCGGTGATGGCGACCTTGCCGGCCGAGATGATCTTGCCGCTGCCCTGGAAAGCATCGATCTTGTTCTTCTTGAAGAGGAAGGCGACGCCGTCGACATTCGACTTCACCGTGGCGTCCTTGTGAGCCATCATATTGCCGAGATTGAGCGTCGGCGCCGCAATGTCGATGCCGAGCGCGCTCATGCCGTGGCCGGCCTGATGGAACATTTCGGAGGCATGCAGCAGCGCCTTCGACGGAATGCAGCCGACGTTCAGGCAGGTGCCGCCATAGGTCGCGCGCTTTTCGACGACGGCGACCTTGAGGCCGAGCTGGGC
The DNA here is from genome assembly GCF_036571585.1 of Rhizobium sp. 268. NCBI lineage: Bacteria > Pseudomonadati > Pseudomonadota > Alphaproteobacteria > Hyphomicrobiales > Rhizobiaceae > Rhizobium > Rhizobium sp. 268. The sequence goes on along the minus strand of NZ_JAPPSO010000006.1, from coordinate 337,944 downwards.
TGCCTTGACGGCGCAGACATAGCCGCCCGGGCCGGTTCCGATAATGATCACATCGTAAGACATTGCTTCTTTCCCTTTGGATTTTTCAATTAGTCGGCCGCGCGCGACAGCGCGAGGCGGAAGCCGAAGCCGACGAGCGCCGCTCCGGTAACGCGGTTGAACCATTTGCCGCTGGCGATGAAGCGGTCACGGATCGCCTTGACCGTGAAGAAATAGGAGACACCGGCAAACCAGGCGACCAGCGCCGTCGCCATGCCGATGCCGTAGGAGAACTGGATCAGCGCCGGCGTGTCGTGATGCACCAGCGTCGAAAACAGCGACAGGAAGAACAGCACCGGCTTCGGGTTCAGTGCATTGGTGATGAAACCCATGCCGAGGCATTTCAGCATCGAGACCGGCTTGCGGTCCTCGGCCGTCACTTCGATCTCCTGCACCTTGAAGCCCGGCTCGCGGAACGACTTGATGCCGAGATAGACCAGATAGGCGACACCCGCCCATTTGATCATCGCAAACAGCATCAGCGATTTCGACACGATCAGGCCGAGGCCGAGGATGGTGTAGCTGATATGGAAGAGGAGCGAGAAGCCCATGCCGAGCCCGGTCATAACAGCGGCGCGGCGCCCATGCACGATGCTCTGGCGCAGGATGACGGCGAAATCGGCCCCCGGCACGACGATGAAGATCGAGAAAACCGCCATCAGGCCGAGAAATTCGAGAATATACTGCATGCTGTTTTATGCCCTGTCTTCTAGCGGCCGCCGCTCACATTGAGGATCGCGCCGGTTATATAGGAAGCCGAAGGGGAAAGAAGATAGAGGATCGCATCCGCCACCTCCTCGGCCGTGCCGGCCCGCTGCATCGGGACCGACGGCGCCATCTCGCGCGCCCGGTCCGGCAGCCCGCCCGAAGCATGGAGGTCGGTTTCGATGATGCCGGGCCTGACCGCATTCACGCGAATGCCCTCGGCAGCGAGCTCGCGCGAAAGCCCGACGGTGAACGTGTCGATCGCCGCCTTCGAGGCGGCATAATCGACATATTGCGTCGCCGCGCCGAGGATCGCCGCCATCGACGAGACGTTGACGATCGCCCCGCCCCGTCCGCCGTGCCGGCTCGACATCCGGCGTATGGCCGCTGCGGCGCAGAGCATCGAGCCGGTCACATTGACGCGCAGCATGCGCTCGATCCGCTCTGCCGACATCTCATCGACCCGCTGAGGATAGTCGACGATGCCGGCATTGTTGACGAGACCGTCCAGCCGGCCGAAATGGCCGTCGACCGCCGCAAACATCGCAGCGATATCCGCAGCCTTGCCGACATTGCCCTCGATCGCCACCGCCTCGCCGCCATTCTCGACGATCGACGCCACGACCACATCTGCGGCCTTGCGGTTGGACGCGTAATTCACCGCGACACGCCAGCCCTGGCGCGCAGCGAGACGGCAGACAGCGGCGCCAATGCCCCGGCTCCCGCCGGTCACGAGAACAACAGGGGTATCGCTCATGTCGCACACTCCTTGAATGTCAGCACATCCCATGGCGCCACCGACGCCTTGCCCTCGCCCCAGGCGCTGGATTCCCGGATGGCAGGGCCAAGGCCGGGCAGCACCAGCCTTTCGGCCGCCACGGCCCCTTCCGGCTGCAGATTGTCCATCTCCCCCTTGGCATCCACGCCATAGACGGCGCCCTGCCAGACCGTGCAGGCATCGAGATCGGCGCCGGTCGCATCACCCTCGGGGCAATTGAACATCAGAATGCCGATGGCGCGCACCGGATTTTCGGATGGCATGACATAGCCTTCCATCACGACCGGCGTCTTGAGGGCATGGACTTTAAACTGGTTGCTGGCGGCAGCCGAGGCGGAATTCAGCGGTGAAAAGCGCAATTCATAGGCGCCATCGCGATCGACATAAACGGCCCGTTCCTGCTTGCATTCCGCCCCGAGCAAGGACACCGGAACGGCGCAAAACGCAGCGGCGGCGACTGTAGCCACGCCTTTCCGCCTCGCCGTGATCCCGACACTCCCGCTCATTGCAGCTTCGGTTCCTTCCGCCCGTCGGCATTCTCGACCACGTTGAAATCCGTCAGCAGCACCAGCGCCCGGCCATCCCGGTCGAGCCCCCAGAAAACCGGATAGAAACCGTCGCCCCAGCCGCTCCAGAACACCGCGACATTGCCCTTCTTGCCGGTAATCGGCCGGTGCAACGCATAACGGCCCTTGTTGGCATCAAGGTCCGCAGCCAGCACATCGTCGTAATAATTGACATCGGCGTCAGGTTTTTGCGCCTGCGCCTGCGCTTCACGCTCTCCGATCAGCTCAAGCGTATCGGCATCCATGTAACAGCCGAGGCCGGCATCGACCGGGTAGCCGAAAATCTCGCCGTCCTTCAGCGTCGCGACGTCCTGGCCGGGCAGGACGGCAAGCTCCCAATGATCAGGCTTGCCCTCGGCAAACCGCATGCTGGCGGCAGCGATGCGCCCGAAGGCCTGGTAGAGCGTCACCGGATATTCGCCCGGCGCAACCGTTCTTGCGAGCGCCGGACGATCGGGCTGGGCGAGCGGATCGGCCGCGACGATGCGCCCGGAGGTCAGCTCGACATTGCCCATATGGATCACGCCTATCGACCGTCCGGAAAGTTCGGCGTCGCTGAGCGCCACCAGCTCGAAATTGCTGCTTGCCTTGCCGATATCCAAGCCGGCCGCCGCCGCGGAGACCGGGACATGCGCGGCGGCAGCGCAGAGAAGAAGGCGCGCCGCTCGCATGATCCGGTTCCGCATCGAAAGCGCTCCCTTAGAGATCGAGAACCAGACGTTCCGGATCTTCCAGGCTCTCCTTGACGCGCACGAGGAAGGTGACCGCTTCCTTGCCGTCAACGATGCGGTGATCGTAGGACAGCGCCAGATACATCATCGGACGGATGACCACCTGGCCGCCGATCGCCACCGGCCGCTCCTGGATCTTGTGCATGCCGAGAATGCCGGACTGAGGCGCGTTGAGGATCGGCGACGACATCAGCGAGCCGTAAACGCCGCCATTGGTAATGGTGAAGGTGCCGCCCTGCATGTCGGCCATCGAGAGCGAGCCGTCACGGGCTGCCTTGGCAAGACGGCCGAGTTCCTTCTCGACTTCGGCGATCGACATCTGGTCGGCATCGCGGATGACGGGAACGACGAGACCCTTGTCGGTGCCGACGGCCATGCCGACATGGCAGTAGTTCTTGTAGATGACGTCGGTGCCGTCGATCTCGGCATTAACCGCCGGCAGTTCCTTCAGCGCATGCGTGACGGCCTTGGTGAAGAAGCCCATGAAGCCGAGCTTGACCCCGTGCTTCTTCTCGAAAATGTCCTTGTACTTGTTGCGCAGATCCATGACCGCCTTCATGTCCACCTCGTTATAGGTGGTGAGCATGGCGGCGGTGTTCTGCGCGTCCTTCAGGCGCTTGGCGATCGTCTGGCGCAGGCGCGTCATCTTCACGCGCTCTTCACGCGAGGCATCCTCGACCGTCGACGGGCCGCGTGCAGCGGCAGGAGCGGCGGCGGGTGTCGCAGCCGGAGCGGAAATGCCCTTGGCGACGGCAGCAATAACATCACCCTTCAGCACCTGGCCGCGCTTGCCGCTGCCGTCAATCTGATCGGCCGAAAGGTTGCTTTCGGCAAGCATCTTCGAAGCCGCCGGTGCCGGCGGCATGGTGGAGACGGAGGCGCTCGACGCCGATGCGGCAGCAGCGGCAACCGGCGCCGGCTGAGCGGGAGCAGCAGCGGCCGGCTGGGCAGGCGCGGCGGCCGGTGCAGCAGGAGCCGGTGCGGCCGCAGCGACCGCACCTTCGGCGATCTGGCCGAGCAGTGCGCCGAGGCCGACGGTCTCGCCGGCGGCGACAACGATTTCCGAAAGCGTGCCGGAAGCGGGTGCCGGAACTTCGATGGTCACCTTGTCGGTTTCAAGCTCGAGAATCGGCTCGTCGGCCTTGATGGCGTCGCCGACCTTCTTGAACCAGGTGCCGACGGTTGCCTCGCTGACGGATTCACCGAGAGTTGGAACGCGGATTTCTGTGGCCATTGTTCAGATCCTGATTTCGTGTGTGTTCGTTTTAAGCGTTTCAGACGGCGGGCGGCCGCAAGATGATCGAGGGCATCGGCAGGATATCGAAACGGAAACCGAAACCGGAAGCAATGACCGGGTCGCCGTCGGCAAGAGCCTGCGCCGCCGCCTGATCCTCGACTTCGACGATTGCCATGCCGAAGGCGCCTTCACCCTCGAAGACGGGGCCGACGACGATCGCCGATCCCGCAAGCGCGTGCCGGTGCCAGTATTCGACATGGCGCTTCATCGCCGCCATTTCCTCTCCGGTCCCGTCATGCGGGAAAGTGGGGCGCGGCGGCAGCAGTCTCAGAAAGAAATAAGCCATTTGCGCCCCCCTTGTATTAGCCGCCCAATGCATCCTCGAGGAATGCGGCGAGCTGCGACAGATGCTTGGACATCAGGCCTGTCGCCGGCGAGGCGGCGGCCGGACGGCCGGTGTAGCGGACGCGCTGGTACTTTGCGTCGATGTGGGCGAGCACCCATTCGAGGAAGGGATCGATGAACGACCATGCGCCCATGTTCTTCGGCTCTTCCTGGCACCAGACCATCTCCGCATTGCGGAAGCGCGACAGCTCGTTGATCAGCGCCTTTGCCGGGAACGGATAGAGCTGCTCGACACGCAGGAGATAGATGTCGTCGATGCCGCGCTTTTCACGCTCTTCGAGAAGGTCGTAATAGACCTTGCCGGAGCACATGACGACACGGCGGATCTTGTTGTCCTTCTGCAGTTTGATCGGGCCGTCCTTGATCACCTCGGCATCGTCCCAGAGCAAGCGATGGAAGGCGGATTCACCGGCCATTTCGGCAAGCGTCGAGACCGCCCGCTTGTGGCGCAGCAGCGACTTCGGCGTCATCAGGATCAGCGGCTTGCGGAAGTCGCGCTTCAGCTGGCGGCGCAGGATGTGGAAGTAGTTCGCCGGCGTCGTGACGTTGGCGACCTGCATGTTGTCCTCAGCGCAAAGCTGCAGGAAACGCTCGAGGCGGGCCGAAGAGTGTTCCGGACCCTGGCCCTCATAGCCATGCGGCAGCAGGCAGACGAGGCCCGACATGCGCAGCCACTTGCGCTCGCCCGACGAGATGAACTGGTCGAAGACGACCTGCGCGCCGTTGGCGAAATCGCCGAACTGCGCTTCCCAGAGCGTCAGCGCATTCGGGCGGGCAAGCGAATAGCCATATTCGAAACCGAGCACGGCCTCTTCCGAAAGCATCGAATTGATGACTTCGTAGCGACCCTGCGTCGGCGAAAGATTGGCGAGCGGAATGTAGCGTTCCTCGGTTTCCTGATCGTAGAGAACCGAGTGGCGCTGCGAGAAGGTGCCGCGTTCGCAATCCTGGCCGGACAGGCGGATCTTGCTGCCTTCGACGCAGAGCGCGCCGAAGGAGAGCGCTTCGGCCATCGCCCAGTCGATGCCCTCGCCGGTGGCGATCATATTGGCGCGGTTTTCCATGAAGCGCTGGATCGTGCGGTGCGCATTGAAGCCCGCCGGGATCTCGGACAGCTTGCGGCCGATTTCCTTCAGCGTCTTCATCGGCACGGCGGTCTTGCCGCGGCGCTGCTCGTCGGCATTGTCAGCGGCGCGCAGGCCCGACCACTCACCATCAAGCCAGTCGGCCTTATTGGGCTTATAGTGCTGGCCGGCCTCGAACTCCTGTTCGAGATGAGCGCGCCAGTCGGCCTTCATCTTCTCGACTTCGCCTTCGGTCAGCAGGCCCTCGGCGACGAGGCGCGCCGCATAGAGCTGCAGCACGGTCTTGTGGCCGCGGATCACCTTGTACATCTTCGGCTGCGTGAAAGACGGCTCATCGCCTTCATTGTGGCCGTAGCGGCGGTAGCAGAACAGGTCGACCACGACGGGCTTATGGAACTTCATGCGGAATTCGGTCGCGACCTTGGCCGCATAGACCACCGCTTCCGGATCGTCGCCGTTGACGTGGAAGATCGGCGCCTCGATCATCTTGGCGACGTCGGACGGATAGGGCGACGAACGCGAGAAGGCCGGGTTCGTGGTGAAGCCGATCTGGTTGTTGATGATGACGTGCATGGTGCCGGCGACGCGGTGGCCGCGCAGGCCGGACAGGCCGAGGATTTCGGCAATGACACCCTGGCCGGCAAAAGCTGCGTCGCCATGGATCAGCAGCGGCAGAACCTTGGCGCGTTCGGAAAGCGGAATGATGTCGCCGTCCCAGACGGTAGCGCTCATATCCTGCTTGGCGCGAACCTTGCCCATGACGACCGGATCGACGATTTCCAGATGCGAGGGGTTTGCCGTCAGCGAGACATGCACCTTGTTGCCGTCGAATTCGCGGTCGGAAGAGGCGCCGAGATGGTACTTGACGTCGCCCGAACCTTCGACTTCGTCGGGTGCGTAGGAGCCGCCCTTGAACTCGTGGAAGATCGCCCGGTGCGGCTTGCCCATGACCTGGGACAACACGTTGAGGCGGCCGCGATGGGCCATGCCGAACACGGCTTCCTTGAGGCCGAGGTGGCCGCCGCGCTTGAGGATCTGCTCCAAAGCCGGGATCAGCGACTCGCCGCCGTCGAGGCCGAAGCGCTTGGTACCCTTGAACTTGACGTCGAGGAACTGTTCGTAGCCTTCAGCTTCGACCAGCTTGGCGAGGATCGCCTTCTTGCCTTCGGCCGAGAAGGCAACACCCTTGTCCGGGCCTTCGATGCGCTCCTGGATCCAGGCCTTCTCTTCCGGATTGGAGATGTGCATGAATTCGACGCCGAGCGTCGAGCAATAGGTGCGCTCGAGGATATCGATCATCTCGCGGATGGTCGCGTATTCCAGGCCGAGCACGTTGTCGATGAAGATCCTGCGGTCGTAATCGGCTGAGGTGAAGCCGTAATTCTCCGGCGACAGCTCGCGATAGTCGTCGACCGAAGCGGCGATGCCGAGAGGGTCGAGCTTGGCATGCAGGTGGCCGCGCATGCGGTAAGCGCGGATCATCATGATGGCGCGGACGGAATCGCGCGTCGCCTGCAGAACGTCGGCGCCGTCGGCGGGCTTGCCCTGCGCTTCGGCCTTGGCCTTCACCTTGGTTTCGATGACCTTCTCGACGATGCCCCAATCGCCATCGAGAGCCGACACCAGGTCGCCGCCAGCCTGAAGCGGCCAGTTCTTCTTGCGCCAGGAAGCGCCCTTGGCCGCCCTCTTCACATCGCTGGGATCTTCCTCCAGCGCCTTGAAGAAGGTGCGCCACTGATCGTCGACCGATGCCGGGTCCTCTTCGTACCGCGCATGAAGCTGCTCGATATAGGCAGCGTTGGCGCCATCCAGAAACGAGGTGATCTGAAACTGCTCGTTGGCTTCTTGCCGTGCCATGGTGATATGCGGACGCTTCCGTCCGCCTCCTGACTTTGATGAATTTGCCGGCTCGATCGCCGGCTGCCGCATTCCGATCGCCGCCTGTCCGCGGCGCATCTGCATGTCTCGTGCCGTCAAGACCGGGCGGAAGCGCAGATGCCGTCCTCCGCCCGGGTATTAAGTTGGTTTAGCCCTTGAGGACTTCAACCAGCGTCTTGCCGAGGCGGGCCGGAGACGGCGACACCTTGATGCCTGCCGATTCCATCGCCGCGATCTTCGATTCCGCGTCGCCCTTGCCGCCGGAGACCACAGCACCGGCATGGCCCATGGTGCGGCCCTTCGGTGCTGTGCGGCCGGCGATGAAGCCGGCCATCGGCTTCTTGCGGCCCTTCTTGGCCTCGTCCTTGAGGAACTGCGCGGCGTCTTCTTCTGCGGAGCCGCCGATTTCGCCGATCATGATGATGGAGGTCGTGGCTTCGTCGGCCAGGAACATTTCCAGCACGTCGATAAACTCGGTGCCCTTGACCGGGTCGCCGCCGATGCCGACGGCCGTCGTCTGGCCGAGGCCTTCGTTGGAGGTCTGGAAGACGGCTTCATAGGTCAGCGTGCCCGAGCGGGACACGATGCCGACCGAACCCTTGCGGAAGATCGAGCCCGGCATGATGCCGATTTTGCATTCTTCCGGCGTCAGGATGCCCGGGCAATTGGGGCCGAGCAGCCGCGACTTGGAGCGGTCGAGGCGAGCCTTGACGCGCACCATGTCCATGACCGGGATGCCTTCGGTGATGCAGGTGATGAACGGGATCTCGGCATCGATAGCCTCGATGATCGCGTCGGCGGCACCGGCCGGCGGAACATAGATGACGGTCGCGTCGGCGCCGGTCTTTTCCTTGCCCTCGGCAACGGTCGCGAAGATCGGCAGGCTTTCGCCCTTTGCGCCGGACCAGGTTTCGCCGCCCTTCTTCGGGTGGATACCGCCGACCATCTGCGTGCCGTAGTAGGCGAGCGCCTGTTCGGTGTGAAACGTGCCGGTCTTGCCGGTCAGACCCTGCACGAGGATCTTGGTGTCTTTATTGACGAGAATAGACATGCGAGGCCTTTGTCTAGGAGAGGTTGGAAGACGTGGGGGACGAACGACGATAGATGCCGCTGACGACCTCCTGCCAAGTATCGCTGCCTGCAGGCGAAAAGCTGACGCCCATCCGGTAGCAGTCTTCATTTTCAAATGCGAATACGGTGCGCTGTCTGCCGCGCGGCGAAGTCTTCATCAGCACGAGTTCATTGCCGGGCCACTCGCCGGAAGCCGGCGAAGGCGGCGCAAAACCCGCGGTGTCGAATTGGTAGAGCTTGTAGGCCTGGTCTGAGACATCGAAGCCGAAAACATTTCGGGCCTCGAACGAAACAGCACCATCGCGCGTCTGGCGGTAGCGCTGCTCGATGAAGAATCCACCGAACAGCGTCTCGCCGGAAAGCTCGGCGCTGGCCCTGCCTTCGCTCGTCCACGCCGACGCCGCGACATGCTCTTCCCCTTCCCAGGTGCCGGCGAAGGCATTGAGGCGGAGATGAGCAGCAGATGGCGTCGACTGGAAGGCCATGATCGCTCTCAGCCGTTGATCGCCGCGACGATCTTCTTGGCCGCATCGTCCAAGTCGTCAGCCGCCGTAATCGCCAGACCCGACTCGTTCAGGATCTTCTTGCCGAGCTCGACATTGGTGCCTTCAAGGCGCACGACCAGCGGAACCTTGAGGCCGACTTCCTTGACCGCGGCAATGACGCCCTCGGCGATGACATCGCACTTCATGATGCCGCCGAAGATGTTGACGAGAATGCCTTCGACCTTGGGGTCTGCAGTGATGATCTTGAAAGCCGCAGCAACCTTCTCCTTGCCGGCGCCGCCGCCGACGTCGCAGAAGTTGGCCGGCTCCTTGCCGTAAAGCTTGATGATATCCATCGTCGCCATGGCAAGGCCCGCGCCGTTGACCATGCAGCCGATATTGCCGTCGAGCGCGACATAAGCGAGGTCCCACTTCGAGGCCTCGATTTCCTTGGCGTCTTCTTCGGTTTCGTCGCGCAGCGTCTTGACGTCGTCGTGACGGAAGAGCGCATTGCCGTCGAAGGACATCTTCGCGTCGAGAACCCGCAGATGACCATCCTTCATGACGATCAGCGGATTGACCTCGAGCAGCGCCATGTCTTTCTCGTTGAAGGCCTTGTAGAGCGCCGGGAAGAGCGACTTCGCATCTTCGGCGGCCGCACCGTCGAGCTGCAGAGCCTTGGAAATCGCAGTAACGTCGGCAGCCGTCACGCCAGCTTCCGGATCGATGGCAATCGTCTGGATCTTCTCCGGCGTGTCATGGGCGACAGCCTCGATGTCCATGCCGCCCTCGGTGGAAACCACGAAAGCCACGCGGCCGACCGAACGGTCGACCAGCAGCGAGCAATAGAGCTCGCGAGCGATGTCGGCGCCGTCTTCGATATAGAGGCGGTTGACCTGCTTGCCGGCGTCGCCGGTCTGCGCCGTCACCAGCGTATGCCCGAGCATTTCCTTGGCATGGGCAACCACTTCGTCGATCGACTTGGCGAGACGCACGCCACCCTTGGCCTCCGGCGACAGTTCCTTGAACTTGCCCTTGCCGCGGCCGCCGGCGTGGATCTGGCTCTTGACCACGTAAAGCGGGCCGGGAAGCGACTTGGCGGCAGCCTCAGCCTCTTCGACCTTAAGAATAGCCACACCCTCGGCGACTGGCGCGCCATAGCCCTTCAGCAGAGCCTTGGCTTGATATTCATGAATGTTCATGGGTCTATCCCTGTTTGGATTACGTCAGCGCCAATTACTTGAGGGCAGGCGCGATATTGATGCAGGCTTCGCAGAGACCGGCGACGGCGCCGACGGACTTGTCGAAGGCTTCCTTCTCGGTCTTGTTGAGATCGATCTCGATGATGCGCTCAACGCCGCCGGCGCCGATGACGGTGGGAACGCCGACATACATGTCCTTGACGCCGTACTGGCCGCTCAGGTGAGCCGCGCAGGGCAGAACGCGCTTCTTGTCCTTGAGGTAGGATTCGGCCATCTCGATCGCCGAGGCGGCCGGCGCGTAATAGGCCGAGCCGGTCTTCAGCAGGCCGACGATTTCGGCGCCGCCGTCACGGGTGCGCTGGATGATCTCTTCGAGGCGTTCCTTGGTGACCCAGCCCATCGTGACGAGGTCGGTGAGCGGAATGCCGCCGACCGTCGAGTAGCGGGCGAGCGGCACCATCGTGTCGCCGTGGCCGCCGAGCACGAAGGCGGTGACGTCCTGGACGGAGACGTTGAATTCCTTGGCGAGGAACAGACGGAAGCGCGAGGAGTCGAGAACGCCGGCCATGCCGACGACTTTGTTGGCCGGAAGGCCGGAAAACTTCTGCAGCGCCCAGACCATGGCGTCGAGCGGGTTGGTGATGCAGATTACGAAAGCGTTCGGGGCGTATTTTTTGATGCCGGCGCCGACCTGCTCCATGACCTTGAGATTGATGCCGAGAAGATCGTCGCGGCTCATGCCCGGCTTGCGGGCAACGCCGGCGGTGACGATGCAGACGTCAGCGCCTTCGATCGCGGAATAGTCGCTGGCGCCCGTCAGATTGACGTCGAAGCCTTCGACCGGCGAGGACTGAGAGATATCGAGACCCTTACCCTGAGGAATGCCGTCCGCAATGTCGAAGAGGACAATGTCGCCCAGTTCCTTCAGGCCGGCGAGGTGCGCCAGCGTGCCACCAATCATGCCAGAACCAATGAGTGCGATCTTGTTACGCGCCATTTCGCTGTTTCCTTTGCCATCAAATTCGGTGAACGACGCGTCAAGGCACCGCCCAATGACGCAATCGCATAGACCGAAAGCCCAAAAATGGCAATCCATTAATTTTGATGCAGCAATTTCAATCGTTTAGATACAAAAATTCTTACGTAAACGTAAGATATTATGTCACCAAATTGTTATTCGGCGGCGCGCTTCTCGTGGTGCAGCGCAAGATATTCGGCACTGCGCATCTCAAATAGCCGTGATGCCGTGCGGTCGAATTCAAACCCCTCCGTGCCCCGACGGTGCAGCAATAGTTCCTCCGGCATGGCCGCCGCGGAAATGTAGAGCCGCACGGCATGGTCGTAGAACGTATCGACCATAATGATGAAGCGTTTGATCTGGTTCCGTTTTTCCGGCCCGAGCAAGGGAACGTGATCGAGAAAGACCGTGTCGAAGCGCTCGGCGATCGCCAGAAAGTCGACCGCCCCGAGCGGCCTGTCGCACAGATCGATGAAGGAAAACCGCGCCATGCGCTCGGCGGCGAGCGGCACGTGGATGTGGCGCCCCTTCATCGGAATATCCAGCGGCTGCGCCTTGCGCCCGTGCAGCGCCTGCGTCCAGGACGCATCCATCGCCATGTCGTTATGATCGTTGATCGGCACCAGATAGACCGGCTGGCTGCTCAGCTTCTCCATCCGGTAATCGGTCGGCGAATCCAGGGTGACGACGTCGACGTGCTGCTTGAGAAGGGCGACGAAGGGCAGGAAGAGGCCGCGGTTGAGGCCATCCGGGTACAGATTGTCGGGCTCAACATTCGAGGTCGCGACCAGCACGCATCCGCGCGCGAAAAGCTCGGAGAACAGCCGCGACAGGATCATCGCATCGGCGATATCGGTGACCGTGAATTCGTCGAAGCAGAGCAGCTCCGCTTCCTCGTAGAGGGCGGCGGCAACCGGCGGCATCGGGTCGGCCTGCTTCGTCTCGCCGTTCTTGAGCTTCAGCCGATGCGTTGCGATGCGGTTATGCACATCCGCCATGAATTCGTGGAAATGCGCCCGCCGCTTCTTTTTGCAGGGCGCCATCGAGAAGAACATGTCCATCAGCATGGTCTTGCCGCGTCCGACGCTGCCGTGGATATACAGTCCCTTGATGCCGGCGGCGGATTTCTTCTTGGCGGCAAACAGCCAGCCAAGCGCGCTCGATTTTGCCGCTGGCCGTTGCTGCTTCAGCCCGGCAAGCACCCGATCCAGGCTTTTGGCCACATCCATCTGGGCGGCATCGACCTGCAGCGCACCGGAAAGTGTCAGCGATTTAAGCTGTTCGCAGACGCTGAGCGCATAATCTGGCATTGGCTGCATGAGGGCATATCCGCCTGTCAGTCATCGGCGGGGCCGCCGGATCGTTACCGCGCCGGTATTTGTTACCGCGCCGGTATTTGTTACCGGCTGAGGCTGATCTGCTGGCCCGTGCTGGTCTGGCCCTCGAAGCGGTTGTCGGCCGTCTTGTAGACGCTGCCGAGCTGGTTGCCCGAACGGTCCTTGAGCAGCACCTGCTTGCCGGCAACCTCCCAGGATCCCATCGCCGTCAGCTCGCCGACACAGCCGCGCGTGCCGCCGCGCGAACCACTGCCGAGATTGGTGAGCGTCAGGAACATGTCGCAGCTGCCATTGACACGCCAGCTTCCGACCATCGATTCCTTGGTGACATCGAGCGCATTCGCAGCCATTGCGCCGGACTGCGCGCCCGGCATCGGTGCCGTCGATGCCGGCGCCGCCGGGAATTGCGAATTGTTGACCGGCGGAAGCTGCCCACCCTGAACCGAGGGAACCGGCTGCGCCGTCAACGGCGCCGGCCCGGCATTCGGGCTGGAGTTGTAATCATATGCCGTACGCTGACAACCGGCTAGAGCGAGAGCCACCACCAGACCTGTCATCGCATATCGCAACTGCATCATCATACTCCTGATTTCGGCTAGCGCCGCAGAGAAACGGGCGTGAGACAAGTCCGATTATCGTAACTCGCTTTGGTTAATCAAGTCGGACGGCATAAATTGCCCGTGACAACAACTAACCGAAAAACGATACAGTTCAACTGTCCCGCTGCAAAACTTCCTGCACATAGAATTTGTCAGCAAGGTGTTGCGCGTGCTGATCTCTATCCGGATCCCGGTCGAACTCCCGCAATATCTCGGAATAACGCTCGAACGAGCTCTTCAGAAAGGATTGCACCAGCATCGGCGGCAGCCCCTCCCCCATTTCGCGCGTCTGTTTCTTGACATGCACGAGATCGAGTATCGCCGTTCGAAGGTCAGGAGCGATCGAGATCGCCTCGAGACATTCCAGCATATTCATCGGTGGCAGCACGCGAAACGAACGCTGGCGCATCCATTCGAGCGCGATGGCCGGACGCACGGCATAAAGAAACTTCTTCAGCTTAATCGCCCCCTCGCCCTGGCTCTGAAAATGCTGCCGCATGAGCCCGACATAATGAGCAGCGACCTTTTCCGGCACCATGATGAGATCGAGCAGCGCGGCGAGACGCGAGCGAAAACCCGATTCCTCTTCATAAGCGATCGGCGATTTCAGCCATTCGACCACCACCGCGTTTCCCTTGAGCGCAAGCAGCAGCGCCTTTCGCAGATCCCAGCCGCCGGTATCGATATCGCCGATGATCGGAAATTCGATGACATCGCGCACGGAAGCAAGGGCGAGGTGGTGCTCGACGGGACGGATATAGACGAAGCGGCAGTCATAATCGCTGTCGGGCGACGGAAATCCCCAGGCGCGGCTGCCGCTTTCGATCGCAAAACCGATACGGATACCCTGCTCGCGCACCGAGGCGAGCCGTGACCTGATCTCTCTGACGGCTTCGGGATCGAAGCCGTCTATTCCGCCATTGGCATGCATACGTTGATCAGACCCGGCGCTCGACCATCATCTTCTTGATTTCGGCGATCGCCTTGGCCGGGTTGAGACCCTTCGGGCAGGTCTGCGCGCAATTCATGATCGTGTGGCAGCGATACAGGCGGAACGGATCCTCGAGGTTGTCGAGACGTTCGCCGGTGGCCTCGTCTCTGGAGTCGATCAGCCAGCGATAGGCCTGCAGCAGAACGGCCGGACCGAGATAGCGGTCGCCGTTCCACCAATAGCTCGGACAGGAGGTCGAGCAGCAGGCGCAGAGGATGCATTCATAAAGACCGTCGAGCTTCTGCCGGTCCTCATGGCTCTGCTTCCATTCCTTGGCGGGCGCCGGCGATACCGTCTTCAGCCAGGGCTCGATCGAACGATGCTGGGCGTAGAAGTTGGTGAGGTCAGGCACCAGATCCTTGACGACAGGCAAATGCGGCAGCGGATAGATCTTCACCGCGCCGGTGATATCGTCGAGGCCCTTGGTGCAGGCAAGCGTGTTCGTACCGTCGATATTCATCGCGCAGGAGCCGCAGATGCCCTCGCGACAGGACCGGCGCAGCGTCAGCGTCGGGTCGATCTTGTTCTTGATGTACAGCAGGCCGTCGAGCACCATCGGGCCACAATCGTCGACATCGATGTAGAAGGTATCGATCGACGGGTTCTGCCCGTCATCCGGGCTCCAGCGGTATACGCGGAATTCGCGGGTGTTTGTCGCACCCGCCGGCTTCGGCCAGACCTTGCCTTCGCGCATCTGAGAATTCTTGGGGAGAGCGAGTTCAACCATATCCGGTTCCTCTTGAGATCAGTACACGCGAGCCTTCGGCTCGATCTTGTACGGATCGATGCCTTCGGCGATCAGCTGGGTGTGAACCGGGCGGTAGTCGAGCTTGACGTCGCCTGCTTCGCCGACCCAGGCGAGCGTGTGCTTGCGCCAATTGACGTCGTCGCGGCCGGCAAATGCACCCTCGGTATAATCCTCGCGGGCATGCGAACCGCGGCTCTCCTTGCGGGCCTCGGCGCCGTAGATCGTCGTGATGGCGTTGGCCATGAGGTTCTGCAGCTCCAGCGTCTCCACAAGATCCGAGTTCCAGATCATCGAGCGGTCGGTAACCTTGATATCACGCATTTCCTGCCAGATCGCCGAGATGCGCCGGCAGCCGGATTCCAGCGATTCCTGGGTGCGGAAGACGGCCGCGTCTTCCTGCATGGCGCGCTGCATTTTCTCGCGCAGTTCCGCCGTTGGCGTGGCGCCGCTGGCGTGGCGCAGCCCGTCGAAACGGTCCATGATCTTGTCGCAGGCTGCGACATTGAGATGTGGGATCGGCGCGGCGCGGTCGATCACTTCGCCGGCGCGGATCGCCGCGGCGCGGCCGAAGACCACGAGGTCGATCAGCGAGTTGGAGCCGAGGCGGTTGGCGCCGTGCACCGACGCGCAGCCGGCTTCACCGACGGCCATCAGCCCGGGGATGATCCGTTCCGGATTGGCGCCGTCGGCGTTCAGCACCTCGCCCCAATAATTGGTGGGAATGCCGCCCATATTGTAATGAACCGTCGGCAGGACCGGGATCGGCTCGCGGGTGACGTCGACGCCGGCAAAGATCTTGGCGCTCTCGGAGATCCCCGGCAGCCGCTCGTGCAGCACGGCCGGATCGAGATGGTCGAGATGCAGGAAGATGTGGTCCTTGTTCTTGCCGACGCCGCGGCCTTCGCGGATCTCCAGCGTCATGCAGCGCGAAACGACGTCACGCGAGGCAAGGTCCTTGGCCGACGGCGCGTAGCGCTCCATGAAGCGTTCGCCCTCGGAGTTGACCAGATAACCGCCTTCGCCGCGTGCGCCTTCGGTGATCAGACAGCCCGAACCGTAGATGCCGGTCGGGTGGAACTGCACGAATTCCATGTCCTGCAACGGCAGGCCCGCGCGCGCCACCATGCCGCCGCCGTCGCCGGTGCAGGTATGGGCTGAGGTTGCCGAGAAATAGGCGCGGCCGTAGCCGCCGGTCGCCAGCACCACCATCTTGGCAGCGAAGCGATGGATCGTGCCGTCATCGAGGCACCAGGCGACAACGCCGGTGCAGCGGCTGCCGTCTTCCGACATGATCAGGTCGAGCGCGAAATACTCGATGAAGAATTCGGCGTTGTGGCGCAGCGACTGGCCGTAGAGCGTGTGCAGGATGGCGTGGCCGGTGCGGTCGGCAACGGCGCAGGTGCGCTGCACCGGCGGGCCTTCGCCGTAATTCTGCATATGGCCGCCAAACGGGCGCTGGTAGATCTTGCCTTCCTCGTTGCGCGAGAACGGCACGCCGTAATGCTCGAGCTCATAGACCGCCTTCGGCGCTTCCATGGTCAGATACTGCATGGCGTCGACGTCGCCGAGCCAGTCGGACCCCTTGACGGTGTCGTAGAGATGCCACTGCCAGCTGTCGGGCGTCATGTTGCGCAGCGAGGCGGCAATCCCGCCCTGCGCCGCGACCGTGTGCGAGCGGGTCGGGAACACCTTGGTGATGCAGGCCGTGCGGAAACCCTGCTCGGCCATCCCCAGCGTGGCGCGCAAGCCGGCGCCGCCGGCGCCGACGACGATCACGTCGTAGGAGTGATCGACATATTTGTAGGCCTTGCCGTTCTGGGCGGGTGAAGTCGGTGCCATATCGAGCTTATCCTACGAATGCGATTTTCAGAATGGCGAAGAGACAGAGGCCGGCGATCAGGATCGCAAAGAAGGTGTTCAGCATCAGAAGAGCGATCTTGCCGAACTCGCCGTGCACGTAATCCTCGATGATCACCTGCATGCCGAGCTTCATGTGGATGACGCCTGAAATCACCATAAGTCCCATGACGACCGCGACGAAGGGGTTCGACAAGGCGCGAACCACATCCGCATACGGCGCGCCTGCATAGGCGATCATGAAGAAGAGGAAGAAAAGGATGAGTGGAACATTGGCGACGGCCGTCAGACGCTGGCGCCAGAAATGGTCCGTGCCGTCCTTGGCGGAGCCGAGCCCGCGAACCTTGCCGAGGGGGGTGCGCATATCCATGAGAGGACCTTCAGAAGCGAATGAGGAAGCCGATCACCCAGACCAGCACGGTCAGACAGAGCGACCCGATGATGTTGGCAATGGCGAGCTTGGTCGAGAATTCCTTCCCGAAGCCGTAGCCGAGATCCCACATGAAGTGGCGGAAGCCGCCGAGCATGTGGTGCAGCAGCGCCCAGGTATAGCCGAGCAGCACGAGCTTGCCGAGAAGGCTGCCGAGCACCCAGTTGGCCCAGTCGTAGGAGCCTTGGCCGCTTGCCGCTGCGATCAGCCACCAGGCGACGAGCAGCGTCCCGACATACAGCGCGCCACCGGTAATGCGGTGGACGATGGACATGACCATGGTGGGAATAGGTTTGTAGATTTGCAAATGCGGCGACAGGGGCCGGTTATTTGTCACGTTCGCCATCAGAACCTCGCGGCGGCTTCTCTGCGCTCCCGGATTTCGGAGCATGCTCAGTCAACCACACGATGACGTATTCTCTGTGTGCGTTGCATCAATTGCGACGTTTAATCACCGGAAACGCCGACGACAAGCACAATCGCTGTCTTGCCTTAATTTAATCGATTGGGGTTACCACGAAATTTGCAGGCTAACGAAACTGGTGTTTCCGGCTCAATAATTGGGCCGTTCTCCCGAGCTGCATGGACAAGCTGCCGCTTTTGGCGCAATCTGGCGTTAACGATTTGTTAACGATCGGAATTCCGGAGGCCGGCGTCCATGTTTCGCAGTCTATGCGCAGTCACCCTGCTTGCACTCGCCGCGCTTGCCGCACTGCCCGCCGCTGCCGGCGAGCGCCGTGTTGATCATCGCTTCACCGACCGTCGCTTTCCCGATCAACGCTTCCTTGCCCATCGCCACGCCCTTCACAACGGATTGTTTCTCGGCGAACGGGCAAGCTGGCGCGATCGCGGCATCCGTTTCGACAACAGCTATGGCCGCCGGCACGGCAGAGAGCGGATGCCGTTCTTGAAGCAGTTTTCGTCGGCGGCAACAGATCGGGTGACCCGCGGCAGCCTCATCGTCGTCTTGCCTCAGGCACGGGTTGAGGACGGCGGCGATAACTATGCCGGCTCTTCCTATGTCTATCAGGTCGATGGCGGAACCTATGTCGGCGGCGCCGGCTACGGTTTCTATCCCGCGCCGCGGCCCGAGCCGCTGGCCCCGAAGGCAAAGGTCATCGACGTCGCCGTCCAGGACGACCCTTGCACCTACGAGGCCAATGTCTGCGTCATCCGGCCTTAGAACACGATGATTTTAGGCCCTGTCGGCCTAAAATCTGAATCCTGTTCTAAATTAAAGGGTTAGAGCATGATATCGCCCGAAAACCGCTCACACTTTTCGGCATCATACTCTGGATTCGGCTGAGCCGGGACCGAACCGCCACACCGTCGTCTTCTTGATTTCGCTGTCTTCGAGCGCCCGCGTCACCGGCACCTCGTAAACCGCGCAGAATTCCAGCCGGTCCCGAGGCAGGTAGCTGCGGCCGGGATCGCCGACCAGAACCAGCTTGCCCTCCACCGCCAGCCGCGACAGCCAGGGAATGAGCGCATCGGCAAACGCGCGGTCGTAGAAGACGTCGCCGGCAAGCACGATATCCGCATCGACGGGTTTGCCGATCAGATCGGTGCCGTTAAACCCCAGCGCAACGCCATTGGTCTCGGCATTCAACCGGATCGCGCTCTCCGTCCAGGGATCGATATCGGCGGCCGTTACCTCCAGGGCACCGGCCATCGCAGCCGCAATGCCGACGAGGCCGCAACCGCTGGCGAAATCCAGCACGCGCTTGCCGCGCACCATCTCCGGATGATCGAGGACGTAGCGCGCCAGTCCCTGGCCGCCCGCCCAGGCAAAAGCCCAGAAGGGCGGCGGCAGGCCGGTCGCCTCCAGCTCCTCCTCCGTCTTCAGCCAGAGCTCATGCGCTTCGCTGGCCAGATGCAGCGAGATCTCCGGCACATGCGGCGGCGCCATCACGCTGGTATTGGCGCGGATGAAGGCTTCCGGATCGGTCTTCAACGCGGCGGATTGTCCAGCCCGCCCATGCGGCAGACTTCGGCCCATTCGTCATCCGTCACCGGCTGCACGGAAAGCCGCATGGAGGTGACGAGCGACATCTTGGCAAGCTTCTCGCTCGCCTTGACGTCCTTCAACGTCACCGGCTTCGGCATGTCCATGACGGCGCGAATGTGGACGCAATCCCACTTCGGATCGCCCTTGGCGGTGGAATCGGGCTGCGACAGGGCTGAGACTTCGACGATCCCGACAATCTCCAGCCCGTCATTGGAGTGGTAGAAGAAGCCCTTGTCGCCGATCTGCATCGCCCGCATGTTGTTGCGCGCCAGATAGTTGCGAACGCCGGTCCATTCCGTGCCCTTTTCGCCGGCGGCCTTCTGCTGCTCCCAGGACCAGGAGGCAGGTTCTGATTTATAGAGCCAGTGCGCCATGCCTCACGCCTCCGGCTTGTTGAATACCCAGTTGTAGGCCTTCACCTCGACGCTTTCGAACAAGCCGGCCTTGGCATAAGGGTCGGCATCGGCAAGCGCCCGCGCCGCCTCCTTTGTCTCAGCTTCGACGATAATCAGGCTGCCGCAGGCCTTACCCTCATCATCGAGAAACGGGCCGGCGATCTTCAGCGTGCCCTCGGCGTTCAGCCCGTTCAGATACTCAAGATGAGGCGGCCGTGTTTCCATGCGCACTTTCAGATGGCCCGGCTTGTCCTTGCAGAGAAGGGCGAAAAGCATGTCTGTCTCCTATTCGGTGGTAATGGGGCGCGTCATCAGCTGCTCGATCGCTTCTGCTATGTCGAGCCTGCCGTCGATGATGGCGGAAACGGCGTCGGTGATCGGCATGCTGACTGCAAGCTCCGCGGCAAGCCGCGAGGCGACGGAGGCGGCAAGCGCGCCTTCCACCAGCGCGCCCTGCAGCGGATCGACCTTTTCGCCGCGCCCGAGCGCGATGCCGAAGCGAAGGTTTCGCGATTGATGGCTGGTTGCCGTCAGCACCAGATCGCCGAGACCGGAAAGCCCGCGCACCGTATCGGCCTGACCGCCCTTGGCGACGACGAAGCGCGACATTTCCGCAAGCCCACGCGCAATCAGCGCCGCACGGGCGGAATCGCCGATGCCGCCGCCTTCGACGATGCCGCAGGCGATCGCCAGCACATTCTTCAATGCGCCGCCGAGCTGCACGCCGATGCGGTCGCTGGAGGCATAAAGCCGGAAGGTCCGGCCTGATATCGCCTGGGCGAGCCGCTCGGCGATCTGCATATCCTCAGCCGCAATCGCCATCGCGGTCGGCAGGCCCTTGGCGATATCGGCGGCAAAACCCGGGCCGGAAAGCACGGCGACGGCATGGTCCGGCAGTTCCCGTTCCAGCATGTCGGTCAGAAGATTACCGGTCGCCCGCTCGATGCCCTTGGCGCAGGTGACGACGATGGCATCCTTGGCGAGATAGGGGCCGTATTGCCGGGCCGCATCGGCCTGCGCCTGCGACGGCATGGCAAAAAGCACGATGGAGGCGCCGGCGATTGCCTCCGGCTCGGCGGCAAATTCCAGCGTATCGGGAAGAGATATGCCAGGCAGCACCGCGTCATGCAGCCGTTCGGCCTTCAGATCTGAAATCAGCGACGGATTGCGCCCGACAAGCGTCACCGCGCTGCGGCCGGCAAGGGCGATGACGGCGGCGAGCGCCGTTCCGAAAGCTCCCGATCCGACGACGGCGATATTTTCGCTCATGCCTTGGCCCCTCTCTTGCCGAAACCGATCAGCGTTTCCGCATTGGAATCGAGCGGCCAGCGCGAACGCGGCTGGACGTCGAGCGAATCCGGCGCAACGCCCGTCGCCATGCGCTCCAGTCCCGCCCAGGCGATCATCACCGCATTGTCGGTGCAGAGGTGCAGCGGCGGCGCAATGAAGCGGAAGCCATTTTTATCACAGAGCGCCTGCAGCGTGCCGCGCAGTTCGAGATTGGCGGCGACACCGCCGGCAACGACGAGAGCGGGCTTCTCATCGATCGCAGCAAATTCCGTCTTGAACCGCTGCAAGCCGCGGCCGATGCGATCCTTCAACGTCCGCGAAATCGCTTTCTGGAACGAGGCGCAGATATCGGCCACATCCTGATCGCTGAGCGGGGCGATATCCTGTGCCGCCTGCCGCACCGCCGTCTTCAAGCCGGAGAAGGAGAAATCGAGCCGCGCCTCGCCGACCAGCGGCCGCGGAAAGGCGAAGCGGTCGGGATTGCCGTCCCGCGCCATCCGTTCCACCGCCGGACCGCCGGGATAGGGCAGACCGAGCAGCTTTGCCGTCTTGTCGAAAGCCTCGCCGAGCGCATCGTCGATCGTCGTGCCCCAGCGCTGATACTCGCCGACGCCGCGCACCAGGATAAGCTGGGTATGGCCGCCGGAGACGAGCAGCATCAGATAGGGAAAGGCAAGTCCGTCGGTCAGCCGCGCCGTCAGCGCATGGCCTTCGAGATGGTTGACCGCATAGAGCGGTTTGCCGGCGGCCCTCGCGATCGCCTTGCCGGTCATCAATCCGACCAGCAGCCCGCCGATCAGCCCCGGCCCGGACGTCGCCGCGATGGCGTCGACTTCATCAAGCGACACATTGGCGCGGTCCAGCGCCTCCTCGATCAGCTCGTCCAGCGCCTCGACATGGGCGCGCGCCGCAATCTCGGGCACCACGCCGCCATAAGCGCTATGCTCGTCGAGCTGGGACAGCACCACGTCGGAGAGCACGTTGGCATTTCCCTCCGCATCGCGCTCGACGACCGCCGCCGCGGTCTCGTCGCAGCTCGTTTCGATGCCAAGGATGCGCAGAAAGGGAACCATGAGGCCTGTTCGTTGATTGCGATGGGATGGAAACCCGTTTACGAGAACTCCGGTAACAACGGAACTGAGCGGATGCAAACAAAACCTTTCCGGATCGGCACGCGGGGCAGCCCGCTGGCGCTTGCCCAGGCGCATGAGGCCCGCGACAGGCTGATGGCGGCGCATC
This sequence comes from Rhizobium sp. 268, assembly GCF_036571585.1. NCBI lineage: Bacteria > Pseudomonadati > Pseudomonadota > Alphaproteobacteria > Hyphomicrobiales > Rhizobiaceae > Rhizobium > Rhizobium sp. 268. The sequence goes on along the minus strand of NZ_JAPPSO010000006.1, from coordinate 315,850 downwards.
ATCTGCCCGAGGAGATGTTCGAGATCGTCGTGCTGACGACCAAGGGCGACCGCATCACCGACCGGTCGCTGGCCGAGATCGGCGGCAAGGGCCTTTTCACCGAGGAGCTCGAACAGCAGCTTGTATCCGGCGAGCTGGATTTCGCCGTGCACTCCGCCAAGGACATGCCGACGACGCTGCCCGAAGGCCTCTATCTCTCTGCCTATCTGCCGCGCGAAGATATCCGCGACGCCGTCATCGGCCGCACCGCGCCCAAACTGATCGACCTGCCGCATGGCGCTACCGTCGGCTCGTCGTCGCTACGCCGCCAGGCGCTGATCCGCCGCATGCGGCCGGATATCAATGTCGTGACCTTCCGCGGCCTGGTGGAAACACGCCTGCGCAAGCTCGAAGAGGGCCAGGTCGACGCGACCTTGCTGGCGCTTGCTGGCCTGAAACGCCTGGGCAAGGTCGAGGTTCTCACAGATATTCTCGACCCCGACACCTTCCCGCCGGCGCCGGCGCAGGGGGCGATCTGCCTCGAAAGCCGTATCGGCGACACTCAGATCGACGATCTGTTGGCGCCGGTCAACGATGCCGCGACCTTCGACACCGTCTCCTGCGAACGCGCCTTCCTCGCCGCGCTCGACGGCTCCTGCCGCACGCCGATCGGCGGTTATGCCGTCTGCGAAGGCGATCTGATCCGCTTCTCCGGCCTCATCATCACCCCCGACGGCCGCAGCCAGCATGCGGTGACGACCGACGGCCACCGCCGCGATGCGGCCGCACTCGGCACCCGCGCCGGCCAGGACGTGCGCGCAAGGGCCGGCAGCGCCTTTTTCGACGACTGGCACTGACGCGGCCATGCGCGTGCTCGTCACCCGCCCCGCGCATTCGGCTGAGAAAACCGCACAACGTCTGCGCGACATGGGCCACGAGCCGCTGCTGCTGCCAATACGCCAGCCGGCGCACGACAGCGCCGCAGCCGCAGCCGCGCTTGCAAGAACCAGCGGCGCGATCGCCGTGACCAGCGCCGAAGCCGTCAGGGTCATCTCCGTTCTCGGCGAACAACTCCGTCCGCATCTTGCCCGCCCGCTTTTCGCGGTTGGAGAGACAACGGCCAAGGCAGCGCGCGGCCTCGGCTTCCGATCGGTCGCGTCCTCTAGCGGCAACGGCCGCAATCTCGCTGAGCTCGTCGCCGCGCAGGCGGCAGACGGCCTGCTCTACCTTGCCGGCACGCCGCGTGCGGAAACGTTCGAAGCCGGATTGCGCCAGCTCGGCATCGGCTTTTCCGTCGCCGAATGTTACCGCATGCAGCCTGTCGCCCCTGGCCCGGCCGAGATCGAGGCTATCTTCGCAGGCACGCCGCCGCAGGCCGTTCTCTTCTATTCCCGGCAGACAGCTGACGATTTTTTTGGCGTGGCGGAACTTCGCTCGGCCCTGTCGGTAGGAAGCGGAATCCGCCTTCTCTGCCTCAGCGAGGCCGTCGCGCAGGCTGTCCCGGCGGCGCTGAAAAAAAATGCGGCGATTGCGCCGATGCCGGATGAGAAAAGTCTTTTGTCGCTGCTTTGAATGCTTTAGCCGCCCAAATTTGATCTAACCTCTTCCCTTAATTGGCATCACTGTCTAGTTTCGTTGCAATGCAGGATAAAGAGGACCTCATGGTATCGGGAAACCCGCCACGCCATTCGAAGAGCGCCGACGAGCCGGTCACGATCGACCTCGAAGCACAGGATTTCGCCTCTGCAGCCGATACCGAAAAGCCGGTTGAGAATGATGTCGGCAACGCCGACAACAGCTCCGCCGATGCCGGCGTGACGCCCGAAACCGAGGCTGCGCCGCAGTTCGAACAGGGACGGGCCGAGCAGGAGCAACCCGAACACGAACAAGCCGAACAAGAGGACCAGCCTGCAACGGACGTTCCGGAGGAGGAACCGGCAGCCCCGGAGCCTGCCTTCGCGCCTCCTCCCGAGCAGCCGCGCCGCGCCGCCACCTCCGGCCTGATCGCCGCCGGCATCTTCGGCGGCCTGGTGGCGCTGCTTGGCGCCGGCGCCATTCAATATGCCGGCTATCTCCCGGGTTCCTCCGAGCCGCAGGCGACATCGCCTGACATCGCCGATCTTTCCGGGGAGATCGATGGCTTGAAGCAGACGCTCGCGAATCTTGCCGCCAATCCAGCGAGTACAGATGACGGCGCGCTTGAAAAGCGCATCGCCGCGCTGGAAACGACTGCCAAGGCGCCCGCAGCCGCCGCACCGGCCGATTCGGCAAATGTCGAGGCACTCAACCAGAAGATTGCCGAGCTGACCGGCCAGGTCGACCAGCTGCGCGCCACGCTCGCCCAGTCTTCCGAGCAACAGACGACGAGCGGCGCCGATATCGCCAAGCGTCTCGACGAGGCTGAGAAGAAACTGAACGAGCCGCGCGAGGATGTTGCCGTCGCCCGGGCAATCGCGGCGGCCGCCCTCAAGGCGGCGATCGATCGCGGCGGGCCGTTCCTGGCCGAACTCGATACTTTCGCCGGCGTCGCCCCTGACGATCCCGCCGTTGCCGACCTCCGAGCCTTTGCCGAGACCGGCATTCCCTCGCGCGCGGAACTCATGCGTCAAGTTCCAGATGTTGCCACGGCGATCATAGAAGCCGTCAACCAGCCGGATCCGAACGAGAGCTGGTCGGACCGGTTGATGTCGAGCGCCAAGTCGCTGGTATCAGTCCGTCCCGTCGGCAATATCGAGGGCGACAGCGTCGAAGCCATCGCCGCCCGCATGGAGGACAAAGTGAAGAGCGGCGATCTGCCGGCTGCTTCCGCCGAATGGAACAATCTGCCGGCTCCCGGCAAGCAGGCGTCCGCCGCCTTCAAGCAATCGCTCGAGGCGCGTATCCGCGTCGAGGAACTGGTCGGCGGGGCGCTGTCGAAAGCCGTTTCTGGCACCGGCAAGGAGGGATGAGACCATGCTGATCCGCCTTGTCCTCTTTGCCCTCTTCGTGCTGCTTCTCGCCTATGGCTTCTCCTGGTTCGCCGATCGTCCAGGCGACCTCTCGCTGATCTGGGAGGGTCAGATCTACCAGACCAAGCTAATCGTCGCGGTTAGCGCGATCATCGCTCTTATCGCCGCCGTGATGATCGTCTGGTGGTTCATCCGCCTGGTCTGGACCTCGCCGCATTCGGTGACGCGGTATTTCCGTGCCCGCAAGCGCGACCGCGGTTATCAGGCGTTGTCGACCGGCCTGATCGCCGCCGGCGCCGGCAATGCGCTGCTCGCCCGCAAGATGGCCGCCCGCTCGCGCGGCCTTATCCGCGCCGATCAGGAGCCGCTGATCAACCTGCTCGAGGCCCAGGCGGCCCTGATCGAAGGCCGCCATGACGAGGCGCGCGCCAAATTCGAGGCGATGGCCAACGATCCCGAGACACGCGAACTCGGTCTGCGCGGCCTTTATCTGGAGGCCCGCCGCCTCGGGGCCAACGAGGCCGCCCGTCAATATGCCGAGAAGGCTGCAGACAATGCGCCTTATCTGCCCTGGGCCGCACAGGCGACGCTCGAATATCGCAGCCAGGCCGGCCGATGGGACGATGCGATCCGGCTGCTCGAACAGCAAAAGGCCGCCCGTGTCGTCGAAAAGGGCGACGCCAACCGTCTGCACGCGGTCCTCTTGACGGCGCGCGCCGGCGAAAAGCTGGAAGGCAACCCGACGGGTGCCCGCGACGACGCGCAACAGGCGCTGAAGCTCGCCGCCGATTTCATTCCGGCAGCCCTCATTGCCGCGAAGGCGTTGTTTCGCGAAGGCGGGGTGCGCAGGGCCGCCTCAATCCTCGAACAGGCATGGAAATCGACACCGCATCCCGAAATCGGCCAGGCCTATGTCAGGGCCCGCAGCGGCGATTCCACGCTCGACCGGCTGAAGCGCGCCGAACGGCTGGAGGCGCTGCGCCCGAACAACGTCGAATCCCTTCTCGTCGTCGCCCAGGCCGCACTCGACGCACGGGAATTCGCCAAGGCCCGCGCCAAGGCGGAAGCGGCAGCCCGCATGCAGCCGCGCGAAGCCGCCTTCCTGCTTTTGGCCGACATCGAAGAGGCCGAAACCGGAGACCAGGGCCGCGTGCGCCACTGGCTGGCCCAGGCACTCAAGGCACCGCGCGATCCGGCCTGGGTCGCTGATGGTTTCGTGTCGGACAAATGGCTGCCGGTATCGCCGGTGACCGGCCGCCTCGACGCCTTCGAATGGAAGGCGCCCTTCGGCCAGATCGAGGGACCGCTCGAAGACGGTTCGACGCCTGCCTCGATCGAAACCGCCCTGAAGACCTTGCCGCCGCTGCGCGACGTCAGGCCGGAAAGCCCGGTCAACGACCATCGGATCATCGAACTGGAACGCGCCGCGACGATCGCCGAGGCTGCGCGCCCGACGCCGGCACCGGCACCGGCGCCGGCGCCGGCAAAACCGAAGCCCGTCGAACCCGCCAGCGGCAAAGCGCCCGCACCGGGCGAAGCGAAACCTTTCTTTGGCGGCCTGCCGGATGATCCCGGCGTTCGCGACCCCAGGGTGGACCCGGAACCCAAGACACGGCTCCGCCTTTTCTGAAATGGAACGAAAACCGCATGTTCGAACGCTTTCAGGCCTTCTTCCAGAAGCTCACAGCCGACCATCCAAAGAAAGGTTTTGCCCCTGACGATCCGCGCATCGCAGTGGCCGCCCTCTGTATGCAGGTCATGGAAGCCGACGGCCAGATCAAAGCCAGCGAGAAGAAGCGGCTGCGCAAGCTGTTGAAGGAGCAATATGCGCTCGACGGCAAGCAGCTGGATGCCCTGATGGCGGCCGGCCTCGAGGCCGAAAGCACCGCCGTCGATTATTATCGCTTCACCGCCGACCTGAAACGCCACCTCAATACCGAGCAACGGCTGGAGCTGATCGGCATTCTCTGGGACATCGTCTATGCCGATGGCGAACGCAGCGAAATGGAGGACCATGTGATCTGGCGTATCGCCGATCTGCTCGGCGTCTCCTCCCGCGAGCGCATCCAGAAGCGGCAGGAAGCGGCCGCCAGGGTGACGGATGTCCGGGTAGCGCAAGATGATAGCGACTGAGCAAAAATCGGACCGCGACGGGCGTCCGATCCTCATCGTCCTGCATCAGGAGCGGTCGAGCCCCGGCCGTGTCGGCCAATTGCTCGTCGAAAAGGGCTATCGTCTCGATATCCGCCGCCCGGTTCTCGGCGAACCGCTGCCGACGACGCTTCAAGACCATGCCGGCGCCGTCGTCTTCGGCGGGCCGATGAGCGCCAATGATCCTGACGACTTCGTCAAGAAGGAGATCGGCTGGATCGACATTCCCTTGCGCGAAAAACGTCCCTATCTCGGTATCTGTCTCGGCGCGCAGATGCTGGTGCGTCATCTCGGCGGCAAGGTCCAGTCGAATGCCGACGGCTCGACGGAGATCGGCTGGTATCCACTGCGCCCGACCGAGAAGGGCCGCCTGCTGATGCATTGGCCGAAGATGGTCTATCATTTCCACCGCGAAGGCTTCGAGCTGCCGCACGGCGCCGATCTTCTGGCTGAAGGCGACACCTATCCGAACCAGGCCTTCCGCTATCACGGCAACGCCTGGGGCCTGCAGTTCCACGCCGAACTGACCCGGGTGATGATGCATCGCTGGGTGGTGCACGGCGCGCACCGCTTCATCCTGCCGAACGCCCAGCAGGGCCGCGAACACCTCGAAGGCCGCATGCTGTTCGACGCGCCGCTGAAAGCCTGGTTGACCGAATTCCTCGATATCGTCTTCGAAGGCAAACCGGCAAAGGCCGCCTCTTCGATCACACTTCCCGCATAGAGGACTGCGTATCCGCCCTATCTCACGTGCTGGGGGCGTCGAGCGTATCGATCCGGCGCAATTTGGGGAAACTCGAAGCCCAGATCGCCGCCACCGCCAAAGTTCCGATTCCGCCGATAACGACCGCCGGCACCGCGCCGAAGATCGATGCCATCGTGCCCGCCCTGAATTCGCCGAGTTCGTTCGAAGCGCCGACGAAGACCATGTTGACCGCATTGACGCGGCCGCGCAGCTGATCGGGCGTCCAGAGCGCAATCAGGCTCTCGCGCACATAGACCGATACCATGTCGGCCGCCCCCATCAGCGCCAGCGCCGCGATCGAGACTTCGGTGTTGGTCGAGATGCCGAAGACGATGGTTCCCAAACCGAACAGGGCAACACCGATGAACATGTAGATACCGGCGCGGTGTTTGAGCGGATAGGCGGCGAGGAAGATCGCCATGACGATGGCGCCGAGCCCCGGTGCCGCGCGCAGCAGGCCGAGCCCCCAGGGGCCGAGCGTCAGGATATCGCGGGCGAAGATCGGCATCAGTGCCGTCGCGCCGCCAAGCAGAACGGCGAAGAGATCGAGCGAGATCGCCCCGAGCACGACCTTTTCGGCACGGATGAAACTGAAACCGCCGAGGATCATCGCCCAGCTCTTGGCCTCGCCCGTCGTCTTCTGTTCAGGCTTCGGGATCATGTAGAGGAGAGCCGCCCCGAGGATGGAAAAGACCACCGCCACCGTATAGGCGGTCGTCGCGCTGACGCCGTAGAGCAGACCGCCGATCACCGGCCCGGTGATTGCCGCGAGCTGCCAGGACGACGAATTCCAGGCGATCGCATTGGAAAGGTCCTGCTCCGGCACCAGATTTGGAGCCAGCGACTGCACCGCCGGCGACATGAAGGCGCGTTCGATGCCGAAGATCAGAAGCACCGCGAAAACCGGCAGCGGCGTGAAAGTCCCCATTACAGTCATGATCAGCAGCGCCAGCGTGCAGAGCGCACTCACCAGCGAGCAGAGGGCGGCGATTGCCCGGCGATTGTACCGGTCGGCCACCGAGCCGGTGACGAGCATGAGCAGCAGCGACGGCAGGAATTGCACGAGACCGATCAGGCCGAGATAGATCGCCTTGCCCGTCTGGTCGTACATCTGCCAGCCGACGGCGACGCTGACGATCTGCTGTGAGAAGGACAGCAGGAAGCGCGCTAGGAAGAACCGCGTGTAGGACGAATGCCGGAACGCGGCAAAACGGTCTCCGGTGGGCGAAAACGACATGGATGTTTTCCGAGGAGACGGGCGCGGGAATAGCTGAAAGGCCGCCCGTTAAACATGATTCACCGCGCGTTCCCACACGGCACTTGCTCGTTTAGTCGCCAATGTCTACATGTCTGTCAACAACGAATTGGAGAAGACGATGTTTGCGCTGTTTCAAACCATTGATTTGGCTTTGAATATTTACACCTGGATCCTGATTGCCAGTGCCATTTTTTCCTGGCTCTATGCCTTTAACGTCATCAACTCCAGCAATCAGTTCGTCAATTCGGTCGGCACATTCCTGTATAACGTCACCGAACCGGTGCTGAAGCCGATCCGCAGCCGGTTGCCGAACCTTGGCGGCATCGACATTTCGCCGATCATCCTGCTGCTGATCATTTTCTTCCTGCGCACCTTGCTTTGGACAACGCTGTATCCGCTGGTCGCTTGAGCCGTCCCTGGAGCCTTTTCGATGATCATGTCCGCCTCGCCGTCCGGCTTACGCCGAATGGCGGGCGTGACGCGATCGATGGCATCGAGGCGGATGGCGAGGGCGAAACGCACCTGAAGGCGCGCGTCACATCCGTCCCGGAAAAGGGCAAGGCCAACAAGGCCCTGATCCTTCTAATCGCCCAATCGTTGCGCATCCCCAAATCCAGCATCAGCCTCGTCTCCGGCGACACCGCGCGCAAAAAAATCCTCCGGATCGACGGCGACCCGGAGGATTTGGCAAAAAAGCTTGAAACGCTTTTAGGCTGAACAATCAGCCCTTCGTCTTCTTGGCGCGCTCGACGGCTTCGAGGATAAGCTGGCCGGCTTCCTTGGAATCGCCCCAGCCGAAGATCTTCACCCACTTGCCGGGTTCCAGATCCTTGTAGTGCTCGAAGAAGTGCTCGATCTGCTTCAGCGTGATCTCGGGAAGGTCGGTATAGTCCTTGACCTTCTCATAGCGCAGCGTCAGCTTCGGCGACGGCACGGCGATGATCTTTTCGTCCTTGCCGGAATTGTCTTCCATCTTCAGGACGCCGATCGGGCGCACATTGATGACGCAGCCCGGAACCAGCGGACGGGTGCTGGCGATCAGCACGTCGATCGGGTCGCCGTCTTCAGACAGCGTGTGCGGCACGAAACCATAATTGCCCGGATAGGTCATCGGCGTATAGAGGAAACGATCGACAACCAGCGTGCCGGCTTCCTTGTCCATTTCATACTTGATGGGATGGCCGCCGACCGGAACCTCGACGATAACGTTGACGTCCTCAGGTGGATTATTACCGATGGAAATGGCGTCGATGCGCATAGGAACTCCCGCGGGGTTGAATTTCTCGCAGCCAGATAATCAGTTTCATCTCGCAACGCAACATTTGAGATCACCAATGCGTGATGGCATCGGCGCAAAGAACTCGAAACTTTCGAAGAGGGGCAGGCGATTACCGACCTAGCCGGTCAGTTCCAGATGAAGCCGATCTTCTTCAGCTGCTTGTGGTCGAAATTTTCCATGCCTTCGCAGAAATCGACACCGCCGTGATGGCGGTAGAACCGGCCGGCGGTCTCGTTTTCCTCGAGGCACCAGACGACCAGCCCGTTGCAGCCGAGCGACTTCAGCAGCCGGCGCGCCTCGCCGAACAGCATTCGGCCGAGGCCGATGCCCTGATACTCCGGCCGAAGATAGAGCTCGTAGATTTCGCCTTCCTGCGGCAAAGCGCGGGCGCGGTTGAGACCCAGCGTCGCGTAGCCGGCAACCGTTCCGGCGACATCGAGAACCAGGAGCGTCGCCGGTCCACGCGTCGCCTTGCGCCACCAGTTTTCACCGCGGCGTTCAATCATCTGCGTCAGCGCCCGATGCGGGATAATGCCTGCGTATGTGTGCTGCCAGGCAAGCCTGTGCGTTTCCGATATGGCTCGGGCATCGTGTGGTTCGGCCCGCCGAACATCGATCGACAACGTCTTCATAACGTTTACTCTGGTCCCGCCGAAGGCAATTAACCATATGCAGCCAGCGCATCGTGATCGATTGCCCACAGACTTGATATGTGGACGACAGATAAAATTTAACGCTTTTTTAACGATTGTCACAAGTCGGAATCAGCGCGGCGCACAATAAAAAACCCCGGCACGAAGGCCGGGGTTTCAAAGGGTGCTTTGAAGCTCTCAGAGAGCCGCTTTCGACTTTTCGAAACGCTTGCGATCGTTTGCGTCGAGATACATCTTGCGCAGGCGAATATTCTTCGGCGTCACTTCCATCAGCTCGTCTTCCTGGATCCAGGAAAGCGCACGATCGAGCGTCATGCGGATCGGCGGCGTCAGCTTGACGGCTTCGTCCTTGCCGGCGGCGCGGATATTGGTCAGCTGTTTGCCCTTCAGGACATTCACTTCAAGATCGTTATCGCGCGTATGGATGCCGATGATCATGCCGGCATAGACCTTTTCGCCCGGCTCGATGATCATCGGGCCGCGGTCTTCCAGGTTAAACATCGCATAGGCGACGGCTTCGCCGGGAGCATTGGCGAGCAGCACGCCGTTGACGCGGCCACCGATCACGCCCTTGTAGGGCTGGTAGTCGTGGAACAGGCGGTTCATGATCGCCGTGCCGCGCGTATCCGTCAGCAGTTCCGACTGGTAGCCGATCAGGCCGCGGGTCGGTGCGTAGAAACGCAGGCGGAGGCGATTGCCGCCCGACGGACGCAGCTCGACCATTTCGGCCTTGCGCTCGGACATCTTCTGGACGACGACACCGGAATGTTCTTCATCGACGTCGACGACGACTTCTTCGATCGGCTCCAGAAGCTGTCCGCTTTCATCCTTGTGCATGACGACGCGCGGGCGCGACACGGCAAGCTCGAAGCCTTCGCGACGCATGGTTTCGATGAGAACGGCGAGCTGAAGTTCGCCGCGGCCGGACACGTAGAACGAATCCTTGCCTTCGGCTTCTTCGATCTTCAGGGCGACGTTGCCTTCGGCTTCCTTGAAGAGACGGTCGCGGATGACGCGTGAGGTCACCTTGTCGCCTTCGGTGCCCGCCAGCGGGCTGTCGTTGACGATGAAGGACATGGTGACCGTCGGTGGGTCGATCGGCTGGGCCTTCATGGCTTCCGAGACGGCCGGGTCGCAGAACGTATCGGCGACAGTACCCTTGGAGAGGCCGGCGATCGCGACGATGTCGCCCGCATGGGCTTCGTCGATTGCCGTGCGCTCGATGCCGCGGAAGGCGAGGATCTTGGAGATGCGGCCGGTTTCGATCAGCTTGCCGTCCTGGCCGAGAACCTTGACGGCTTGGTTCGGCTTGATCGAGCCCGATGCGATGCGGCCGGTGATGATACGGCCGAGGAAGGGGTTGGCTTCGAGGATCGTGCCGATCATCCGGAACGGGCCTTCTTCGACCGTCGGCTCCGGAACATGCTTGAGCACCAGGTCGAGAAGCGGTGCAAGGCCCTCATCCTTCGGCCCTTCCGGATTGACGTTCATCCAGCCGTCGCGGCCCGAACCGTAGAGGATCGGAAAGTCGAGCTGCTCGTCGGTCGCGTCGAGATTGGCGAAAAGATCGAAGACTTCGTTGATGACTTCTTCGTGGCGGCCGTCCGGACGGTCGATCTTGTTGATCGCGACGATCGGGCGAAGGCCGACCTTCAGCGCCTTGCCGACGACGAACTTGGTCTGCGGCATCGGGCCTTCGGACGCATCGACGAGAACGATCGCGCCGTCCACCATCGAGAGAATGCGCTCGACCTCACCGCCGAAGTCGGCGTGGCCGGGCGTATCGACGATGTTGATACGCACACCCTTCCACTCGACGGAGGTTGCCTTGGCGAGAATGGTGATGCCGCGTTCTTTTTCGAGATCGTTCGAGTCCATCACGCGTTCAGCGACACGCTGATTTTCGCGGAACGAGCCGGACTGCTTGAGAAGCTCATCCACCAGGGTCGTCTTGCCATGGTCAACGTGCGCGATGATCGCGATATTGCGAAGTGCCATATGTGAAATCTCTGAGGCTGCGGCGCACGCTCTTGAGGACGCGCCTATTGGTTTGGGGCGTCCATACAGTTTTTTTTGCGTTTGCGAAAGAGGGGAACGCGCAAAAGCTGCGGCATGGCTGCCGCCATGCCGCATCGAAGCGTGTCATCAAATTGTCTTAGGCGTCGCTGCCTGTCAATTCCTCGAAGGTCGAAAGTCCCTTTTTGACCAGCATCGCATCCGGGCTCGGCAGCTTGCCGCGGAAAGCCTTGTAGGCGTCCTCCGGATCGACCGAGCCGCCCACGGAATAGATGTTTTCCTTGAGCTTGCGCGCCATCTCGCCGTTGAAGGCGTCGCCCGTCTCCTCGAAGGCGGCAAAGGCGTCGGCGTCGAGCACCTCCGACCACATGTAGGAGTAATAGCCGGCCGAATAACCGCCGGAGAAGATATGCTGGAAGTGCGGCGTCGCGTGGCGCATGACGATCGACTTCGGCATGCCGATCTCGGCCAGCACCTCGGCCTGCACCGCCATCGGGTCGGCGACCGCCTCTCGCGTGTGAAAGGCCATATCAACAAGCGCCGACGAGGTGAACTCGACGGTGTTGAAGCCGGCATTGAAAGTGCGCGCGGCCAACACCTTGTCGAGCAGCGCCTGCGGCATCGGCTCGCCGGTTTCGACATGCACGGCATAACGCTTCAAAATAGCGGGCACTGTCAGCCAGTGCTCGTAGAGCTGTGAGGGAAGCTCGACGAAATCGCGCGAAACGCCGGTGCCGGAGACCGAGGGGTAGGTGACATTCGACAGCATGCCGTGCAGCGCGTGGCCGAATTCGTGGAACAGCGTGCGCGCATCGTCGAGCGACAGCAGCGCCGGTTTGCCCTCGGCCGGCTTGGCGAAGTTGCAGACATTGTAGATGATTGGCAGCTCGCCGTGGCGGCCATTCTTCAGTTCGAGCCTGTGCTGCGATTGCAGCGAGCTCATCCAAGCGCCCGATCGTTTCGAGCCGCGGGCGAAATAATCGCCGAGGAAGAGGGCGACCAGCCGGTCTTCGCGGTCCCGGATCTCAAACACCCTGACATCCGGGTGATAGGCGGCCACGCCCTTCTTCTCGACGGCGCGGATACCGAACAGCCGTTGGGCCACGTCGAAGCAGGCCTCGATGATCTTCTCGAGTTGCAGATAGGGCTTGAGCTCGGCTTCGGAAAAATCGAATTTCCGCGCCCTGATCTTTTCGGCGTAATGGCGCCAGTCCCAGGGCATCACCTCGTGGTTACGCCCCTCCTCGGCGATCAGCGCCGCGATATCGGCCTCCTCCTCGCCGGCACGTTTCACCGCCCGCGCCCAGACGGCTTTGAGCAGGTCGTTCACCGCCTCCGCCGTCTTTGCCATCGTGTTGTCGAGCTTCAGCTCGGCGAAATTGCCGTAACCGAGCAGGCTCGCCACCCGATGGCGCAGCGCCAGCGTTTCCTTGATGACGCCGCGATTGTCCGTTTCGCCGTCATTTTCGCCGCGCGCCACCCAAGCCTTGAAAGCCTGCTCGCGCAGATCGCGGCGCTCCGAAAAGGTGAGGAACGGCTCGATGATCGAGCGCGACAGCGTCACCGCATATTTGCCCTCGTCGCCGCGTTCGCGCGCCGCCGCGGCCATCGCGTCGCGCAGAAATGCCGGCAGCCCGTCGAGTTCGGCCCCATCGGAAAGCACCAAGGCCCAGGCCTTCTCATCGGCAAGCACGTTCTGGCCGAATTGCGTGCCGAGACCGGCAAGCTTTTCATTCATCTCGGCGAGTTTCTCCTGCTCGGCCTTCTCGAGCTTGGCGCCCGATTTGACGAAGCCTTTCCAGTGGCGCTCCAGCACGCGTGTCTGTTCGAGCGTCAGGCCGAGGCTTTCGCGTTTTTCCCAGAGCGTGTCGATGCGGGCAAAGAGCGCGGCATTCATGCCGATCTTCGAATAGTGGCGCGACATCTTCGGCGAGATCTCCCGCTCCAGCGCCTGGATCACATCATTGGTATGCGCGCCCGCCTTGTTCCAGAACAGCGCCGAAACGCGCGACAGTGCATCGCCGGCGATCTCCAGCGCCGTGACCGTATTGTCGAATGTCGGCGCCTCGGCATTTTCGGCGATCTCGTCGATCTCCCGTTCATGGGCGGCAAGCGCCGCTTCGAAGGCGGCGGCGAAATCGCCGTCATCGACAGCATCGAAACGCGGCAGGCCGTGAAGGCCGTCCCAAGTCACCAGCGCCGGATTGAAATCATGGGGAGAAGGCATCGGAGAATTCCTTTTTGGCATGCACGGGTTCGTCAATATAGGAGAGCTGTCGTAGAATTGGTATGCGGCAAGGACCTTTTGCCTCGCCTGCAAAATCTGGTGGACAAAAATTGACGCGCGAAAATTAACCATTCTTTAACGATTGACGCGAATCACGGGCGGGCGCTAGTTTTCCCATGTTTCTTCCTGCACGGGGACATGCGCCATGGAAATTTTTTCTGTGCGGTCTTCTCAGAGTTTGCTATTTAAAAACAACCCTAATAACGCAAAAAGTTCGAAGACCTCTGATATTGAATTCGAGACCCGAGCTCCCGCCCCGGTCTCGTTCCAGATCGACGACAATAGTGATGAAAGTCCGGATTTCACTGCGGTCAGCCCTGGTGAACTGCGCAATTACGCGCGTCAGAGTTTCGACAGCGGCGTGATCGATCAGAACACCTACGCTGCGATCTCCGAGCCTCTGCCGATGCACGCGATCGATCCGCTCGGCAACGTCATCGATCTCTCCAGCGTCACCGACGGCACGAGCTTCAACTTTCTCGATTATTACAAAAGTCAGTTGCAGATCGCCACATCGATCGGCGATCCCGATGAAGTCCAGACGCTGAAATCGATCGTCGATTTCCTGGATAGTTGAATCAGGCCTTGCGCCAGCCGATGAGGCCGGGCGTTGCGTGCCAGAGTGCCTGTGCGGCAAACCCCATGAAGAGGACGCCGGAGCAGCGCACGATCAGCCGCTCATGGGCGCGATAGAAGCGGCGAACCGCGCCGGCGCCGATGATGCCGATCAGGATGATGTCGGCCGTCACGAAACCGACGAAGGACACGCAGAGAAGCATCGGCAAGGCCTCGAAATCAAGCGCCCCGGCCGAGCCCGCGACCAGTGCGGTGAAGGTGGCGAGCGCCACGGGATAGCCCTTTGGATTGGTGACGCCGAAGATCAGCCCGCGGCGAAACGGCCGCTCGACCACCACCAGAGCCTGTCCCTCGGCTTTCGGCTTGGCATTGACGGCGCTCCAGCCGATCCAGGCAAGGTAGAAGCCGCAGGCAAGGCCGAGCAGGTCGAAGACGAAGGTTCCGATGGTCTTGGCGCCGACGATCGCGATCAGCGCCAGTGACGACCAGATGAGATCCCCGACCAGATGCCCCATCATGAAAAAAGCGCCGGCCTTGCGGCCCTGCCCGGCACCGATGCCGAGCAGCTGCAGGAAGGCCGGTCCCGGAATGAGCACGTAGAAGAGCGCCGCCAGGAAGGCGCCGAAGACCAGGGACTGAGTCATGGAGATGCTCCGGAGGATGACCGCGGCAGAGTAAGCCATCCCGGGTATCCGTCAAGGGCGGTTAAATGGCGATGTAAAGCGGCATGGATGAGCATCGAGAGGGTGGTTCTCATTTTCGCTGGGTACCGGCCTGGGCTTTCGGCAAGTAAATTTTGCCCATTCGATCAAGGCTTTCCCTTGATTGCCAACCGACTGCCGGCATCACCGAGGTCGAAGGTTAAAGTGACGCAACTTCAAGAGGGTGAACATGATGGACAGACTCTTCTATATCGGCGTGTCAGCCGCTCTGTTTGCGGCCTTTGCCTTTTCGCTCAACTTTGTTGTTCCCTTCATCATCGGTGATTATTCCACCTTTGATTTCGCCCTCATCCGTCATGTTGTCTCGGGTCTGGTCGGGATATACATTCTGTTTTCGGAAAAGCGCGTCGTGCGCCATCTCACACTTCGGAACTGTTTACAGGCCATCTGGCTCGCCTTCATCGGATATGTCGGTTACTTCCTGACGGTGACGGGAGCAGCCGTCTTTGCCGGCCCCGTGATCGCTCCGGCCTTTCTCGGTCTGGTGCCGATCGTGTTGATGGTCATTGGCAATCAACGTCAGGGATCATTGCCGTGGCGATCCCTCATGGCGCCTTTGGCGCTTGTGCTGGCCGGCCTTATCCTCGTCAACGGCACGGCATTCACGGCTCAGGGATTGAACTCCGTCGAATCCTTGTGGGTTGGCGTGCCGCTGGCGCTCGCTGCCGTGGGACTTTGGGTCTGGTTCGCTCTCACCAATCAGGCTGCACTCGCCGCTCGCCCGGAAATGCCCTCCGGTGTGTGGTCGGCCCTGATATTGGTCGGAGGTGGCGTCTTGATGCTGGCCTTCTATCCCGTCGGTGCCGCAATGGACCTCTTCCAGCTTCCAGCACTGGGATTCGGCTGGAATGCCGCTGGCAACTTATATGTTTGGGGTGCGTCTTTCGCGCTGCTGGCAACCGCAGGCGGCGTCTGGGCCTGGAACATTGCCTCACGCAGCCTGCCCGTTGCCCTGGCTGCGCAGCTGATCGTTTCGGAAACAGCCTTCGGTGTCATCGGCGGACTTATCGTGCACGCTCGTTGGCCAACACCGATCGAAGTCGCTGGGGTGGTAGTCCTGATCGCTGGCGTTGTTCTGTCAGTACGAATTTTCTATGCTCGCCAATTTGCCCCGGTAAGGACATTGCTTGCGCAGGAGTGATCTCTGGACGCTGGCCACTCAAATTCTTCGATCGAACACAGCGACCGGCGTCTTCAGCCGATAGAGCGTCGTCGGTCGCCGGGCCCGCTCGGTCTGTCGTTTTTCGCCCTCGACCACTTCGAGCAGATCAAGATCGTTGACCTTGCGGCGAAAGGCGCTTTGGTCCAGCCGCTCGCCCATCACCGTCTCATAGATTGCCTGCAGTTCCGACATCGTGAAGACCTCGGGAAGCAGCCTTGCCGGAATGGTCGAGTAGGCGCCCTTGCCGCGCAGCCGCGCCAGCGCGGCGATGACGATCTCCTGATGGTCGAAGGGCAGTTCGCCTGCGGTCTCGACCGGCCGCAATTCCAGGGGGCTGGCGGCACCCTCCAACGCTCCCTGCGGGACCAGCGCAAAATAGGCGATCGATACCGACCAGTCGCGAGGATCTCGCCGCGCCGAAGCGAAGGTCGCCAGCTGTTCGAAGAAAATGCCCTCAAGCCCTGCCTTGGCCTTGAGGATGCGCCGCACCGCCGACTCCGCATCGGCGTCCTCGTCAACGTGCAGATAGCCGCCGATCAGCGCCGGAACGCCGGCAAAGGGCTCGGCGGGCCGCGGCAGCAAGGCCACGCATAATCGTCCTTGGTGCAGCGTCAGCAAGACGATGTCGACCGTCACGATCGGCCGCGCGAATTCAGCTTCTGCCATTGGCATCTTTCTGGTGAGCGTTCCGGGCTTTCATAACGGCCAATCATAAAAATAACAATTTGCAAATAGCAATTTGCAAAATGCAATTTGCAAGTCTATATGATTGCTAACGAAGGCAGCGGGCAGAACCTGCAAGCCTGATCGCCAAGGCAACAGCAAAGGAGTGATGCCATGGGTATGGGACGTTTCAGCACAGCCGACTGGGCGGCCTACAACGCACGCCATGTGGATGGCCGCAGCCGATCCGAAGTATTCGGCGCCACCGGCATCGACCCCCGGTTCGATCCGGCGCGCTTTGCCACCCGCGAGAGCCGCGACAGCGGCTACAATCCGCAGTCGACTCCGATTATTCTCGCCTCGGATGTGACCGGCTCGATGGGCATGATCGCCCACGAGCTCATGCGCGGCGGGCTCATCACACTGACATCGGAGATCTATGACCGCCGGCCGGTATCCGATCCGCATATCATGGTGGCGGCGATCGGAGATGCGTATACCGATACTGCACCGCTGCAGGCCACCCAGTTCGAGGCCGACATCTCGCTTGCCAGCCAGATCCGCGCCCTGTGGCTCGAAGGCAATGGCGGCGGCAATGACGGCGAGAGCTACAGCGCCGCCCACCTTCTGGCAGCCCTCAAAACCTCGACCGATGCCTTCGAGAGGCGCGGCCGCAAAGGCTATCTTTTCACCATTGGCGACGAGCCGGTTCACAATGGCCTGACTGCCGACCAGATCGCTCGCATCTTCGGCATCGAACCGCCGCGCGGTCTGAGCGCCCGAGAATGCCTGGCGATGGCGCAGAGAGCCTATGAGGTCTTCCACATCGTCATCCGCGAGGGTTACGCAGCCGCGCGGCTCGATCGGGTGCTGGCGAGCTGGCAGCCCTTGCTGCCAGGCCGGACCTTCGTGCTCGATGACCACAGGCGCATCGCCGAACTGGTGGTGTCGATCATCGAGATCACCGAGGGCCGGGATGCCGGCGAGGTGGCCGCCAGCTGGCCGGGTGCGGCTGCCGCAGTCGTCGCCAAGGCCATCGGCGAACGCCCGAAGCGGCGCCTATTGCCGTTCTTCTAAGCCGGGAAAGTGCGAGACGCTTTCCGGGGGATTTAAAAACAAAAGGTTGGAGCGGTTCTGAGCACCCATAAAAAGCTGAACCGCTCCGGCCCCAAATCGTAGAGAACAAAAGCCCGGCGCGCTCCGGGAACCATTTTGAGGAGCAGAAGATGAGCACTCGAGCACAGGCCGTGATCGGCGCGCTTTATGGCGACGAAGGCAAGGGGCTGATGGTCGATCGCCTTGCCGCGGCCACGCCGAGGGCCGTGGTAGTTCGCAGCAATGGCGGCGCTCAGGCCGGCCACACCGTGGTCGATCCCGCTGGCCGCCGCCATGTCTTCCATCACATCGGCTCGGGCAGCTTTGCCGGGGCCGCCACGCATTTCAGCCGCTTTTTCGTCGCCCATCCGATGCTGCTGCTCGGCGAGCTGGCGGATCTCAGCCAGCTCGGGGCGAGGCCTGAGATCAGCAGCGACCCGCGGGCGCCGATCACCACGCCCTTCGACGTCATCATCAACCAGGCCTTGGAGCTGGCGCGCGGCACTGCCCGTCACGGCAGCTGCGGCCTCGGCTTCGGCGAGACCATCGAGCGCAATCTGCACCCGGATTTCGCCCTCTCGACCAAGGATCTGTTCCGCCCCGATCTGCACGCCCGCCTTGTTTCGATCCGCGATGCCTGGGTGCCTATCCGGCTGGCCGCGCTCGGCATCACCGCCCTGCCCGCAGAACTGGCCGCCGCGCTGGCCGACGACACCACCATCGCCCGCTTCGAGGCCGATTGCGCCGCCTATCTCGACTGCGTCACGCTCTGGCCCGACCGACGGCTGTGCGAACGCGGTGCCGTCATTTTCGAGGCGGCGCAGGGCCTCGGGCTCGATCAGGATTGTGGCGCCTTCCCCCACGTCACCCGCTCGAATACCGGGCTCGCCAATATGCTCGCTATTGCAGCCGAAGCCGGCATCACCGAACTCGAAGCAACATATGCGACACGCTGCTACACCACCCGGCACGGCGCAGGCCCCCTCAAGGGGGAAACTCCGACACTTCCCGGCGTCAATGTCGTCGACCCCACCAACGCGCCGAACGAGTGGCAAGGGTGCCTGAGGCTCGCCCCGCTTGATCTCGGCCTGTTGCGTGAGGCCATAACCCGCGATCTGACGGTGGACCGCAACGGTACCACGGTTAGAGCCGGACTGGCGGTGACCTGCCTCGATCAGGCGGAGGACGGGTTTGCCGTGACGGATTGCGAAGAGATGATACGGCTTGATCCTGCGAAAGCCGCGTCTGAGATAGCCGGTCTTGTCGGCCTGCCGCTCTGGGCCGAAAGCTGGGGACCGAGTCGCGGTGACGTCAGGCCGTGCGTGGATGCGGCTGCCGCGTGAATCACCGGCAATAAATAGAGCCCGCGCGGCAATGCCGGCGGGCTCCAACCCGTTCGAAAGCGAACCCGGGATTTACTTCGCGAGGTTGCGCTTCCCGAGCGTGCGCAGGCGCAACGCGTTGAGCTTGATGAAGCCGGCTGCGTCCTTCTGGTCGTAGGCGCCCTGATCGTCCTCGAAGGTGACGAGCTTGTCGGAATAGAGCGACTTTTCGCTTTCGCGGCCAATGACCATGACATTGCCTTTGTAGAGCTTCAGCGTCACTTCGCCTTCGACATGCTCCTGGCTCTTGTCGATCAGTGCCTGCAGCATCTCGCGCTCCGGCGAGAACCAGAAGCCGTAATAGATCAGCTCGGCGTAACGCGGCATGATCTCGTCCTTGAGATGCGCAGCCCCGCGATCGAGCGTGATCGATTCGATGGCGCGATGCGCCGAGAGCAGGATCGTGCCGCCGGGCGTTTCGTAAACGCCGCGCGACTTCATGCCGACGAAACGGTTCTCGACGAGGTCGAGACGGCCGATGCCGTTGTCGCGGCCGTAATTGTTGAGCGTTGCCAGCAGCGTCGCCGGCGACATCTCGACGCCGTTGATCGAGACGGCATCGCCCTTGCGGAAGCCGACCTTTATCACCGTCGCCTTGTCGGGCGCGGCCTCAGGCGAGATCGTGCGCATATGCACATATTCCGGCGCCTCCTGGGCGGGGTCCTCGAGAACCTTGCCCTCGGAAGAGGAATGCAGAAGGTTGGCGTCGACGGAGAATGGCGCCTCGCCCTTCTTGTCCTTGGCGACGGGGATCTGATGCTGTTCGGCGAAGGCGAGCAGGTCGGTGCGGCTCTTGAAGGACCAATCGCGCCACGGCGCGATGATCTTGATGTCGGGGTTCAGGGCATAGGCTGAGAGTTCGAAACGAACCTGGTCGTTGCCCTTGCCGGTGGCGCCGTGGGCGATCGCATCCGCACCCGTCTTGCGGGCGATATCGATCAGATGTTTGGAAATTAGCGGCCGGGCGATCGAGGTGCCGAGCAGGTAGACGCCTTCGTAAACGGCATTGGCGCGGAACATCGGGAAGACGAAATCGCGCACGAATTCCTCGCGCACATCCTCGATGTAGATCTCCTTGATGCCGAGCATCTCGGCTTTCTTGCGCGCCGGCTCCAGCTCTTCGCCCTGGCCGAGATCGGCGGTGAAGGTGACGACTTCGGCGCCGAGTTCCGTCTGCAGCCACTTCAGGATGATCGAGGTGTCGAGGCCGCCGGAATAGGCGAGAACGACTTTCTTCACGTCTTTGTATGATGCCATGATGATGAGGTCCGTTGCATAAAAGGCCGGCGAAAACCCGGTGTCGCGGCACTTTTAGCGAGATTGGCGCGTGACGCAAGGGCAAGTGCCAAGCCGCCGGCGCGATAGCGTTGACAGCGCCAAAGCGGAGCCCATATTCGCCAACGTCCGAGCAATGATCGAGGAGGGGCTCCCCGTGACCAATATTCAAGACATTTTCAAGAAATCCAATGTTGCCGTCGTCACCGGCGGCGCGTCCGGCATCGGCCTGGCGGCGGCGAAATATTTCGCCGGGCGCGGCATGAGCGTCGCCATCGCCGATCTCGGCGGCGATCGGCTGGCCGAGGCCGCCGACCAACTCAAGGCCATTGCCGGCGAGGAAAATGTGATGGCGGTCGAAACCGACGTCGCATCCAGGGAGTCGCTGGAGGCGCTCGAACGTGCCGTGCTCCAGCGTTTCGGCCGTGTACACGTGCTGATGAACAATGCCGGCATCGGCCCGGAAACCTCGATCTTCAGCCCACAGGCCAACTGGGACCATATCTTCGCCGTCAACCTGATGGGCGTCATCAACGGCACGCGCACCTTCGGCCCGAAGATGCTGTCGCACGGCGAGCCCGGCCTGATCATCAACACCGGTTCGAAACAGGGCATCACCACGCCGCCCGGCAATCCCGCCTACAATATCTCCAAATCGGGCGTGAAGGTCTTTACCGAAGCGCTGGAGCATGAGCTTCGCAACATCGACGGCGGCAAGATCTCCGCCCATCTTCTGATCCCCGGCTTCGTCTTCACCGGCCTCACCAAGGGCGACCGCGCGGAAAAACCGGCCGGCGCCTGGACACCGGAGCAGACCGTCGACTTCATGGTCGAAAGCCTCGAGCGCGGCGATTTCTATATCCTCTGCCCCGACAACGATGTGGCCCGGCCGGTCGACGAACGCCGAATGGCCTGGGCGGCCGGTGACATCATCGAGAATCGCCCGCCGCTGTCGCGCTGGCACAAGGACTATGCCGATAAGTTCAAGGCCTTCCTCGAACAGAAGTGATCGGCGGCACTGCATATCATCAGGACGTGTGCAGCGGTTCCGGGAGAACGATATGCACAAAACAAACAGCGAATGCGCGTCGCATGAATCAAGTTTCGTGCGACGCGCATGAGAAGGTTTGATTGGTAATTTTCCGAAAGCCGGATAAGAGATCGTCAGGTCTTTCCGGCTTTCGGAGTGTGCCATGGATTTCCTGCCCAGCCTGCCGACGCTGCTCGGCTTTGCCGCCGCGACGCTGCTGCTCGCGGCGACCCCCGGCCCCGACATGACGCTGTCGATCAGTCGCGCGCTCGCCCAGGGCAAGTATGCAGCACTCTTCGTCGTCGTCGGCACCAGTCTCGGCATCGTCGTTCACACCATGCTGGTCGCCTTCGGCATTTCGGCGCTGATCACTGCCTCGCCGAGCGCCTTCCTGATCCTGAAAACCGGCGGCGCCGGCTATCTGCTCTGGCTGGCGGTGCAGGCGATCCGCTTCGGCTCGAAGCTCACCGTCGCCAAGGTCGAGGAACAGAAGGGCACAGTGCTTTCGAACATCTCGTCTGGCTTCTGGGTCAATCTTCTGAACCCCAAGGTCATTATTTTCTTCATGACCTTCCTGCCGCAATTCGTCAGCGCCGGCGATCCCGCCGTCACGCAGAAGCTGCTGTTCCTCGGGCTTTGCTTCATTCTGATCGGCATGCCCGTCAATGCCAGCGTGATCTTCGCCGCCGACTGGCTGGCTTCCTGGCTGCAGAACAACAGAAAGGTGCTGCGCGGCATGGACTATACTTTCGCCGGCGTCTTCTCGATCTTCGCCGCGAAAATCCTGCTCACGCAGGCCAGATGATCAGCACCATGTCAGGCCAATTAGCCGATCAGCACGCTGTCAGCGCTAGCCGATCAGCAAAGCATCGTCGTCGAGCGTCTGGCCGCGCATCTTGCGGAACATCGCGATCAGATCCTCGACCTGCAGGTTCTTTCTGTTGTCGCCCGCGACATCGAGAACGATCTCGCCGCCATGCAGCATGATCGTGCGGTGGCCATAGTCCAGCGCCTGGCGCATCGAATGCGTCACCATCATCGTCGTCAGCTTGCGCTCGGCCACGATCTTCTGCGTCAGGTTCATCACGAATTCCGCCATCCCAGGGTCGAGTGCGGCCGTATGTTCGTCGAGCAGCAGCACTTCCGAGCCGGCAAGTGTGGCCATGACGAGCGAAACCGCCTGACGCTGCCCGCCGGATAGCAGATCCATGCGGTCCTTCAGCCGGTTTTCCAGCCCGAGATTGAGTTCGGCGATCCGCTCGCGGAAATAGTCGCGCCTGCTGCCCCCGAGCGCCGGCGCAAGTCCGCGCTTCTCGCCGCGGCGGGCGGCCAGAGCAAGATTTTCCTCGATCGACAGCGAACCGCAGCTTCCCGTCAGCGGATCTTGGAAGACCCGCGCGACGAGACCGGCGCGTGATGCCGTCGACTTGCGCGTCACCTCGTTCTTACCGATCAGCACCTGCCCCTCGCTCGGCAGGACATCGCCGGCGAGCACGCCGAGCAGCGTCGATTTGCCGGCGCCGTTGGAGCCGATGACGGTAACGAAGGAGCCCTGCTCGATGGTCAGGCTGACACCGTTCAGCGCCTGCTTCTGCAGCGGCGTACCGCGCCCGAAAACGACCTTGATGTCCTTGACGCTGATCATGATGCAGCACCTCCGCGAAGACGGGGAAGGATGAGCGCCACGGTGACCAGCACTGCCGTCACGAAATTGAGATCGGAGGCCTGCAGGCCGATGACGTCGCTGGACAGCGCCAGCTGGATCGCAATGCGATAGAGGATCGAGCCGAGCACGCAGCCGATCAACGCGATCAACAGGCCGCGGCGACCAAGCAGCGTCTCGCCGATGATGACGGCGGCCAGACCGACGACGATCGTGCCGACACCCGAGGTGACGTCGGCAAAGCCGTTGGTCTGGGCAAACAGCGCACCGCCGAACGCCACCAGCGCATTCGAGATCGCCATGCCGAGATAGATCTGCCGGCTGGTATCGACACCCTGCGCCCGGGCCATCCGCGCATTGGCGCCGGTCGCCCGCATGGCAAGTCCGGCATCGCTTTCCAGGAAGCGCCAGACCAGGACGAGGGCGACGATCACGAGAACGCCGACGAAGAGCGGCCGCACGTAGAAATCGCGCAGGCCATGGCCGAAGAACGGGCTGATCATCGTATCGGCGTTGATGAGGGCGACGTTGGGTTTGCCCATCACGCGCAGATTGACGGAAAACAGCGCGATCATCGTCAGGATCGAGGCGAGCAGATTGAGGATCTTGAAGCGCACGTTGAGCAGCGCCGTCACCATGCCCGCGGCCGCACCCGCCGCCATCGCGACCACAGCCGCAAGCCAGGCATTGACGCCGGCAATGATCAGCACCGCGGTCACCGCTGCACCAAGCGGAAACGAGCCGTCGACAGTCAGATCGGGAAAGTCGAGAATGCGGAAGGCGAGATAGACGCCGAGAGCGACGAAGGAATAGACCAGACCGAGCTCGACGGCCCCCCAAAATGCGATTTGGCTCAAGGCTTTCAGCCCCTTTTGTTACCGTTCCGCCCGTCGCGAAACCGCAGCTTTTTAATACTTCAGCCGCCCCCGCGCAAACGGGAGCGGCTGAATGTGAATGGTCGATCGAACGACGGCCGATTATTCGATGACCTTGTTGGCGCGGGAAAGCACGCTCTCGGGCAGAGTGACGCCCATCTTGGCCGCCGCCGCCTTGTTGACGACGAGGTCGCTGCCGGCAGCGGTCTTGACCGCGATATCGCCCGGGTTTTCGCCTTTCAGCACCCGCACGACGATCTCGCCCGTCTGCTTCCCGACATCGTAATAGTTGAAGCCGAGGGCGGCGACCGAACCGCGCGAAACCGAATCCGTATCGGCGGTGAAGAGCGGCAGCTTGCTTTCTTCGGCAACCGCGACGGCGCCTTCGAGTGCGGAGATGATCGTGTTGTCGGTCGGGATGTAGATCGCATCGGCGCGGCCGACGAGGGCGCGGGCCGCGCCCTGGACCTCGGCCGACTTGGTGGCGGCTGATTCCACAACCTTCAGGCCCGCCTTTTCGGCTTCGGCCTTCAGCACGGCAAGCAGCGAAACGGAATTGGCCTCACCGGAATTGTAGAGGTAGCCGATGGTTTTCACATCGGGCAGGATTTCCTTGATCAGCGCCAGATGCTCGGCGACCGGCGACATGTCGGAAAGGCCGGTGACGTTGCCGCCTGGTTTGTCCATGTTCTTGACGAGCTGAGCGCCGAGCGGGTCGGAGACCGCGGTGAAGACGACCGGAATGTCGCGCGTCGAGGAGACGACCGCCTGAGCAGAGGGCGTGGAGATCGGCACGATGACATTCGGCTCGTCGCCGGCGAACTGGCGGGCGATCTGAGCTGCCGTCGCCGGATTGCCCTGCGCCGACTCGAACACGAATTTCAGGTTCTCGCCCTCCTTATAGCCGGCGGCCGTCAGCGCATCGAGAACGCCCTTGCGGGCCGCATCCAGCGCCGGATGCTCGACGATTGCCGTCACGGCGACCGTGACGTTGTCAGCCTTTGCGGGCAGGGAAAGGGCCAAACTGGCGGCAAGAGCGAGCAGAATCGGGCGCATTTGTATCCTCCTGATTGATTTTGGCGGCACTATTAGGAAAAGCGCATGCTTAAATCAATGCAGGAGAATTGTAGCGAGGATCAAACTTGCTGATCAGTCGTCGGCGCCGTGATTGGCGATCATCATCGCCTCGAAGGCCAGGCGCTCGGTCTTGCGCATGCGTTCGGACTCCGATTTCAGCTGGCCGCAGGCGGCAAGAATGTCGCGCCCGCGCGGCGTGCGGATCGGCGAGGCGTAACCGGCCGAATTGATGAAATCGGCGAACTTCTCGATCTGCTCCCAGTCGGAACACTGATAATTGGTGCCGGGCCAGGGATTGAACGGAATGAGATTGATCTTCGCCGGCACGCCTTTCAGCAGCTTGATCAGCCCCTTGGCGTCTTCGAGGCTGTCGTTGACATCCTTCAGCATCACATATTCGAAGGTGATGCGCCGCGCATTGGAAAGGCCGGGATAGGCTTTGCACGCCTCGATCAGCTCCTTCAGCGGATACTTCTTGTTGATCGGCACGAGAATGTCGCGCAGGTCGTCGCGCACCGCATGCAGCGAGATCGCCAGCATGACGCCGATCTCCTCGCCGGTGCGGAAGATTTCCGGCACGACGCCGGAGGTTGAAAGCGTCACGCGACGCCTGGAGAGCGACAGGCCGTCGCCATCCGTGGCGATCAGCAATGCCTGCTTGACGGCGTCAAAATTATAGAGCGGCTCGCCCATGCCCATCATCACGATATTGCTGACCTTGCGGCCCTCGGCAGGCATGATCGTGCCTTGCGGCGCTTCGCGATCGGGGAAGTCGCCAAGCCGGTCGCGGGCAAGCAGCAGCTGCGACAGAATTTCCTCCGCCGTCAGGTTGCGCACCAGGCGTTGCGTCCCGGTGTGACAGAAGGAGCAGGTGAGCGTGCAGCCGACCTGGCTGGAGATGCAGAGCGTGCCGCGGCCCTCTTCCGGAATATAGACGGCTTCGATTTCGACCGGGCGGCCGGCGCCGCGCGGGGGAAAACGCAGCAGCCATTTGCGCGTGCCGTCGTTCGAGACTTGCTCTTCGACGATTTCGGGACGCGCGATGGTGAAATGCTGCTTCAGCATTTCGCGCATGTCCTTGGCCACATTCGTCATATGGTCGAAATCGGAAACCCCGCGCACATAGATCCAGTTCCACAGCTGCGCGACGCGCATCTTGATCTGCTTCTCGGCCACGCCCTTTTCCCGAAGCGCCGCCCCCATCTCCTCACGTGAAAGCCCGATCAGGGACGGCTTTTCGACGCTGGCAGACGTGTGCGCCTGCGGCTTGGTGACAACGATCGCATCCGTGACGGACATAGTCTTTAGATCCCGAATTCAAACACGTAACCGCCCCGCAAGCCCGCGGACTTCAGGAGCAAACCGGAAGAGGTGAGGCGCATGACGGCACATTGGCAGAAAATGAATGGCGGAACGGCGACTGATATCGCGATCTGTCCGCTGTTGGCGCGCCCTTTAGCATCATTTTGTCCGCGCGTCACTATAGATGGAAAACAGCAAAGGCCGGCGCAAGGCCGGCCTCTTGAAACTCTGCGGCTGGAGACCGCTTACTTGCAGCTTTCAATCTGCTTCAGCGCAGCCGAGATGCCCGAAAGCGAATAGCTGTAGGAGGTGCCGGTGCCTTTGCGCGACACGGCATTCACCGTCATCGAATGACCGGTCTTCATCGCGGCGACCAGGGCGGGCTCCTGCGCCGCATTCTCGACCCAGCCGGCCTTGTCCTTGGTGAACATCACGAAGGTCTTATTGTCGATGACGACATTGATCTTCGAATTTTCCTTCACCGTGTAACCCATCATCGCCTGCGGTTCGTAGGAGATGTTCTGGCCCGGACGCTGCGAGACGATGAAGAAGTTGTCGCCGTGGTCGACGCTTGCCGGCTGCTTTGCCGTCGGAACCGACAACACGTAGCAGACGGTGCTGGCGCCCGACTTGTAGGAGTAGGCGCCCCATGCCTGGAACTGCTGGATGCGGTTCGGCGCGGCCTGCTGCGCTGCCGCAACTCCGGCCATGGCAAGGGTGAGTGCGAGAGCGGATACGATACTTTTTACAAACATGGATTCCTGCCGGTTCTTGCGATTCAAGGCCCGAAGCGATCATAGCGGGCGCCGCATAATCACGATCTGCTTTATTTTGACTTAATTCAGGTTACCAAATGGTCAACAATAGCTGCGATTTGTATCTGCCTGTGTCATTTCAGCTCGGGTACCAATTTTCGCCCCTTTGACGGTATCGGCCGCGACACGGTGCCCCGATGGCACTGGCCGTCCGTTCGGCTGAATTTAAGACACAAAGATTCAGGCAAGAGTTTGACCTTTCCCAAATCCGTTGTACCTCAGTAAGACTTGGAAATCCGATACGAAATTATTGCCGCAGGGGGCTCGTGAGGGGACATGGATGCCGAGCAAAGACAGCGTTTCGCTGCCCTCGCGAAGGCCGTCGCCAGGGATCGCGACCAGCAGGCCTTTTCCATCCTGTTCGACTATTTCGCACCGCGGCTGAAAGCCTGGCTGATGCGCCAGAAGATGACATCAGCCGAGGCCGAGGAACTGGTCCAGGAGATCATGATCGTGCTTTGGCATAAGGCGGATCTCTACGATGCCACGCGATCTTCCCTTTCGACCTGGCTTTTCCGCATTGCTCGGAACCGCCGCATCGACGTGCAGCGCCGCACCAATACCCGCATCTTCGACGAGACCGATCCGGCCCTGCAGCCGTCGGCCGAGATCGGCGCAGATGAAATCATCGACAATGATGATCGCGACGCCAGGATCCGCGCCGCCGTCGGCCAATTGCCGGAGGAGCAGCGCGACATGCTGCGTGCCGCCTTCTTCCTTGGTCAATCGCATTCGGAGATCGCCGAAGCGACCGGGCTGCCGCTCGGCACGGTGAAATCGCGTATCCGGCTCGCCTTCGGCAAGCTCCGCAAGGTGCTGGAGCGCGAAAACGCTTAAATAGTTTTCATCGTTTCCTCAGTCCGGTCGGCCAGAACGCGGTCGGCTGCCTCGTAGTGACCTGGGCGGATATGGCCGCGCACCATGGCGAAGGCGGCCGAGAGCACGGCGATGTCGTCGGAGAAGCCGATGACGGCGAAAACATCCGGGATCATGTCGACGGGCATGACGAAATAGGCGAGTGCTGCGAGCAGCACGCCGCGCACTTTCGTCGGCGTCTGCGGATCGAGCGCACAGTAAAACCCGGCAATGACATCGCGTGAGAACGGAATCTGCCGCACGGCGCGGCGGAAGGTCGGCCAGAATTTCTGCCTGACCGTCTTCTCCCGCCGGCTCTGGGTGTCCTCGTCGCCTGGCAACAGAATTTCCCCGAACTTGACCTCGTCCATCCCTTCCATCCTTTCGTCCCTGCGAACATATGGTGATGGCGCGAACTCTTTCAATCGGCCCCGCTTTTAGACGCCGCGTCGGGTCGCGGCCTTGTCCATCGCCTTGGCGAGCTTGAAATCCAGCTCCGTCAGTCCGCCGGCATCATGCGTATTCAGCGTGACATCCACCCTGGAATAGACGTTGAACCATTCGGGATGGTGGTTGAGTTTTTCGGCGGTGATCGCCGCCTCGGTCATAAAGCCGAATGCCTCGATGAAATTCGAAAACTTGAATGTCTTCGATATCGATGAAGCCGCCTCATTGAGTACCCAGCCCGCAAGCCCGGCCAGTTGCGCCTCGACCGCGGTCCGTTCCAGTCTTTCCATTTTCATGCCATGGTCCTCTCATCTGCCGACAGGTTTACCGATGAAACGCATCAGCATCCTCTTCGTTTGCATGGGCAATATATGCCGTTCTCCGCTCGCGGAAGGAATTTTCAGCCATCTGGTCGCCGAGGCGGGCCTGACCGGCCGTTTCACGGTCGATTCCGCCGGCACCGGCGGCTGGCATGAAGGCGCACCGCCCGACCAGCGGTCGATTGCCACCGCCAAAAGCCACGGCATCGATATCTTGAGGCAACGCGCCCGCCGAATCCGCTCCAGCGATTTCAGGGATTTCGATCTGATCCTGGCGATGGACCGCGACAATGTGGCGGCGCTCGAAACGATCGCGCCGCCTGAGGCGACCATCGGCCTCTTCGGCGATATCGCGCTTGGAACGGGAGAGGATATTCCCGATCCCTATTATGGCGGCCCGGCAGGTTTCGAGCTGGTCTATACCAGACTCTTGACCGGCTGCAGCAGCCTGCTCGAAGCGCTGGGCACCGAGCGCGCCTCGTGCAGCGGGAACACTTCCTCGGTGAGGTAGGGCCCGCCGCCGACCGATTCGCGCGACGACAGCAGCACGAAACGCGGCGCCGTGAAGGTTGACGTGTGGAAATTGCCGCGTCCGGCCAGATATTGCACGACATCGTCGAGCCGCGAGGATTTGAGCCGTGCCAGCGTCACATGCGGCGTGAATTTGCGGGGATCCGGCGGCAGCCCGATGCGCTGGCAGATCCGCTCGATCTCGCCCTGCAGGGCATACATCTCCGGCGATTGAGAAACGCCGGCCCAGACCGAATGCGGTTTCTTCGAGCCGAAGGAACCGATGCCTTCGAGCCGGAACTGGAATTCCGGCCGATCGATCCGGTCGAGGCGTTCTACGATTTCATCGGCCGTGCGGCCGTCGACATCACCGATAAAGCGCAGGGTGATGTGGTAATTTTCCACATCGATCCATCGTGCTCCGGGGAGGCCACCGCGCAGCAATGAAAGGCTCATCGCCGCATTGCGCGGAATTTCGAGGGCGGTAAACAGTCTCGGCATAACGAGCACTCCCCGAATCTTTTGCAGTGCTTACACGGAATCATGCAATCAATGACCGCGCAAGCCCCTATTTCTTCACAGAAGAAATCGTCCCGACGAAATTTGTGACATCGGCTTCCATCTTCTGAACCATGACATCGACGCCCTTCGCATTCGGATGCATGCCGTCGTCGAGTTTAAGCCCCGCATCGAGCGCCACGCCGTCGAGAAAGAAGGCATAGAGCTTAACTCCGTGTTTCTCCGAAAGTTTCCGATAAATCGGATTGAAGCGTGCAGCATAATCCGCCCCCATATTGGGCGGCGCCATCATGCCGACCAGCAGCACGGCAATGCCGCGCTCCTTCAGCCGCGTTATCATCTGGTCGAGATTTTTCTCGCTTTCTTCTGGCGGGATGCCGCGCAGCGCATCGTTGGCGCCGAGTTCGAGGATGACGCCGTCGGTGCCGTCGGGTATCGACCAGTCGATCCGCGCAAGCCCCCCTGTCGTCGTGTCGCCGGAGACCCCGGCATTGGCAATAGTGACGTCTAGCCCCTTCGCCTTCAGGGCCGCCTGCAGCTTTTCCGGAAAGCCGTCGCCGGGCGGCAATTGGTAGCCCGCCATCAAACTGTCCCCAAAACCGACGAGATTGATCGTCCGAGCATTGGCTGCGGCGGCAAAGATCAGTGAGACGGCAATGACGGTGAATTGAAGCGCGGCAACTTTAAATCTCATTCTGGCTTCCCTAGATTGGCGAAGTGCCGTCATGCGGCTGTTTCGTTATAGATTTATATAGGGCGATTTCTGTTGGCAAAAACCATCATCGAGTTGAAGGGCGCCGATCTGACGCTTGGCAGTGCGGCCGCTTCGGTGCATGTGCTGAAGGGCATCGACCTCGATATCGCATCAGGCGAATCCGTCGGCATCGTCGGCCCGTCCGGATCCGGCAAGTCGACCCTGCTGATGGTGCTTGCCGGGCTGGAGAAGCTCGACAGCGGCGAAATCAATATCAACAACACGCCGATCCACGCGCTGAGCGAGGATCAGGTCGCCGATTTCCGCGGCCGCAACATCGGCATCGTCTTCCAGTCCTTCCACTTGATCGCCAACATGACGGCGCTGGAAAACGTCGCCGTGCCGCTCGAACTTGCCAATGTCGGCAACGCCTTCGAGATCGCCCATCGCGAGCTGAAGTCGGTCGGCCTCGGTGAACGGCTGAACCACTATCCCGGCCAGCTTTCCGGCGGCGAACAGCAGCGCGTGGCGATCGCCAGGGCGCTCGCCCCCTCGCCCGCCCTGCTGATCGCCGATGAGCCCACAGGCAATCTCGACACCGAGACCGGCCGTCAGATCGCCGACTTGCTGTTTTCCAAACAGGCCGAACGCGGCATGACTTTGCTTCTCGTCACCCACGACGTCTCGCTTGCGAACCGCTGCTCGCGCCAGATCCGCGTCCGATCCGGCCGGATCGAAGGCGACAGCGCCACCCGCCGTAGCGAGGCGGCAATCGCATGAGCATCATCACGCCGCGCGTTTCGCTCGCTTTTCGCCTGGCGCTCCGCGAGCTGCGCGGCGGCATTCGCGGCTTTTACATCTTCCTCGCCTGCATCGCGCTCGGCACCGGGGCGATTGCCGCCGTCAATTCGGTCTCACAGTCGATCACCGATACGATCGCCTCGCAGGGACAGGAGCTCTTGGCCGGCGACGTCCGTTTCGAACTCAACAACCGCGAAGCCACGCCTGAGGAAATGGCTTTCCTCGACGGCCTCGGTACCGTTTCGGTGTCGACCGGCCTGCGCTCGATGGCCCGCAAACCTGACGGTTCCGATCAGGCGCTGGTGGAGGTCAAGGCGGTCGACGACGCCTACCCGCTCTACGGCAGCTTCAAAGCCGAGCCGGACTATCCGCTCGCAGCTCTGCTTTCGGGCCAGGGCGGCACCTATGGCGCCGTGGCAGCGCCCCTCCTTCTCGATCGGCTGGGGCTTGCGGTCGGGGATGAATTGCTGCTTGGCAACGTCAAGCTCAGCATCACCGGCACCGTCAAAACCGAGCCGGATGCGCTGTCGGAAGGTTTCGGTTTTGCGCCGCGTCTGCTCGTCAGCCGCCGGGCGCTCGAAGCCTCCGGGCTGATCCAGACGGGAAGCCTGGTCGAACATGCCTATAAGATCCGGCTGGAAGACAAGGGCGCAATGTCGGGCATCCAGGCGCGCGCCGCCAAGGAATTCCCTTCTGCCGGCTGGGCCGTTCGGACCAGCGACCGCGCCGCGCCCTCGCTCACCGAAAACATCAACCGCTTCTCGCAGTTCCTGACGCTGGTCGGCCTCACCGCGCTGATCGTCGGGGGCGTCGGCGTCGCCAATGCCGTCCGCGCCTTCCTCGATTCCAAGCGCACCACCATCGCAACCTTCAAATGCCTCGGTGCGCCGGCGCAGGTCGTCGTTCTGATCTATCTTTTCCAGATCGCCATCATCGCCCTTGGCGGCATCACGATCGGCCTTCTCATCGGCGCCCTGTCGCCGATCTTCGCCGCCCAGTTTCTGGCGCAGTTCCTGCCGGTCTCGACGGCGCCGACGCTTTATCCCGGCGCCTTGCTGCTGGCGACGCTCTTCGGCATCCTGACGACGCTCGCCTTCGCCATCCTGCCGCTCGGCCATGCCCGCGAAGTGCCGGCGACCGCGCTCTTCCGCGAGCAGGGCTTCGAGGCCCGCCGCCTTCCCTCCTGGCCCTACATCCTGCTGGCCGCGCTGTTCATGGTCGCCCTTGCCGGCCTTGCCATCCTCACCGCCTATGACCGCTTCATTGCCGTCGTCTTCGTCGGCGCGATCGTCTTCGCCTTCGTCGTGCTGCGCCTGGTCGCAGCAGCGATCGCCTGGCTTGCGCGTCGCAGCCCGCGGGTCAACTCGCCGGCATTGCGGCTTGCGATCGGCAACATCCACCGCCCCGGCGCATTGACGCCCTCGGTCGTGCTCTCGCTCGGCCTCGGCCTGGCATTGCTGGTGACGCTGACCCTTATCGACGGAAACCTGCGCCAGCAGCTGACCGGCCGCATGAATGAGGGCGCGCCGAACTTCTTCTTCGTCGATATCCAGAGCGCCGAGGTCGATGCTTTCCGTGCTCTCGTCCAGGCACAGGCGCCGAAGGGCAAGCTGATGGAAGTGCCGATGCTGCGCGGCCGGATCATCGCCTTCAACGGCGAGGACGTCAGCAAGATGAACGTCCCGGCCGCCGGCCGCTGGGTGCTGAACGGCGATCGCGGCATCACCTACGCCGACACCCTGCCGGAAAATGCCGCGCTGACCGAAGGCAGCTGGTGGGACAAGGATTACAGCGGCGAGCCGCTCGTCTCCTTCTCCTCGGAAGAAGCCCATGAACTCGGCCTGAAGATCGGCGACAAGGTCACTGTCAACGTGCTCGGCCGCAACATCACCGCGAAGATCGCCAATCTGCGCCGCGTCCAATGGGAATCGCTATCGATCAATTTCGTCATGGTCTTCTCGCCGAATACCTTTCGCGGCGCCCCGCATGCGTGGCTGGCGACGCTGACCGATCCCGCCTCGACGCCGGCAGAAGATGCGGCGATCCTGAAATCCGTCACCAACACCTATCCGACGATCACCAGTGTGCGCGTCAAGGACGCGATCGATATCGTCAACCAGCTGGTGGCGCAGCTTGCAACCGCAATCCGCGCCGCAGCCTCGGTCGCCCTCATCGCCTCGATCCTCGTCCTTGCCGGGGCCCTTGCCGCCGGAAACCGGGCGCGCACGCACGACGCGGTGGTGCTGAAGACGCTCGGCGCCACCCGCGCCATGCTCATTCGCGCCTTCAGCTACGAATATCTGATCCTGGGGCTGGCAACCGCGATCTTCGCGCTGATGGCCGGCAGCGTTGCCGCCTGGTTCATCGTCGCCCGCATCATGCACCTGCCCTCGACCTTCCTGCCCGATGTGGCGGGGCTGACACTCGTCACCGCCCTCGTCCTGACGGTCGGCATCGGCCTGATCGGCACCTGGCGCATCCTCGGCCAAAAGGCCGCACCCGTCCTGCGCGAGC
The DNA here is from genome assembly GCF_036571585.1 of Rhizobium sp. 268. Taxonomy (NCBI): domain Bacteria; kingdom Pseudomonadati; phylum Pseudomonadota; class Alphaproteobacteria; order Hyphomicrobiales; family Rhizobiaceae; genus Rhizobium; species Rhizobium sp. 268. The sequence continues at coordinate 282,237 of NZ_JAPPSO010000006.1, read as the reverse complement.
TTTGACCGGGCAGCGGCAGCCAAACCCTTCACCTTACGGCGATTTAACCGGCCGGGCTGTTGCAACCCTCTTGTTTGCGATGAACGAAAGCCTCATATTGTCGGCAGGCATGCTGGAGCTCCGCAGCGGCGCCCGGGTCGAAAACCCGACACCGTATCTCCATCGGAGCTTTTAAGAGGAAACTATGGCTGACCTTCGTAACTATCAAAGCCGCGCTCAGACCGGCGAGATGATTGATCAAGGCCTGCGCGCTTATATGCTCAAGGTTTACAACCTGATGGCGCTGGGTCTGGCGATCACCGGCGTGGCGGCATATCTCGGATTCAACTTCGCTGTTCAGGACGGGCAACTCACCCAGTTCGGCGTGCTGCTGTTCCAGTCGCCCTTGCGCTGGGTCGTGATCCTCGCGCCTCTCGCGGCTGTCTTCTTCCTGAGCTTCCGCATCAATAGCATGAGCGTGGCCGCCGCACAGACGACCTTCTGGGTCTATGCCGGCCTGGTCGGCCTGTCGCTCTCGTCGATCTTCCTGGTCTACACGGGCCAGAGCGTCGTTCAGACCTTCTTCGTCACCGCCGCCTCCTTCGGCGCGCTGTCGCTTTACGGCTACACGACGAAGCGTGATCTGTCAGCGATGGGTTCGTTCCTGGTCATGGGTCTTTTCGGCCTGATCATCGCTTCGATCGTCAACGTCTTCTTGGCCTCGTCGGCCATGCAGTTTGCGATCTCGGTGATCGGCGTTCTGATCTTCGCCGGCCTCACCGCCTACGACACGCAGCGGATCAAGGAACTGTACCTAGAAGCCGATGACGTCGCCGTGGCCGGCCGCAAGGCGATCATGGGCGCGCTGACGCTCTATCTCGACTTCATCAACCTCTTCATGTTCCTGCTGCAGTTCATGGGCAACCGCAAATAAGCAAGCGGACAGAGATCGAAAAGGCGGCTTCGGCCGCCTTTTTTGTTGCGCTCATTTTGCCGGGATGGTTTTAAAGCGTGTCGCGCAAAAGTGTGCTGCGGTTTTGCGGCAACGACACGCGCAAAAACAAAGACCTAAAGCGCTAAGAGCGAATCTGAAAGATCGCGACGCGCTTTAGGAAGCCCTGCCTTCCTGATGGACCAGCCGCCAATGTCATTCCTCCTGCGCGACGCGTCGCAAGCCGATATTCCCGCCATCACCGGTATCTACCGGGAATCCGTTCTGAACGGCACGTCGAGCTACGAGATCACCCCGCCATCCGAGGCGGAGATGGCGCAGCGTTTTGCGGCGATCGTCGGCCAGCAATATCCCTATATCGCCGCAGCCGGTGCGGATGGCGGCATGCTCGGTTATGCCTATGCCTCGGCCTTTCGCGTCCGCCCGGCCTATCGCTGGATGGTCGAGGATTCGATCTATCTGGCGCCCGAAGCCCGCGGCCTCGGCATCGGCAAAGCATTGATGGCCGAACTGATCGACCGCTGCACCAATCTCGGTTTTCGTCAGATGATCGCCGTCATCGGCGGCGCCAGCCCCGCCTCGATCGCGCTTCATCTCAAGACGGGCTTCGTGGAGGTCGGCCTGATGCGGGGCGCCGGCTACAAACACGGCCGCTGGCTGGATACGATGCTCATGCAGCGCGTCCTCGGCGAGGGCATGACGACCGATCCGGATCCCTCCGCCTATCCCGGCACGCTGTTTGCCGGCTGATGCATGTGCCCGGAAGCGTGAAGCGGTTCCGGGATAACGACATGCAGAAAAAAGCGTCCTACTTGTCGACGAGCTTCAGCGCCTTGTCGAACACCTTCAGCACCTGGTTCAACTCGTGACCGCGCTTCAGGATGGTGCCGTGGACGTTGATCACGGAATAGGCGCCCTGTTTGGCGGCGAGCTTGGGATTTTTCTCGATGCGGAAGAGCGGCATTTCGCCGGAGCGCTTGAAGACGGAGAACACCGCTTTGTCCTTCAGGTGATCGATGGCGTAATCGCGCCATTCGCCGTCGCCGACCATACGACCGTAGATCCAGAGGATCGCGTCCAGTTCGCGCCGATGAAAGGTCACCGGAAGCGGGTCCTTGCTCTGCTTGTATTCCCTGAAATCGACGACGACTGAGGAACTATTGTCGACGGAACGGCTTTCGCCGTGTCGCAAATCCGGCTGATCTGTCATTCAGTCTCCAAGGCCTCTGCATGTGACAGGAGGGTGACAGTGTGCCCGAGCCGCCGCAAATTGCAAGAGCGCCGGCCGTCACATTCGGCCGCACTACAGCGCCGCGCGCAGCCCGCATGAACGCTGTAGCACTTTGAATCAGCGCATCGTCCGATGCGCGTGACAGCGCTGTCGCTTTCTCGGCAGCGCCGCATTTCAGTCAAAACAGCGCCTCATTTGCAGGAGATTTATGAATCCCGGTTTGGCGCCAGCGCGCCAAAGGGCCCGGCGGAGCGTATCGACCTTAACCCCAGCCCCGAATACGCTCAGCCGGGCCGCCCGGTACTTCACCCGCAAGCGGATGAAATCTCAGATATTTTTGCCAGCCATTACCACGGTCGCGCCAAGGATCGCCGCCGGATCGCCGTTGTCGTCCGCCGATTGCAGCAGGATCGCGCAGCCCTCGAGCTGCGGCCGCTGCAGGACGCTGGCCGGCAGCGTCAGACTGGTCGCCTTGCCGTCCCACATGCCGACCGTTTCGACATTGGTGACGCTGTGCAGATAGGACAGCTTCTTTCCGCTGTTCTCGCCTTTTTCGACCTCGATCGTCTTTTCCTTGTCGAAATAGACCATCACCACATTGGCTTTGCCCTGCCCCGCGCCGATCTTGATTTCCAGCTCGTCGCCGCGCATTGCCGCGCTGATGGGAACGGTCAGCCCGTTGCCTTCGCCGCTATAGGTGTCGATCTTGCTGTTGATGCCGTTGAGATCGGCGCCGGCCAGGTGGCCGCGCCCGTTGACGATCGCCTGCGGCGTATAGACGTTGCTGCGGCCCATTGTCCTCGCATAGCCATACTGCCGCTCGGTGTTTTCCTTGGAGCTCAGCGTATCGGCCCAGCCGAGATAATTCCAGTAATCGACATGATAGGCGAGCGCGATGACATCGCCCTGGCTCACCAGCTTGCGGAAAGCGGCGTCAGCAGGAGGACAGGAAGAGCAGCCCTGCGCCGTGAAAAGTTCGACGACACCTTTCGGCGTGCCGTCTTCGGCCTGCAGCGGGCCTGAGAGAACAACACCGGCGATCAGCGGAATCAAAAAACGGGGGGACATTCACCTGCACCTCTTTTTCAGCGCCGACGGCATGATTGAACCGGAAGCACTGACATATGAACGTACGAATAATCCTTCCGGGTCCAAACGAAAAGTCACGAACGGGTGAGACGCAGCGCGACCGGAACCCGCATAAAACAAATCATCGTGAGCCCCCGCAAATCCCGTGGCCGCAAAGAAAGGCCGCCGGAAACTGCTCTCCGGCGGCCATTATCATGCGAGGCTATTAACAATCAGGCAGCGAGGTCGCGCAGAACCGTCTGCAGGATGCCGCCATTGTTGAGGTAGACCACCTCATCGAGCGTATCGACGCGCGACAGCAGCGGAACTTCCTTCACGGTGCCGTCGCCATAGGTGATCTTGGCGATCTTCTTCTCACGCGGCTTGATCTTGTCGAGGCCTTCGATGGTGACCAGCTCGTCGCCCTTCAGGCCGAGGCTCTGCCAGGTCGTGCCCTCTTCGAAGACGAAGGGGATGACGCCCATGCCGACCAGGTTCGAGCGATGGATACGCTCGAAGGACTGAGCGACGACAGCCTTGACGCCGAGGAGGTTGGTGCCCTTGGCAGCCCAGTCGCGCGAAGAGCCGTTGCCGTATTCGACACCGGCGAAGATGACGAGCGGCACGCCTTCGGCCTTGTACTGCATGGCGGCGTCGTAGATCGATGTCTCCTCCTTCGACGGATAGTGGATGGTGTAACCACCTTCCTTGCCGTTCGGGCCGAGCATGTGGTTGCGGATGCGGATATTGGCAAACGTGCCGCGCATCATCACTTCATGGTTGCCGCGGCGCGTGCCGTATTGGTTGAAGTCGGCAACGGCGACCTCGTGGTCGATGAGGTAAGCGCCGGCCGGCGACGCCGCCTTGATCGAACCGGCCGGCGAAATGTGGTCGGTGGTGATCTTGTCGCCGAACAGGCCGAGGACGCGTGCGCCCTTGATGTCGGAGACGCCGGTGCCCTTCTTGCCCATGCCGACGAAGTAAGGCGGGTTCTGGACATAGGTGGAATTGTCATCCCAAGCATAGGTCTGGCCCGGCGGAACCTGAACGGCCTGCCAGTTGACGTCGCCCTTGAAGACGTCGGCATACTTGCTTTCGTAGAGCTCGCGGGTCACGTATTTCAGGATGAATTCCTGGACTTCCTTCGAGGTCGGCCAGATCTCCTTGAGATAGACCGGGTTGCCGTTCTGGTCTTCGCCGATCGGCTCCTTGGTCAGGTCCTTCTGCACCGTGCCGGCGAGCGCATAGGCGACGACGAGCGGCGGCGAAGCCAGATAATTCGCCTGCACATCGGGCGAAATGCGTCCTTCGAAGTTACGGTTGCCGGAGAGAACGCCCGATACGATCAGGCCCTTGTCGTTGATCGTCTTCGAGATCGGCGCCGGCAGCGGGCCGGAATTGCCGATGCAGGTGGTGCAGCCGAAGCCGACGAGGTTGAAGCCGAGCTTATCGAGATCGGCCTGCAGGCCCGACTTGGCGAGATATTCACCGACGACCTGCGATCCCGGCGCCAGCGAGGTCTTGACCCACGGCTTGGTCTTCAATCCCTTGGCAACGGCGTTGCGGGCGAGAAGGCCGGCGGCGATCAGCACCGACGGGTTGGAGGTGTTGGTGCAGGAGGTGATGGCGGCAATCGCCACGTCGCCATGACCGAGATCGAAATCCGTGCCTTCGACCGCGTAGCGGTTGTCGAGCTGGCCGGGCTTCTTGTAGTCGGCATCCATCGAGCCGGCAAAACCGGAGGCAATGTTTTCGAGCGCGATGCGGCCTTCCGGACGCTTCGGGCCGGCCATCGACGGCACGACGTCGCCGAGGTCGAGTTCCAGCGTGTCGGTGAAGACGAGATCCGAACCGTCGCCGTCACGCCACATGCCCTGGGCCTTCGAATAGGCTTCGACAAGCGCGATCCGGTCATGCGTGCGGCCGGACATGGTGAGGTAGTTGATCGTTTCGCCGTCGACCGGGAAGAAGCCGCAGGTGGCGCCGTATTCCGGCCCCATGTTGCCGATCGTTGCGCGGTCGGCGAGCGGCATATTGTCCATGCCGGGACCGAAAAATTCGACGAACTTCGAAACGACGCCCTTCTTGCGCAGCATCTGCACGACGGTCAGAACGAGGTCGGTCGCGGTCACGCCTTCCTTGAGCTTGCCGGTCAGCTTGAAGCCGATGACTTCGGGAAGCAGCATCGAGACCGGCTGGCCGAGCATCGCCGCTTCAGCTTCGATACCGCCGACGCCCCAGCCGAGCACGCCGAGACCATTGATCATCGTCGTATGGCTGTCGGTGCCGACGCAGGTATCGGGATAGGCGACCGTCTCGCCGTCTTCTTCCTTGGTCCAGACGGTCTGGCCGAGATATTCGAGATTGACCTGGTGACAGATGCCGGTACCGGGGGGAACAACGCGGAAATTCTTGAAGGCCTGCTGCCCCCACTTCAGGAAGCGGTAGCGCTCGCCATTGCGCTGGTATTCCAGCTCGACGTTACGGGCGAAGGCCTGCGGCGTACCGAACTCGTCGACGATGACCGAGTGGTCAATGACGAGATCGACGGGAACCAGCGGGTTGATCTTCTCGGGATCGCCGCCGAGGGACACCATCGCGTCGCGCATCGCGGCAAGATCGACAACGGCCGGAACGCCGGTAAAGTCCTGCATCAGCACGCGCGCCGGGCGATAGGCGATCTCGTTTTCGACTGCACCCTTATTGTTCAGCCATTCGGCAACGGCCAGGATGTGCTCCTTGGTGACCGACTGGCCGTCTTCGAAACGCAGCAGGTTTTCCAGCAACACCTTCATCGAATAGGGAAGCTTCGAGACGCCGGGCAGACCGTTTGCCTCAGCCTTGGGCAGGCTGTAATAGACATAGTCCTTTCCACCAACGGAAAGCGTGGAACGACAATTGAAACTGTCAAGAGATTTAGACACGAGAGACCCCGTTTCTGATAGCCAACACAGTCGTGCGAACGCCTATGCACTTAATGCACATCAGGATGCGGGTACGGCCATTTCCGCTGTCCGCACGTGGAACGGATGCTCCAAGTTCGGCGCAAGGATGAAATTCACGCCGACCGCTGGCGTGGTTGCCGGTCTTATAGATAATTTCCTAAAAACTTGCCATACCCGAGCAAGGTCAAAATCGGAGATTTTTTGACCACTCCGGAAGCCGAAACCAAGAAAGAGCCGACGCATGCATCTCACTGCCGAAAATCTGGCTGCAAAGCGCGGTGAGGACCTGATTTTCGTTAACATTTCCTTTCACTTGGCCGCCGGCGGGGCGCTCGTCCTGTCGGGCAGAAATGGATCGGGAAAGTCCACTTTACTGCGCGTCGTCGCCGGCCTCCTGAGGCCGGACAAGGGCACTGTCATCTTCCGCGACGGAGAGGTCCGGGAAGACAGGCATCCGGGCGAGGCCAGCCACTACCTCGGCCATCGGAATGCAATGAAGAATGAACTTACGGTTGCAGAAAATCTCGACTTCTGGCGCAGCTTTCTCGGAAGTACCGGCTCCTCCGTCGAGGATGCGGCTAGCGCCGTCGGCCTGTCGGGGATAACCCATCTTCCCTTCGGTTACCTCTCCGCCGGCCAGCAGCGCCGGATAGCTTTCGCCAAACTGCTCGTCGCCCACCGCCCCGTCTGGATCCTCGACGAACCCACGGCGGCCCTCGATGCCAGCGCCGACCGGCTGTTGGCCGGGTTGATCGAAGCGCATCTGGCAGAAGGCGGCATCGTGCTGGCAGCGACACATCAGCCGCTGGGATTGAAGAATACGCAGGAATTAAAGATGACGGGTTTTTCAGGTGTGGATGCGGGGGTATGGGGATGATGGTTTGCCGTGTCGCTACCCCCCTCTGCCCTGCCGGGCATCTCCCCCACAAGGGGGGAGATCGGCCAGGGGCACCCTCTTGCCCCAATGAAACGCCGCAGATAGCCGCGGCCGCTCGGCGCACGATTAAGGTTTCGCGAAGCCGGTGCATCATGCCCGGCAGGGCAGAGGGGGGTGCCGCCCCATCAACCGCACAGAGCCGCCCCGCATGACCGCCCTCTTCCTCCGCGATCTCAAACTCTCGATCCGCGCCGGCGGCGGCGCGCTGGTCGGGGTGCTGTTCTTTCTGACGGTCGTCGCCGTCATCCCCTTCGGCGTCGGTCCCGATCTCAAGCTGCTGTCGCGCATCGGCCCCGCCATCGTCTGGATCGGCGCGCTGCTGGCCGCACTTCTCGGCCTCGACCGGCTGTTCCAGGCCGAGCGCGACGACGGCTCGCTCGACCTGATGCTGATGCAGGATACGCCGCTCGTTCTCACCGTACTCGTCAAATGCTTCGCCCACTGGACGGCGACCAGCCTGCCGCTGGTCATCGCCTCGCCGCTGCTCGGCCTGTTCATGAACATGGACGAGGCGGCGATCGGCGCGACCGCGCTGACGCTTCTTGTCGGCTCGCCCGCCATCACCTTCATCGGCGCCGTCGGCGCCGCCGTCGCCGTGGCGCTGCCGCGCGGCGGCCTGCTGGTCTCGATCCTTGTGTTGCCGCTGACCATCCCGGTGCTGATCTTCGGCGTCAGCGCCGCCTATGCCGCGGTCGAGGATCCCGCCCCGTTCCTGCCGCCTTTCCTCATCCTCATCGCGCTGACGCTGTTCTTTGCCGTCATCGGCCCGGCTGCCGCCGCGCTGGCGCTGCGAAACACGGCGGATTGACCAGCCATTCGATTGCGGGAAAAGCCGGATCAAGGTAAGGAAGCGGACATGAGCCAAACGAGCCTTGCCATCAGCAAATTCAGCGATCTCGCCAACCCGACGCGGTTTCTGGCGCTGGCAGCACGCGTCATTCCGTGGCTGGCCGGAATCACCGCCCTCTGTTTTCTGATCGGCCTCTATCTCAGCTTCTCCACAGAGGGCGATTACCAGCAGGGCGAGACCGTGCGCATCATGTATGTCCACGTACCCGCGGCCTGGCTGTCGATGATGTGCTACACGATCATGAGCGTCTCGGCGATCGGCACGCTGGTCTGGCGCCATCCGCTCGCCGACGTATCCGCCAGGGCCGCAGCCCCGCTCGGCGCCGCCTTCACCCTGCTCGCCCTCGTCACCGGCTCGCTCTGGGGCAAGCCGATGTGGGGTACCTGGTGGGTCTGGGATGCGCGGCTGACCTCCGTTTTCGTTCTCTTCCTGATGTATCTCGGCCTGATTGCGCTCGGCCGCGCCATCGACGATCCGTCGAGGGCCGCGCGCGTTTCCGCCGTCCTCATCCTCGTCGGTTTCATCAACATCCCGATCATCAAATTCTCGGTCGAGTGGTGGAACACGCTGCATCAGTCGGCAAGCGTGATGCGCCTCGACGGCCCGGCGATCGATCCGGAATTCCTGCGGCCGCTCTTCGTCATGGCGATTGCCTTCACCCTGCTCTTCTTCACGCTGCATATCATGGCGATGCGCAACGAGATCTGGCGCCGCCGCATCGCCGCCCAGCGCCGTCTTGCCGCCCGCATGGCGAGCCGGGAGGAGTAGCTGGTGACGCATGCCTTCTACGTCTACGCCTCCTACGGCTTTGCAGCATTCATGACGGCCGCCGTCACGCTCTGGACCTGGGCCGACGGTCGGGCGCGCCGCCGGGAACTCGCAGCGCTTGAAGCCGCCGGCATCCGCCGCCGCTCGGCCCACAAAAGGGACAGCGAATGAGCGAGACGCCCGAAACCGGAATCACCAAGCCGCACGGCCTTGGCCGTTATGCGCTGGCGCTTCTGCCGCTGATCGTTTTCGGCGGCATTGCGGCAACGGCCGCAAAGATGCTCTACGACCAGGATTTCCACGGCAAGAACATCGCCGAAATCCCCTCCGCCCTGATCGGCACCAAGGCACCGGCACTGGACCTGCCGCCGCTCGAGGGCGCCAATCTGCCGGCGCTGACCGATACGGCCATCAAGGGCAAGCTGACCCTCGTCAACGTCTTCGCCTCCTGGTGCGTCCCCTGCCGCGACGAACATCCCGTGTTGAAAGAACTGGCGAAAGACGGCCGGCTGAACATCGTCGCCATCAACTACAAGGACCAGAACGACAACGCCCTGCGTTTCCTCGGCGAACTCGGCAATCCCTATCAGGCGATCGGCATCGACCCGAACGGCAAGGCGGCGATCGACTGGGGCGTCTACGGCATCCCGGAAAGCTATCTGGTCGCCCCGGACGGCACGATCCTCTACAAACGCGTCGGCCCCTTCGACGATATCAGCCTGAAGGAAGGGCTGTTTCCGGCGATGGAAAAAGCGTTGGGGAAGCCGGGTTCGTAAGAGCTTCTCCCAAGAAAACCCCTCCCCAACCCCTCCCCACAAGGGGGGGACTAACTTAGCGCACTGTATGGTGCCAAGCAGTAACCTCTGCGGATGAAACGGTGAAGTGGAAAACGTCGGGCGCGGCACTCAAGCCCCTCCCCCTTGTGGGGAGCGGTCATAATCAAACGCGGTTTATAACCCGCCCTGCCAGACCTTGATCGCCTCCACCGGCCAGATCAGCATCACCACGTTCAACGTCAGATTATCGCGGATTACATAGCCGGTGAAAACTTCGAAGAAGATCGCGATCGCCACCGTCAGCGCCACCGGCGCCCGCGATGCGAAGAAGAAGCCGATGCACATGAAGACGGTGTCCATTGCCGAATTCAGGATGCTGTCGCCGTAATAGTCGAGTGCGATCGTCGCCGTGCGATAGCGGTCGATGATCAGCGGCGAATTTTCGAGCAGTTCCCAGCCGGATTCGATGACGAGCGCCAGCAACAGCTTTGCCGCCAGCGGCTTGCGGCGCAGGACGAGATGGCCGAGCCCGTAGAACAGGAAGCCGTGGATGATATGCGACGGCGTGTACCAATCCGACAGATGCTGCGAATTGCCGCTGGTATTGACCCCGCCCTCCCACAGCTTGACATAACCGCAGGAGCAGATCGGCACGCGGCCCATCAGATATTCGGCGGCAATCTGAATGATCAGAACCGCAAGGCAGGCGGCGAACCAAAAGGTTTGGTGTCTTACCCGGTATTCGGCCTCTGCAGCGCTCACTTCTCGCCGTCCGTTTCCAGATTGATGCTGTGCTTCAATACCAGCGGCATCTGCGCCAGCGTGAAGATGATGGTGATGGGCATCGTGCCCCAGACCTTGAAGGCGACCCAGGTACCGTCGGAAAAATTGCGCCAGACGACTTCGTTCAGCACAGCGAGGAAGAGAAAGAAGATGCCCCAGCGGATGGTGAGCTTGCGCCAGCCCTCGGCATCGAGCTGAAAGGCCGCATTGAAGACATAGCCGAGCAGCGACCTGCCGAAGGCCAGTCCGCCGAGAAGCGTCACCCCGAAGAGTGCATTGACGATGGTCGGCTTCATCTTGATGAAGGTTTCGTTCTGCAGCCAGATCGACAGCGAGCCGAAGATGAGCACGACGATGCCGGATACAAAGGGCATGATCGGCAGATGGCCGAGCACGATCTTCGACACGATCAGCGAGATGATCGTCGCCGCCATGAAGAGGCCGGTCGCGACGAACAGCGGTCCGCCCAATTCGGAAAGAGCAGGAAACGTCTCCACCAGCCACTGGCCACGCAGATTGGCGAAGAAGAAGATCATCAGCGGCCCAAGTTCCAGCGCCAGTTTCAGCAGCGGGTGATGCCGGTCGGCTGCGGTCGGTGTGATATCGCTTTCGGTGCTCATGCGTTCTTCAAACCTGTTTTCCTGGAAACCTGTTTCCGGCCGTGCCTTGCAGGCTTTCGGCGGCATATCTGTGGCATCATTGCCCAAGTCCGGCAATGGCATGGGCAAAGTCCTCCGCCTCGAACGGTTCCAGATCCTCGACGCCCTCGCCGACGCCGATGAAATAGACCGGCAGCTTGTGCTTGGCGGAGATGGCAACAAGAATACCGCCGCGCGCCGTGCCGTCGAGCTTGGTCATGATCAACCCGTTGACACCGGCGACGTTGCGGAAGATCTCGACCTGGCTGAGCGCGTTCTGCCCGGTCGTGGCATCGAGCGTCTGCAGCACGGTGTGCGGCGCATCGGGATCGAGTTTGCCGAGCACGCGCACGATCTTCTCGAGTTCGGCCATCAGCTCGGCCTTGTTCTGCAGGCGGCCGGCGGTATCGACGATCAGCACATCGCATTTTTTCGCCTTCGCCTGTTCGAAGGCATCATAGGCAAGGCCGGCGGCATCGGCGCCGAGCTTGGTGCCGATGAATTCGGATTTCGTCCGGTCGGCCCAGATTTTCAGCTGCTCGATCGCAGCCGCACGGAAAGTATCGCCGGCGGCCAGCATCACCTTCAGCCCGGCGCCGGAAAGCTTCGCCGCAAGCTTGCCGATCGTCGTCGTCTTGCCCGTGCCGTTGACGCCGACGACGAGGATGACATGCGGCTTGTGCGAGAGGTCGAGCTGCAGCGGCTTGGCGACCGGCTTCAGGACCTTGGCGATTTCGGACGCCATGATCCGGCTGACATCCTCGCCGGTGACATCCTTGCCATAGCGCTCGGACGCCAGCGTATCGGTGACGCGCAGCGCGGTCTCGACGCCGAGATCGGCCTGGATCAGCAGATCTTCGAGATCCTGCAGCGTCTCGTCATCGAGCTTGCGCTTGGTGAAGAGCGCGGTGATCTGGCTGGTCAGCTGCGAAGAGGTGCGCGCAAGACCGTTGCGCAGACGCTGGAACCAGCTGAGCTTCGGCTGCAAGATAACCGGCTCCGGCTCGACGACCTTCGGGCCGGTGGCGAAGCCTTTGGGGAGGATGGGAGAGCCAATCTCCGGTTCTGCCGGGGGGCTACCCCCCTCTGCCCTGCCGGGCATCTCCCCCAGAGGTGGGGAGATTGGCTGGGAGGGCGAATCCAGTCCTGCATCATCCTCAGTCGGAATCTCTTCCGGTTCAGTTGGAATCTCTTCCGGAAGCCTTTCGACGATCTCTTCGAGGTCAGCCGGCTGTTCTAGCGCTCCGGTCTCCACATGATCTCCCGCCTGGTGGGGGAGATGTCCCAGAGGGACAGAAGGGGGTATTTCCGCAACGGTTTCGGTAACCGCCTGGATTTCAGTCTCCGCCTCCGCTGCTGCCTCGGCTTCCAGCAATGAAAGCGGCACGACACCCATGTCGCGCAATTGGTCGGCGGCGGGCAGGATTGCGGATTCGACATCATCTTCAGCAACCGGCGCCTCGACCCCGCCCTCGTCAATATCTGAAGCGGGCCCGCCGGCAGTATCCATTTCCTCGGCCAGCACTGGATCGTCAGCAACCGGCAGATCTTCGTCGCGCGAACGCGGCTCCAACTCCTTTTCCACGGCCGCAGGCACAGGTTCTTCAGCCGGCTTGCCGAAGGTGAAGACCTTTTTGATGAAACTGAGCGCCATGGGGATTCCGTGAAAGTCAGGCCGCGGCTGCGGCCGTCAATTGCATGTCGAGATGCTTGCCATTGTGGCCGGTGATCGTGACCGGCACAAGTTCGCCGGGACGAAGGCCGGGCGCGGAGACCAGCGTGAAATTCTCCGTATGCGCCAGGCCGTTGTTTTCAACAAGCAGCCATTGCCGGGTTCCGATCATCCCATCGAGATGGGATTGATGCAGCCTATGTCCAGTGGCGCGCAGCCTTGCGGCGCGATCCTTGACCAGCGACCGGTCGAGCTGCGGCATGCGCGCTGCCGGCGTGCCGGGACGCGGACTGTAGGGGAAGACATGCAGATGGGCGATAGCAGCCTCTTCGGCCAGCCGCACGGCATTCTCGAACATCTCTTCGGTTTCCGTGGGAAAGCCGGCGATCATATCGGCGCCGAAGCTCATCTCCGGGCGAAGGCGACGCGCATCCTCGATGAAACGCAGCGCATCGGCGCGCAAATGCCGGCGCTTCATACGCTTCAGGATCATGTCGTCGCCATGCTGCAGCGAGAGATGCAGATGCGGCATGAAGCGTGGCTCGTCGGCGATGAGATCCATCAGGTGGGCATCGGCCTCGATGCTGTCGATCGAGGAAAGCCGCAGGCGGCGGATATCGGGGATCTGCTTCAGAAGGGTCTTCGCCAAAAGCCCGAGCGTCGGGGCGCCCGGCAGATCGCCGCCATAGCTGGTGGCATCGACGCCGGTCAGCACGATCTCGCGGTAACCGCCATCGACGAGATTGCGGGCCTGGTCGACGACAGCTCCCATCGGCACGGAGCGGGAATTGCCGCGGCCATAGGGAATGATGCAGAAGGTGCAGCGATGGTCGCAGCCGTTCTGCACCTGGATGAAGGCGCGCACATGGCCATCAATGTGCCTGACCATCTGCGGCGCCGTCGCCTTGACACTCATGATGTCGTTGACGCGAAGTTTCTCTTCGGCCGAAACGCCGAAGTCCGGCAGGCCGCGATAGGAGGCGCTCGTCAGCTTCTCCTCGTTGCCGAGCACGGCATCGACCTCCGCCATCGCGGCGAAGGTCTGCTTTTCCGTCTGCGCGGCACAGCCGGTGACGATGATGCGGGCATGCGGATTGTCACGCCGTGCCCGGCGGATCGCCTGGCGGGCCTGGCGCACCGCTTCGCCGGTTACGGCACAGGTATTGACCAGGACGGCATTGTTGAGCCCGGCCTTTTCAGCCTGCGCCTTCATCACTTCGGATTCATATGTGTTGAGGCGGCAGCCGAAGGTAATGACCTCGATGCCGCTCACTGCGCCTCCGCCTCTCGGTCAGCCTCGCGCGACCAGAGACCGGTCGCAGGATCGAGCCTGCCCGACCATTCCCATTCGGCCGGGCCGGTCATGATCACATGATCGTCGCGCTCGCGCCATTCGATGGAAAGCGTGGCCGGCGGCTTGGCGCTGGCCACATTGATCGTCACCTTGCGGCCGGTACGGCCGGTGCGCGCAGCACTGACAGCAGCAGAACAGGCAGCCGAGCCGCAGGCGAGCGTCAGTCCAGCGCCGCGCTCCCAGGTGCGCGTCGTCACTGATGTCGGCGACGTCACTTGCGCCAGCGTGATATTGGCGCGCTCGGGAAACATCGGATGGTTTTCCAGCAGCGGTCCGAAGCGGGCGAGATCATAGGACATCACGTCCCTGTCCACCCAGAAGATCGCATGCGGATTGCCCATCGACATCGCCGACGGCGAATGCAGCACCGGCTTGTCGATCGGGCCGATCTGCAGTTCGATGCGGCTGGTGTCGTGGAATTCTTCCGCCAGCGGGATCCTGTCCCAATCGAACACCGGCCGGCCCATATCGACCGAAATCGTCCCGTCCTCGTGCTCGACGGCGTTGAGGATGCCGGCGACCGTCTGGAAGGTAAAGACCTTCCTGCCGGTCTCGGCGGCAAGCGCCTGCACGACGCAGCGCGTGCCGTTGCCGCAGGCCTGCGCCTTCGAGCCATCGGAATTCAGGATATCGATGAAGGCATCGGTGCCTTCGGCCTTCGGATCATGGATCGCCATGATCTGATCGAACTCAGTCTGCGGATCGGCATTGAGCGCGACCGCCGCCGCAGGCGTCACCTTGTCCGGCCGGCCGCGCATGTCAACGACCAGGATCTTGTTGCCAAGCCCGTTCATCCTCGCGAATTCGACCGTTGCGCTCATGATATCTTCCGTCCGTGTTTCCGCTGTATATGGCGGAAATGCGAAGGAATTACCAGTGGGCGAGTGGGCGCAGCTATTGCCGCCGGTCGCCCTTTCGAGGCCGTCCGGTTTTACGGCTCAACACCGTCGGAAGCAAAAGACGCCGCATGCGCTTCGACGATGGCGGCGGTAATGACCTTTCTCAGCTCGTAGACCAGCGAGCGGGACCGTTTGCGATCCAGATCCTGTGCCGCTTTGGCAAGACTAAGGCCTTCGTTCAGAACAATATGATGGGCCCGTGCCAGTGCCCAGCTTTCAATATCAGGATTGATCATTCGTATCTCCGCCGGATCATCCGGCATCAAGGATATTCACGAATCATTTTTACAGGATGCACTTAAGTAGAAAGTAGAATCATAAGCAGAATATTTTGCAACTGGCCTCTATGGCGTTTGGACTGTCCGCGGGAAATTAAACCGGTCGTGCCCGGACCACGCAGGCTCTGGGAACGCCCGTTATGCGGTCTTCGGTCCGCATTCGCTTGACTTTCCCGCCGCTTTCCTGTTTATCGCGCCCAATCCGCGACGAGCCGCATGACTCCGAGCCGCCGACCGGGACCTGAGATCCCGGAGGTCAACACCCGACAGCGCGATGCGCCCTCGGGTGCTTTTTGGCTTTGCGTCTTGTTTTCGTCAAGGAAAAGCACGACGTTTCCGGGCAGATCGAACCCGCCCGAAACGTATCAAGGAAGAGCCGATGTTTGAAAACCTCCAGGACCGTCTTGGATCCATTCTGAATGGACTGACAGGCCGTGGCGCGCTTTCGGAAGCCGATGTTTCCGCAGCGCTGCGAGAGGTTCGCCGTGCGCTGCTCGAGGCCGACGTCGCGCTCGATGTCGTGCGTTCCTTCACCGACCGCGTGCGTGAAAAGGCCGTCGGCGCCGAGATTCTGAAGTCGATCAAACCCGGCCAGATGGTCGTCAAGATCGTGCATGACGAGCTGATCGAGATGCTGGGCGGCGAAGGGGTCGGCATCGACCTGCATGCGCCCGCCCCCGTCGTCGTCATGATGGTCGGCCTGCAGGGTTCCGGCAAGACGACGACGTCGGCGAAAATTGCCCATCGCCTGTCGACACGCGAGAAGAAGAAGGTGCTGATGGCGTCGCTCGACACGCGCCGTCCGGCAGCCCAGGAGCAGCTTCGCCAGCTTGGCGCGCAGGCCAATATCGACACGCTGCCCATCATATCAGGCCAGTCGCCGACGGATATCGCCGCCCGCGCCGTGCAGGCGGCAAGGCTCGGCGGCCACGACGTCGTCATCCTCGATACCGCCGGCCGCACCCATATCGACGAGCCCTTGATGGTCGAGATGGCCGACATCAAGAAGCGCTCGAACCCGCATGAAATCCTGCTGGTCGCCGACTCACTCACCGGTCAGGACGCCGTCAACCTCGCCCGCAGTTTCGACGAACGCGTCGGCATCACCGGTCTGGTGCTGACCCGCATGGACGGCGATGGCCGCGGCGGTGCCGCCCTTTCCATGCGCGCCGTCACCGGCAAGCCGATCAAGCTGATCGGCGTCGGCGAGAAGATGAGCGAGCTCGAGGAGTTCCATCCCCGCCGTATCGCCGACCGCATCCTCGGCATGGGCGACATCGTCTCGCTCGTGGAGCGCGCGGCGGAGAACATCGACGCCGAGAAGGCGGCCGCCATGGCCGCCAAGATGGCCAAGGGCAAGTTCGACCTCGACGATCTCGCCGACCAGCTGCGCCAGATGCAGAAGATGGGCGGCATGGGCGGCATCATGGGGATGATGCCCGGCATGGCCGGTATGAAGGACAAGATGGCCGCAGCCGGCCTCGACGACAGACTTTTCGGTCGCCAGATCGCCATCATCCAGTCGATGACCAAGGCCGAGCGCGCCAATCCCGATCTGCTCAAGCATTCGCGCAAGAAGCGCATCGCCGCCGGCTCCGGCACCGATGCCGCCGCCATCAACAAGCTTCTGAAGATGCACCGCCAGATGGCCGACATGATGAAGATGATGGGCGGCAAGGGCAAAGGCGGCATGATGAAGCAGATGATGGGCGGCCTTGCCGGCAAGATGGGGCTTGGCGGCGGCCTGGGCGGTATGGGCGGTGGCATGCCCGATCTCTCGAATATCGATCCTCGGCAGCTCGAGGCCCTGCAGAAGCAGGCCGAAGCAGCGGGACTTGGAAAGCCGGGTGGGGGTATGCCCGGTCTCGGCGGTCTGCCGGGTGGTTTGCCTGGCCTCGGCGGCGCCAAGCTGCCGGGCCTTGGCGGTGGTTTCCCGGGATTGCCCGGATTGCCGAAGAAGAAGTGAAAGGATCGCTTGCCCCATGATTGATCCAGACGTCAAAGCCCAGCTCGCGAGCTATCGTCAGTCGATCGACAATATCGATGCCGCTCTCGTGCATATGCTGGCCGAACGCTTCCGCTGCACCAAAGAGGTCGGCGTGCTGAAGGCCAAATACAATCTGCCGCCGGCCGATCCGGCGCGCGAGGAATACCAGATCGAACGCCTTCGCCAGCTGGCGAAAGCCGCCAATCTGGACCCGGATTTCGCCGAGAAGTTCCTGAACTTCGTCATCAAGGAAGTCATCCGGCATCATGAGCAGATCGCTGCGGATCACGCTGAACAAAGCGCCGCAGCCCGATAACCCGCCTGATCAGGCGATCAAGAAAAGCCTAAGGAGTAAAGAACATGGCACTGAAAATTCGTCTCGCCCGCGGTGGCTCCAAGAAGCGCCCGTATTACCACGTCGTTCTCGCCGACGCGCGCAGCCCGCGTGACGGCCGCTTCCTGGAAAACCTCGGTTCCTGGAACCCGATGCTCGCCAAGGACGACGAGAAGCGCGTTCAGCTGAACGCCGAGCGCATCAAGCACTGGATCGAAAACGGCGCCCAGCCGACCGACCGCGTTCTGCGCTTCCTCAATGAGGCCGGCGTTGCCAAGCGCGAAGCCAAGAACAACCCGGTCAAGGCAAAGCCGGGCAAGCGCGCCCAGGAACGCGCCGCCGAAAAGGCTCAGAAGGTGGCTGACGCCGCCGCTGCTGCTGCCGACGCCGCAGAATAATCGGGACAATCCCTTGTCTAACGGGCGGCATGGCGACATGCCGCCCGTTTTCGTTTCCAATTACCCGCACTTCGTTTATGAGAAACCTGTCTTTCGGCTTCACATGAAGGAACCCATGACAAAGCTTGAAAACCCCGTTCTGATGGCGACGATCGGCGGCGCGCAAGGCCTCCGGGGAGAGGTACGCGCCAAGGCCTACACGGCCGATCCGAGCGCCCTTGGCGACTACGGCCACCTGCACAGCATGGACGGCCGCAGCTTCGAAGTCCTCGAAATCCGCGAGACGAAGAATGTCGTCGTCGTCCGTTTCCGCGGCGTCAACGACCGCAATGCCGCCGAGGCGCTGAACGGCCTCGAGCTCTATATCGAGCGCGACAACCTGCCGGACGAGGAGCTTGAAGATGACGAGTTCTACTATGCTGATCTCGAAGGTCTCGAAGCACGCGACGACAAGGGTGCCAGCTATGGCACCGTCACCGGCGTCTTCGATTTCGGCGCCGGCGATTTGCTGGAGCTCAAAGGTCCGGGCAAGCGCCCGGTGCTGATCCCCTTCTCCGAAGCCTCGGTGCTGGAGATCGACCTCGAGGCCGGCACATTGCTGATCGACCCGCTGGCGGCAGGCTTGGTCGACGACCCCCAAGAGCTTTCGAAATTCACCGCGGACAAGCCGAAAAAGAAGAAGTGATGGCTTTCCGAGTGAGCGTGCTGACACTCTATCCGGAAATGTTTCCGGGGCATCTGGGCTTCTCGCTCGCCGGCAAGGCGATGGAGCGCGGGCAATGGTCGCTGGATGCGGTGCAGATCCGCGATTTCGCCACCGACAAGCACCGCACCGTCGACGACACCCCGGCCGGCGGCGGCGCCGGCATGGTGCTGAAACCCGACGTTCTCGCCCGCGCGATCGACAGCACCGCGGAAAACGACACCCGCCCGCGCCTGCTGATGAGCCCGCGCGGCCAGCCGCTGACACAGAAGCGCGTACGCGAGCTTGCGGCTGGCGACGGCGTCATCATCGTCTGCGGCCGCTTCGAGGGCGTCGATCAGCGAGTGATCGAGGCGCGCGGCCTGGAAGAGGTTTCGATCGGCGACTACGTGCTGTCGGGCGGCGAGCCGGCGGCGCTGATCGTGCTCGACGCGATCATCCGCATCCTGCCCGGTGTCATGGGCAACGATCTTTCCGGTCTGCACGAAAGCTTCGAAGGCGGCTTGCTGGAACATCCCCATTATACCAGGCCGCAGGCGTGGGAAGGCCGGGACATTCCCGCGATCCTGACGTCTGGCAATCACGGTGCCATCGAGAAATGGCGGCACCAGGAGGCGGTGCGGCTGACGCGGGAGCGGCGGCCAGATCTCTTGGAAAAGGCTGAACCTAAGAAAAACGGCTGATTCCAGCCTCCCCTTCACAAAAATGTCGTGCGAGGGATGACAAGCCCCGGCCTTTCGTGTATTGGCGCACGCGGAAATGGGGTTATCCCCGTCTGCCAGCAAACAAAGAATGGCGAACCCGCTCCCGCCCTGAAGGGCAAAGTCCTGAGGCCAGTTCCAAAGGATCAGTGTCGAGCGCTCTGGCTGTTTCAGAAGAACCAAAGGTTAAGACGATGAACATCATTCAGCAGCTTGAGGCCGAACAGGCCGCCAAGATCGAAGCCAAGCGCACGCTTCCCGAATTTTCCCCGGGCGACACTGTCCGCGTCAACGTGAAGGTCACGGAAGGCAACCGTACCCGCGTTCAGGCCTATGAAGGCGTCTGCATCGCCCGCTCCGGCGGCGGCCTGCAGGAAAACTTCACGGTCCGCAAGATCTCCTACGGCGAAGGCGTCGAGCGCGTATTCCCGGTCTACTCGCCGATGATCGAAAGCGTCGACGTCGTGCGCCGCGGTAAGGTCCGTCGCGCCAAGCTCTATTACCTCCGTGATCGTCGCGGCAAGTCTGCCCGTATCGTTGAAGACACCGGCGTCCGCGCCCGCAAGCTCAACGACGCCGAGCGCGCCGCCATTGCCGAGGAAAAGGCACGCATCGAAGCTGAAAAGGTTGCAGCCGCTCAGGCGCTCGCCGCCGAGAAGGCAGCAGCCGAAGCTGCCGAAGCCAAGGCAGCGGCCGAAAAGGCCGCCGCGGAAGCAGCAGCCGCAGCAGCGGAACCGGCTGCAGAATAAGATCTGCGTCACGCAAAATTCTTCGCTTGAAAAGGCGGCCTTCGGGTCGCCTTTTCTATTTTTTGCTTGGGCACGCAGCCGGTGGCCTTGCCTTCGGTACGTTTTCCGTGACAATTTTCGCCGTCCACTCCCGGAGAGCCGTTCAATGTTGTTCCGTCGTACTGTCCTTGCGAGCTTCGCTGCCCTTGCTCTCGCACCCCTGGCCGCATCGGCAGCCGAGCTGCCCGATCTCGGCGGCAAGAGCGTCGTCGTCGTCACCGAGAATGCCTATCCGCCGCTGCAGTTCGTCGACCCGAAATCCGGCAAGGCGATCGGCTGGGAATATGATGCGATGAACGAGATCGCCAAACGGCTGAACTTCAAGGTCGAATATCAAAACACCAGCTGGGATGCGATGATCCAGGCGGTTTCCGACGGCCAGTACAACATCGGCATGACCGGCATCACCATCAAGGAAGACCGCAAGCAGAAGGTGGATTTCTCCGACCCTTACATGCGCTCACAGCAGTTCATGCTGGTGCGCGGCGACGAGAAGCGTTTCACCGACGCCAAGTCCTTCGGCGCGTTCAAGGATGGTCTGGTCGGCGCCCAGCCCGGCACCACGCCCTTCTATACCGCTGTCTATGAAGTGCTCGACGGCAACGAGCAGAACCCGCGCATCAAGCTCTTCGAAACCTTCGGCGCCACCGTCCAGGCTTTGAAGGCAGGCGACGTCGACGTCGTCCTGACCGACGGCACCGCCGGCAAGGGTTATGTCGACGCCTCGAATGGCGCGCTGAAGCTGATCGGCGAGCCGCTCGGCACCGAGGATTTCGGCTTCATCTTCCCGAAGAGCTCCGATCTCGTCGCGCCCGTCAACGCTGCCATTTCAGCCCTCAAGGCCGACGGCACGCTGGATGCGCTGAACAAGAAGTGGTTCCTCGACTACAAGATGGGCGAATGACGCCGAGCCATTGCTGATGGCTTTACGACCCTCTCCCGACAGACACGTCAAGGACGACTATCCCTGGTGGCTGGTCGCGCTCGTCGCGATCGGCGTCATCCTTGCCGCCGTCATCGTCACCAACGATATCTACGCCCAGGTTTTCCGCACCGTCGTCAACGGTGTCGGCATCACCGTCTTCGTCACGCTGGTCGCCTTCGTGCTCGCCACCGTGCTCGGCCTCGGCATCTGCCTGCTCGGCATGGCCGACAGCCAGATCGCGCGGCAGATCGCGCGTTTCTACATCGAGATTATCCGCGGCATCCCGATCCTCGTGCTCCTGTTCTACGTCGCCTTCGTCGGCGCCCCGGCCCTGGTTGCCGGTTATAATTTTCTGATTTCGCCGCTGGTAAACGCAGGCATGGCCGAACCCATCCTGGTGCGCGATCTCTCGCTGATGTGGCGGGCGATCATCGCGCTGACGATCGGTTACTCCTCCTTCATCGCCGAAATCTTCCGGGCCGGCTTCCAGTCGGTCGATCTCGGCCAGATCGAGGCTGCCAAGGCGCTCGGCCTTTCCCGCTACCGGCGCTTCCGCTCCGTCGTCTTCCCGCAGGCGATCCGGGTGATCTTCCCGCCGCTTTCCAACGATTTCGTTTCGATGGTAAAGGATTCATCGCTCGTCTCCGTGCTCGGCGTCGCCGACATCACCCAGATGGGCAAGGTCTATGCCGCCGGCTCCTTTCGCTTCTTCGAGACCTACTCGATCGTCACCTACATCTACCTGATCCTGACGATCGGCCTGTCGCTGGCGCTGCGGCGGACGGAGAAATGGATGAAATCACGCTAAAGCCGTCACAATGAGGAGGCCCCAGACGGGCTGTTGATGATTCAAATTGAAGCCGCCGCGAAAAATCGTTATATGCAGGCGATGGAATCCAAGTTCAGATGCACAGGCGCGCATATTTTCGTGCTGCAGGACCATTATCGCCTGCCGGCGCGGTTCTTTGCATGCGTATCCGGTGCGCTCAACAGCCGACTTCGTTGATCGAATGACGGCCGGCGGAGCTTGATCCGCTTTTTACTCGATTTCCCAAAAGCATCCAAAAACGGACTTAACGCCATGAGCGCACCGCGTACCCTCTACGACAAGATCTGGGACGATCATCTGGTCGACGAACAGGCAGACGGCACCTGTCTTCTCTACATCGACCGGCACCTGGTCCATGAAGTCACCTCGCCGCAGGCGTTCGAAGGCCTGCGGATGACCGGCCGCAAAGTTCGCGCCCCGGAAAAGACGCTCGCCGTCGTCGACCATAACGTTCCGACCTCGCCTGATCGCCATCTCGGCATCAAGAACGAGGAAAGCCGCATTCAGGTGGAAGCGCTGGCGACCAACGCCGCCGAATTCGGCGTCGAATATTATTCCGCAAGCGACAAGCGCCAGGGCATCGTTCACATCGTCGGTCCTGAACAGGGCTTCACCCTTCCTGGCATGACCATCGTCTGCGGCGACAGCCACACCTCGACGCACGGCGCCTTCGGCGCGCTGGCGCACGGCATCGGCACCTCTGAGGTCGAGCATGTGCTGGCGACCCAGACGCTGATCCAGAAGAAGGCGAAGAACATGCTGGTGCGGGTCGACGGCCTGCTGCCGCCGCACGTCACCGCCAAGGACATCATCCTCGCCATCATCGGCGAAATCGGCACTGCCGGCGGCACCGGCCATGTCATCGAATTTGCCGGCGAAGCGATCCGCTCGCTATCGATGGAAGGCCGCATGACCATCTGCAACATGACCATCGAAGGCGGCGCCCGCGCCGGCCTGATCGCCCCTGACGAAAAGACCTTCGAATACATAAAGGGCAAGCCGCGCGCGCCGAAGGGCGAGGCGCTGGAGCAGGCGATCGCCTACTGGAAGACGCTGCAGACCGACGAGGGCGCGCATTACGACCGCGTCGTCGTGCTCGATGCCGCCAGCCTGCCGCCGATCGTCTCCTGGGGCTCCTCGCCCGAGGACGTCATCTCCGTCCAGGGCATCGTCCCCAACCCCGACGATATCCAGGACGAGACCAAGCGCACCTCCAAATGGCGCGCCCTCGACTATATGGGCCTGAAGCCCGGCACCAAGATGACCGACATTACGCTCGACCGCGTCTTCATCGGCTCCTGCACCAACGGCCGCATCGAGGACCTGCGCGAAGTCGCCAAGGTGGTCGAAGGCAAGACGGTTGCTTCAACCGTCGATGCGATGATCGTCCCGGGCTCCGGCCTCGTCAAGGAACAGGCGGAAGCCGAAGGCCTCGACAAGATCTTCAAGGCCGCCGGTTTCGACTGGCGCGAGCCGGGCTGCTCCATGTGCCTTGCCATGAACGACGACCGCCTGAAGCCGGGCGAGCGCTGCGCGTCCACCTCGAACCGCAACTTCGAGGGCCGTCAGGGCTTCAAGGGTCGCACGCACCTCGTCTCGCCGGCAATGGCCGCGGCCGCAGCGATCGCCGGTCATTTCGTCGACATCCGCGAGTGGAACTGATCCGTCGTCCCACGGCAGAGAATGAAAACCGCCCGATGCGCTCTCATCGCATCGGGCGGTTTTGTTTTTCATGGCGGCTGTGCTTCCCTATCACGCTGTAATTCGGGTAAGCCCGATTGCGCATCGGCCGTCTTCCCAATTTCATCCGTTCGGGCAATCGACATCCAGGAGCGCCTGTGGCCTCATCGATATGGGGCGCGATACGCGACAGATACCGTTCCGGCTTCGGCAAACACGCGCCATCGAGGGAATGGCCATGAGGCAGAAAATCGTACGGAGTTTACTGCAAGCCAGCCTGATCGTCTTTGCATCTCTGACTTCGGTCGACGCCGCCGGCGCCGGGACGATCCATCCGGGGATGCCGGCCATGACCGCGTCCGGCCTGCTGCAGCAGGTCGCGCAAAACAAGATCCCATCGCTCAACGGCTATCGCGGCGATGGCAGCGCCCGGCCCGGCTATAGCAAGAGCTCGAACGGCTATTGGTATCCCGCGCGGGCTTTCAACGCTTCGGACGAATATACCGGCTCGATCGGACGGCCGCAGCGCATGCGCAATAGCTGCGACTTCGGCTTTGCCCCGACGAACGGATCGTCGAACTGTAATTACTGATCGAGGCTGCATTCACCGTCATGCGGCGGTCGCCCCGGGTAATTTACCCGGAAGACCGCCGCTGCGATTGCTTTAAGGCATGTCGCGCAAAAGTGTGCCGCGGTTTTGCGGCAACGACATGCGTGAAAACAAAGAGCTAAAGCGCGTCGCATGAATCAAGTTTGACGCGACGCGCTTTAGCCTGATCGCAACGGCGATCAGAAAGTTGCCGTCATCGGATCCGGTCCCATGCGGGCGCCGGCGCTGTCGAGCCTGGCGATCGCCGCCATATCGTCGGCATCGAGCTTGAAGTCGAACACCTGGAAATTTTCCTCGATGCGCGACGGCGTCACCGACTTCGGGATGACGACGAGGCCGGTATCCAGGTGCCAGCGGATGATGACCTGGGCCGGCGTCTTCCGATATTTCCCAGCGATCTCACCGATAACAGGGTTCGAGACGAATTTGCCCTGGCCGAGCGGGCTCCAGGATTCGGTAACGATACCAAGTTTCCTGTGCGCCTCCTGCGCCGCTTTCTGCTGAAAATCGGGATGCAGCTCGATCTGGTTGATGACGGGAACGACACCGGTCTCGCCGATGATGCGCTCCAGATGTTCGGGGCAGAAATTCGACACGCCGATCGAGCGGGCGCGGCCCTCTTCGCGGATGCGCACGAAAGCCTTCCAGGTCTCGGTATAGAGGCCGCGATGCGGCGACGGCCAGTGAACGAGATAGAGGTCGACATAATCGGAACCGAGCTTCTTCAGGCTGCCGTCGAAGGCGCTGAGCGTATTGTCGTATCCCTGATCGGTGTTTCTGAGCTTGGTGGTGACGAAGATGTCCTTGCGGTCCAGACCGGAGGAGCGGATGCCTTCGCCGACACCCTCTTCATTGTCGTAGCCGGACGCCGTATCGGTATGGCGATAGCCGGCGGCAATCGCCGCGCGCACCGTCGGAGCGGCAATTTCCTGCGGCGTCTGCCAGACGCCGAGCCCGACCTGGGGAATGGAATGTCCGTCATGGAAAGTGATGATGGGTTGAGCGGTCACACTATATCTCCGGGAGTTTGAAAGAATGGGACGAGGCATGAATTGCGCCCACACTTTGGGGCGTCCCGGAGCGCATTTCAGCCTTAGCGCTCGGTCACCGGAAACATATAGGCGGCCGGATCCGGAAGACAATCAGAGGACCCGAACAATCGTGCCCTTCCGAAGATGCGGCAGAAGCCGGCGCATGTCGGCCAGGCTCACCGCCACGCAACCGGCCGTCGGCTCGTAGCCCGGTCGAATGAGATGGAAGAAGATCGCCGAGCCGCGATTGCGCGCCCGCGAGGAGATGTTCCAATCCATGACCAGGCAGACATCGTAGAGCCCGTCGCTACGCCGCATCTCCTCATGGCTTGCGCCGAACGGCGCCCGGACGAGGCGGTTGTAGCTGGCGTTGCCGGGCTGATCGCACCAGAGCATGTCAGCGCGGATCCGGCGGATGGGAAGCGGAGTGGCAAGCCGGCCGTTCCGCTCACCGCGCCGGAAGCCTGATATCAGCCGCATCGAGGCGATCGGTGTGGCGCCGTCGCCCTCGCGCTTGATCACGGTGCGGCCGGAGCGGCCGATCGCGGCGGGGACGGTGATCGCACCGAGCCGGACGATCGCCCGGCTCTTGCGCCCGGGCGCCGGCCGCACCACGATCGTCGACGGCTTCACCCCCGGCTCCCGCCTTGTTTTTTCCATTTTTCTCGCATGTCTTGCATTGTCTGGGGCTCCGATTGAAATCATATCAAAACCTGCGCTGCAACGGCCCGCCGCGCGATCCTTGCCAAATGAGGAATTTGGCGTAGGACTAGGGGACTTAACATGAGGAAAGCAAGGGCATGACCGCACGCACCATTCTTCTGGTGGATGACGACGATGACCTTCGTCAGACGCTGACGGAGCAATTGTCGCTGTATGAGGAATTTTCGGTTCTGCAGGAAGCCAACGCCGGCAAGGGTGTCGCAACCGCCCGCTCGACACCGGTCGATCTGTTGATCATGGATGTCGGCCTGCCCGATATGGACGGCCGTGAGGCGGTGAAGCTGCTGCGCAAGGGCGGCTTCAAGGCGCCGATCATTATGCTGACCGGCCACGATACCGATTCGGATACGATCCTCGGCCTCGAAGCCGGCGCCAACGACTATGTCACCAAGCCTTTCCGCTTCGCCGTGCTGCTCGCGCGCATTCGCGTGCAGCTGCGCCAGCACGAGCAGAGCGAGGACGCCACCTTCACCGTCGGCCCTTACCTCTTCAAGCCGAGCCAGAAGCTGCTGACCACCGACAACGGCCAGAAGATCCGCCTGACGGAAAAGGAAGCGGCGATCATCCGCTACCTTTACCGCGCCGAACAGAAGGTCGTCACTCGCGACGTGCTCCTCGAAGAGGTCTGGGGCTATAACTCAGGCGTGACGACGCATACGCTGGAAACCCATGTCTACCGTCTGCGCCAGAAGATCGAACGCGATCCCTCCAATGCCGAAATCCTGGTTACGGAAAACGGCGGCTATAAGATCATACCCTAGAGCATTTCCGTTTTCTCAGAATTCGAAAATGCTCTATCTCTCTGTTTTCACGCAATTCCGGATGCAAGACCGCGACGCAGTTTTGCCGGGATTGCTCTAAGGCGAAAAGCCCGCATGGCGCTGACCGACGACATCCGCATGCTCGCGCAGCTTCCTCTGTTCAAGGACATGAACGAGGATCACCTGCGGCTGATTGCCTTCGGCGCCGACCGGCGCATGATCGCCGCCGGCCAGATGCTGTTTCGCCAGGGCTCGCCCGCCGAGAGCGCCTATGTCGTCCTCAGCGGCAGCCTGGAGCTGAGCGCGACGAGCAGTGACGGCATACAGAGGACGGAGGGGGTCGTCGGCCCGGGAACGCTGGTTTCCGAGCTGGCGCTGGTCACGCTGGTGGAGCGCAAATTCACCGCGGTCGCGCGCGAGGACACCAGCATCATTCGCATCACCCGCGCCCTTTTCCACCGGCTGATCGAAGAATATCCGGACGCAGCCCGGCTGATCGAGAACCGCATCCGCGACAATCTCGCCGAACTTGCGGCAAAGGCCGCAAGCCAGTTCTACCGCTTCAGCTGACCGCCGTTGGAGCGGTTCTGCGCATCCGCAAAATACTAGAAATCGAAATGCGCCGTGACCGGCACATGGTCCGAGGGCCGGTCCCAGCCGCGCGCCTCTTTCAGGATCTCGATGCGCTTGAGATGCGGTCCGAGATCCGATGACGACCAGATATGGTCGAGACGGCGGCCGCGGTCGGCCGCCTCCCAGTCCTTGGCGCGGTAGCTCCACCAGGTATAGAGCTTCTCGCTTTCCGGCACATGATGGCGCATGAGGTCGAGCCAGTTGCCGCGCTTCATCACCTCGAGCAGCCCGTCGGTTTCGACGGGCGTATGGCTGACGATCTTCAGCAGCTGCTTGTGCGACCAGACATCGTGCTCCAGCGGCGCGATGTTGAGGTCGCCGACCAGAATGGCCGAGGTGTTGGCTTCGCCGTTGGCTTTCAGGAGCTTCATCTCTTCGATGAAATCGAGCTTGTGACCGAATTTCGGATTGATCGTGCGATCCGGCTCGTCGCCGCCAGCCGGGACGTAGAAATTGTGCAGCCGGATACGGCGGTTGCCGTGCTCGAAGATCGCCGAGATGTGGCGGGCATCGCCGACTCCGCAATAATCCTGCCGGTGATCCTCCGTCAGCGGAATGCGGGAAGCGATCGCCACGCCGTGATAGCCTTTCTGGCCGTGGATGATGATGTGGTCGTAGCCCATCGCCCGCAGCGGTGCCGCCGGAAAGAGCTCGTTCGTCACCTTGGTTTCCTGCAGGCAGAGAATATCCGGCCGATGTTTGAGAACCAGTTGCTCGACGATCGGCATGCGCAGCCGCACCGAGTTGATGTTCCAGGTGGTGATCGAAAAGCCCATGCCCACGCCCTTTCTCGCACGCCGGGCGTTGAGACGGCGTGCTTTCATGAAAGGGCTTTAGAACAAAGGCGCACAGGAGGGAACCGGCCGCGTGCAAAAGGCTCGGGCGATCAACCGAAAACCCTCAGTCTCGTGAGGCTGCCGTGCCCGGAATGCTCTCGTAAGGCACGCGGAACACGCGATCGTCGAACTGCATGCCTGTTTTGACATTGAAGATCATCACCGACGTGTCCTTGCCCTGGTTGTCCGTGATCGTCCACTGGCGCAGGTCGTAGGTCTTCGGGTCGAACATCATGGTGATCGTCGAATTGCCGAACACGGTATTGTTGCCGAGCGCGATCGTCGTCAGATCAGACTCTTCCTTCACGCGCTTCACCATGCCGGCCGACAGGTCGATATGCTGCGCCAGCAGCAGGCTGAGCGGCGTCTTGGAGAGCGGATAGAGATCCCAGGTTTTCAGCTTGGTATTGCCGATGGCGACGTTCTTGCCGTCGGCGATCACCCGCATCGGCGACGGGTCGTCATAATTGAAGCGCAGTTTGCCGGGGCGCTGAATGAAGAACTTGCCGCCGGTCTGCTCGCCGCGCGGGCCGAACTGCACGAATTCGCCCTGCATCGTGGTGACGCCGGAGAAATGGTCGGCGATCGCCTGCGCCGTGCCGGAGGCGGGAGCCGCCGCCTGCGCATGCGCGCCGAAGGGAATGGCGCTTGCCATCGCAGCGACGGCAAAGGCGCCGAGAAGATCGCGGCGCGTTACCGTCAGGCCGGAGAGGAAGGTGTCGGAGTTACTCATCTAAATCTCCTTTATGCGATCTGCATGCTGCCGAAAGGCGGCGTCTTCAAGGCGTTGCGATCGGGCCCGCGTGAGGTAACGGCTTGGCTGCCGTCGGGTTTCCGCAAAAGCGGCCCCCATCGGAAATATATGCCGATTATTTCAGCGGTCGAGGATGTCGCCTTCTGTGGGAACGAGAATTTCGCGTTTGCCCGCATGGTTGGCTGGACCGATGATGCCTTCCTTCTCCATCCGCTCGATGAGAGAGGCGGCCCGGTTGTAGCCGATGCCCAGCCGGCGCTGGACGTAGGAGGTCGAGGCCTTGCCATCCCGCAGCACGATGGCGACGGCCTGATCGTAAGGATCTTCCGAATCCGAAAGGTTCGACGTACCGGCAGGGCCGCCGCCACCGCCGCCGTAATCGCCATCCTCGTCGTCATCGGCGGTGATCGCGTCTAGATATTGCGGCGAGCCCTGGGTCTTCAGGTAGGAGACGATCTCTTCCACCTCGACATCGGAGACGAACGGGCCGTGCACACGCTGAATGCGTCCGCCGCCCGCCATGTAGAGCATGTCGCCCATGCCGAGCAGCTGCTCGGCGCCCTGTTCGCCGAGAATGGTGCGGCTGTCGATCTTCGAGGTGACCTGGAAGGAGATGCGGGTCGGGAAGTTCGCCTTGATCGTGCCGGTGATGACGTCGACCGACGGGCGCTGCGTCGCCATGATCACGTGGATGCCGGCGGCACGCGCCATCTGCGCCAGGCGCTGGACAGCGCCTTCGATATCCTTGCCGGCGACCATCATCAGGTCGGCCATCTCGTCGATGATGACGACGATGTAGGGCATCGGCCTGAGGTCGAATTCTTCGGTCTCGTACATTGCCTCGCCGGTGTGGCGGTCGAAGCCGGTCTGCACCGTGCGCGAGATCGCCTCGCCCTTCGACAAGGCCTGCTCCACGCGGGTGTTGAAGCCATCGATGTTGCGGACACCGATCTTCGACATCTTCTTGTAGCGCTCTTCCATCTCGCGCACGGTCCATTTGAGCGCGACGACGGCCTTCTTCGGATCGGTGACGACGGGCGAAAGCAGATGCGGGATGCCGTCATAGACGGAAAGTTCGAGCATTTTCGGGTCGATCATGATCAGTCGGCACTGTTCCGGCGTCATCCGGTAGAGCAGCGACAGGATCATCGTGTTGATGGCGACCGACTTGCCCGAGCCGGTGGTGCCGGCGACGAGCAGATGCGGCATCTTGGCGAGGTCGGCTATGACGGCCTCGCCGCCGATCGTCTTGCCGAGCGCCATGGCGAGCTTGGCCTTGCTGCCGTCGAAATCGCGGGAAGCGATAAGTTCGCGCAGATAAACGGTCTCGCGCGTCTGGTTCGGCAATTCGATGCCGATCGCGTTGCGGCCGGGCACGACGGCGACGCGGGCGGCGATGGCGCTCATCGAGCGGGCGATATCGTCGGCAAGACCGATGACCCGCGACGACTTGATGCCGGGCGCCGGCTCCAGTTCATAGAGCGTGACGACCGGACCGGGGCGGACATGAATGATCTCGCCCTTGACGCCGAAATCTTCGAGCACGCCTTCGAGCATGCGGGCATTCTGCTCCAGCGCATCGGCAGAAAGCGTCGAATCGCGCACGACATTCTTCGGTTCGGCAAGCAGATGCATCGAAGGAAGCTGGAAACCTTCAGGACGAATGAACGAGCCCTGCGCCTCCCGCTCGACGCGGGCGCCGGGCTTAGGACGCGTAACGGCGGGAACGACGCGCGGCTCCGGCTTGCCGACGGCTTTCGCCGGCGCGCGGATCATCCAGTCGTCATCATCGTCGTCAGGCAGGATATCGGCCGGGCGCGGCGGCATGTCGGGGTCGAAAGGCAGGTCGTCGTCGTCATCCTCGTCATCGATGGAAAGCGACGGTGCCGCGACAATGCGGCGCGGCGAAGCCGCCCTTGCTCCCATCGATGGCTCCATCGACGGTTCCAGCCGCTCGCCGCGCGCAGCCGGCGCCTTGGCGCGAACCGGTTCGTTCAGCGTGCCAAACTCATCATCGTTGAAATCATAGGGCGATTCGAAATCGCCCTGGCGGCGCTTGCGCGGTCCCATGCCGAGGAGGCGGCGCAGCCGTCCCTGGCTCATGTACCAGGCATGGGTCATCGCGCCGCTGAAAGCGACCCAGCGCGACTCGTCCTCCTCGTCCTCGTCGCCGACGACCCGCGCCTTGCTAGTCGTCTCGACGTAATCGTCCTCTATTTCGTCGTCCGCGTCGCTGCGGCCGACGAGGCCCGAGGCAAACAGCATCATCCAGGCGGTCGGCACCGCAAAGATGCAGCCGACAACCATGGCGAAGGTGCCGGTCGGATAGGCGCCGACGAAGAGCGCGGGAAAACGCAGGATCATATCACCGACGACGCCACCGATGCCGTTCGGGATCGGCCAGGTGAGCGGCGGCGGAAAGCAGCCGATTACGGCGCAGGACAGCACCGTACCGGCAAGCCAGGCGCCGGCACGGGCAGGAATGCGGCTGAAGCGGCGGCCCGAGATCAGCGTCAGCGCCCAGGCGACGATCGGCAGCATCGAAACGACGCTGGCAAGGCCGAGGAACTGCATGACGATATCAGCGAAGGCGGCGCCGCTGTAACCGAGGATATTCGTCGGCAGATTGGCCGTGGCATAGGAATAGCTCGGATCCGCGACGTTCCATGTCGCCAGCGCCGCGACGCAGAGCGCCAGCAGTAGAAAGATCGCAAAGCCGATGAGCGCCTGGATCTGCCGCAGCATGAATGCCGAGAAGGAGAACCGATCCGGACGGCCATCCATCGCCGGCGACGTGCTTCTTGCCATGTGTCTAACCCGTCCAATGCCTGAGGGCATGCGAATCACCGAAGCTTCGCCATGCCAAAATGCGTCCGCTCCACCTAATCAGAGCCGGGTTAAAGCGATGTTAACCATGCATGCCTGGACGGGCATTCCAGGCATGGAAATCAAAAAAAGCCCGAACCTGGAAAGGTTCGGGCCAAATGCGGTCTATGACAGCTTTTCCGGGTCTAAACCGGAAAAGCTCTAGATAGGCCGCGACGGGCCGTGAAGCGGCGCCCTTGTGCCGGGCGCCGCAAACGCTGCGATCAAGAGGCGTGGTAGGCGGCTTCGCCGTGGGTCGAAAGGTCGAGGCCTTCGCGCTCGGCTTCGACGCTCACGCGCAGGCCGATGACGACGTCGACGATCTTGTAGAGGATCGCCGAACCGATGCCCGACCACAGAAGCGTCGTCAGAACGCCCTTGGCCTGGGCCAAGACCTGGGTTGCCGTGCCGGCGTAGGAGGCAGCAAAATCGGCGGTGGAATAATCGACGATGCCTGCACCGCCGAGCGCCGGATTGACGAGGATACCGGTGCCGAGTGCGCCGATGATGCCGCCGACGCAATGCACGCCGAAGACGTCAAGGCTGTCATCGTAATTGAACTTGTTCTTCACGACGTCGACGAAGAAGTAGCAGACCGGTGAGACGATCAGGCCGAGAACGATCGAGCCCATCGGGCCGGCAAAACCGGCAGCCGGGGTGATGGCGACGAGACCGGCAACCGCACCGGAGGCGCCGCCGAGCATTGAAGCCTTGCCGCGGGTCAGGCTTTCGATGATGCACCAGGAGACGGCGGCAGCAGCCGTCGCGACGAAGGTGTTGATAAAGGCAAGCGAGGCGTAGCCATTGGCTTCGAGATTGGAGCCGGCATTGAAGCCGAACCAGCCAACCCAGAGCAGCGATGCGCCGACCATGGTCAGGGTCATCGAATGCGGAGCCATGATTTCCTTCTTATAGCCGGTGCGCTTGCCGAGCATGATGGCGCCGACAAGGCCGGCGATACCGGCATTGATGTGGACGACCGTGCCGCCGGCAAAGTCGATTGCGCCGTAGGAGAAGATCAGGCCGGCCGGCGAGGTGTAGGAGCTCGGACCGCCCCAGAACCAGACCATGTGCGCCATCGGGAAGTAGATGAAGGTGACCCAGAGCACGACGAAGAGCATCACGGCCGAGAACTTGATGCGCTCGGCGAATGCGCCGACGATCAGGCCGGGCGTGATGCAGGCGAAGGTCATCTGGAAGACGATGAAGGTGTATTCCGGAATGGCGACGCCCTTCGAGAAGGTTTCGGCGAGTGACGAGGTGTTGACGCCGGCGAGGAACGCCTTGGAGAAGCCGCCGACGAAGCTGTTCAGCGAGCCGCCGTCGGTGAAGGCGAGCGAATAGCCATAGGTGACCCAGAGCAGCGCCACGACGGCGGTGATCATGAACACCTGCATCAGTACGGAGAGCATGTTCTTGGCGCGCACGAGACCGCCGTAGAACAGCGCAAGGCCGGGGATGGTCATCAGCAGGACGAGTGCCGAGGAGATGAGCATCCAGGCATTGTCACCCTTGTCCATGGTGAAGGCAGGAGCGGCAGCAGCGGTGGTGGCAGCGGCGGGCGCAGCTTCCTGCGCGAAAGCGACAACCGGCGCCAGAAGCGCGGCCGACGTTGCGCAGATCAGCGCAAAGGGGGAAGAAAACTTCGAAATCGACATTGAAAAAAGCTCCTTGATCTGCCGCTTACAGCGCTTCTGAATCGGTTTCGCCCGTACGGATGCGCACGGCATGGTCGATCGAATAGACGAAAATCTTGCCGTCGCCGATCTGACCGGTCTTGGCCGACGCCGCGATGGCTTCGACCGCCCTGTCGACGAGTTCGGATGCAACGGCGATTTCGATCTTGAGCTTCGGCAGGAAGCTGACTGCATATTCGGTGCCGCGATAGATTTCGGTGTGCCCCTTCTGGCGCCCGTAGCCCTTCACCTCGGTCACGGTCAGCCCCTGAATGCCGATCGCCGTAAGAGCTTCGCGGACCTCATCGAGCTTGAACGGCTTGATAATAGCCATCACAATTTTCATCTGGTTTCCCATCCTTCGTTATCCTCGGCACGGAGCCGACTCTCCTTGCCGCTGACGTTCCTGAACAGCGACCGGCGATATACATTCAAAGGACGTGCCAGATTCGAAGCGAGATATAACTTATTGAAAAACAACAACTATAATATATGGCGCCAATAAACAGGCAAATGACCGGCAAATGACCGCCCAACAAGCGCACAAATAATGCGCAATTTTTCAAAGATGCATATTATTTATTCATTTGCCTTTTTCCGAATCAGACCTTCCTGTGCAACGGAAGCGATCAGCTCACCCGATCGGGTAAAGAGGCTGCCCCGGGTCAGCCCTCTGGCGCCCGAAGCCGACGGGCTGTCCTGCGTATAGAGCAGCCAGTCGTCGAGCTTGCACGGTCTGTGGAACCACATGGAATGATCGAGGCTCGCCACTTGCAGGCTCTGGTCGAAGATGGACGTGCCGTGGGCATAGAGCGAGGTATCTAGCAGCGTCATGTCCGAAAGATAGGCAAGAACCGCCGCCTGATAGAGCCGGTCGTCGGGAACCGGGCCGGTGGCGCGCACCCAGACATCCTGTTTGGGGGCGAGCTTCTTGTCGGAAAAATAATGTGTCAGCGAGACGGGGCGGATCTCGATCGGCCGCTCGCGCTGCCAGTATTTTCGGATCGCCTCCGGCGCATGCGTCAGGTACTGGTCCTTGATCTGCTGTTCGCCGAGCAGCGCTTCCGGCATTTCGACCTCGGGCATGGCGATCTGGTGGTCGAAGCCCGGCTCCTCCACCTGGAAGGAAGCTGACAGCGTGAAGATCGCCTTGCCGTGCTGGATGGCGACGACGCGCCGGGTATTGAAACTTGATCCGTCGCGGATCCGCTCCGCCTGGTAGATGATCGGCACCGAGGGATCGCCGGGACGCATGAAATAAGCATGCAGCGAATGGACGAAACGCTCGCCCTCGATGGTGCGTTGCGCCGCCATCAACGCCTGGCCGATGACCTGGCCGCCGAAGACCCGCTGCCAGCCGGCCTGCGGGCTGCGCCCGCGGAAGATATCGACCTCGATCGGCTCCAGGTCGAGCGTCGAAAGCAGCGTCTCCATCGCCGAAGGCCCTGATGTTTCGCGCATCATTTTGTATGCCTCCCGGCGGTAGGAAGTGAAGTTGCGATGATCTATATAGGTCACATCTGGGGCACAAGGTACGGGAGCGGCGCGATGCTTGATATGCTGGTTGTGGGCGGGGGTTATGTCGGCCTTTCCGCCGCCGTCGCGGTCAAGCAGGCGGCACCTCATCTGAACGTCGCGGTCGTCGAGGCGGCCCCCGAGCATGTCTGGAAAAACGACACGCGCGCTTCGGCCGTCATTGCGGCGGCAGCGAAGATGCTCGAAATCTTCGGTGTCTGGAACGAGATCGAGCCGGCAGCGCAGCCGATCACCAAGATGATCGTCACCGATTCCAAAACCTCAGATCCGGTCCGCCCGGTTTTTCTCACCTTCGACGGCGAAGTGGCCGAGGGCCGGCCTTTCGCCCACATGATCCCGAATGTGACGATGGTCGCAGCCCTGCGCGGTGTCTGCGAGCGCCTCGGTATCGACATCCGCCATGGGCTCGGCGCCACCGAGCTGAAGACCGAAGACAGTCATGTCACTATCACGCTTGCGGACGGCAGCACGTTGGAGAGCCGGCTGCTGGTGGCCTGCGACGGCGTGCGCTCGAAACTGCGCGACCTCGCCGGCATCAAGACCGTCACCTGGGACTACGGCCAGTCCGGCATCGTTGCGACGGTCGAACATGAGCGGCCGCATGAAGGCTGCGCCGAGGAGCATTTCCTGCCGGCCGGCCCCTTCGCCATCCTGCCGCTCCGCAACAACCGCTCCTCGCTGGTCTGGACGGAGCGGACGCATGACGCCGACCGATTGATTGCCGCCGACGATCTCGTCTTCGAGGAGGAGCTCGAACGCCGCTTCGGCCACAAGCTCGGAGCGCTGAAGGTCATCGGCGACAAACGCGCCTTTCCGCTTGGCCTGACGCTCGCCCGCGCCTTCGTCGCACCGCGTTTTGCGCTGGCCGGCGACGCCGCCCATGGCATTCACCCGATTTCGGGACAGGGTCTGAATCTTGGCTTCAAGGATGTGGCGGCCCTTGCCGAAACGATCGTCGAGGCCGATCGCCTCGGCCTCGATATCGGCTCGATCAACATTCTCGAACGCTACCAGACCTGGCGGCGCTTCGACACCTTCCGTATGGGCATGACGACAGACGTGCTGAATCGGCTGTTCTCCAACGATGCAACACCGATCCGCATCGCCCGCGACATCGGTCTCGGCCTCGTCGACCGGCTGCCGCGCCTCAAATCCTTCTTCATCGGTCAGGCGGCTGGAACGACGGCAAAGGACAATCCGCGGCTGCTGGCCGGCCAAGCAATTTAAAGCCGATTTCCCGGGACGTTATTCGTCAAGGCGGCGGGCTTCGGAGACCAGCATGATCGGGATGCCGTCGCGGATCGGATAGGCAAGTCGTGCCTTTTCCGAGACAAGCTCATTGTGCTCGCGATCATAGGAAAGCCGGCCCTTGGAGAGCGGGCAGACCAGGAGATCGAGCAGCTTTGGATCGACGCGGCTGAGTTTTTCGTCCATGGCTGAAGTCTACTGCAGAACCGTGTCGGAGTCACCGAAGACGCGCGCCAGCACGATTTCGGTAATGGCGATCAGCGTTTCGGCCCGCGTCTTGAGATCGGGTGCCTCCAGCAGCGCCTGCTTTTCCGC
Organism: Rhizobium sp. 268; assembly: GCF_036571585.1. Taxonomy (NCBI): domain Bacteria; kingdom Pseudomonadati; phylum Pseudomonadota; class Alphaproteobacteria; order Hyphomicrobiales; family Rhizobiaceae; genus Rhizobium; species Rhizobium sp. 268. The sequence continues at coordinate 245,774 of NZ_JAPPSO010000006.1, read as the reverse complement.
CGGCCCGAACGGCGACATCATCGCCAGCGAATTGACGAGCGTCAGATTGCTCGCCCGCTCGACGCTCTCCCAGTCGGCTTCCAGCTTGTTGGCATCGAGATAGGCCTTGAAGGCGGTCAGAAGCGCCGCGCGGTCGACCGCCTCCTCCTCGTTCGCGGCCGAGAGATCGGCGATGAACGGAGCGATACGGAAGGTGCGGAAGGGATCGCTGGTGGTTTTCTCCTCCAGCAGCCGGAAACGGCAGACGCCGGTCAGCGAGACGATATAGCGCCCATCGCCGGTCTCGGCGAAGGAGGTGATGCGGCCGAGGCAACCCACAGCGGCAAGGTTGGGATCGCCGCCCTTGTCCTCGTGTTCGCCGAGCGCCGGCTGGACCATGCCGATCAGCCGGTTTCCCGTCAGTGCGGCATCCAGCATCGCCAGATAACGCGGCTCGAAAATGTTGAGCGGAAGCTGCCCGGCCGGCAGAAGAAGGGCACCGGTCAGGGGGAAGACGGCGATCGTATCAGGCAGATCGCCCGGCTTCAGGTATCTGGCATTCCCGACTTGCATGAAACCGTCCCGCATTCTTTTAACGGGCATGCCCGTCCTGACGAGAATGTGGTGCCCGCGCCCAAAAACGCAAGGGCAGATGCGCGAAACTTAGCGCATAACCCCGAAAATCGGAATCGACTTTCAACAGGATCGGACGCGGCTTCAAAGCGGTACAGCGCCTTGCCGCGCCCTATGGACGCCGCAGTTGCCCTAGGAGAACAGCATCGCCGAAAGCTTGCGCCGAGCCGAAACCGTCGCCGGATCCTTGAAACCCCAGACCTCGAAGAACTGAAGCAGCTGGCGGCGGGCGCCGTCATCGTCAAAGGCGCGATCCTTGCGCATGATCAGCAGCAGGTGCTCGGCCGCTTCGTCGCGCCGGCCTTCGACATTGAGGATCTTGGCAAGCTTCAGCCGCGCCTCGTGGTCGTCGGGATTGACGGCAAGATCACGTTCGAGCGCAACGGGATCGCCGAGCTTGCGGGCTTCCTCGATCTGTTCGAGCTTTTTCAGCACCGCCTGGATGCCGGGGTCTTTCGCCAGCTCTTCCGGCAGATCCGTCAGAGTTTGGCGCGCCCGCTCATGCTGGTTTGCGGCGATCATGCATTCGGCCATTCCGGCAACCGCCTTGGCATTTTCCGGATCGGCCTGCATCACCGCGGCGTAGAGCTGGGCTGCCTCATTGATATTGCCGGCGGCCAGCAATTCTGCGGCTTCGGTGAGCACGGCCTCGATCTCGGCCGCCTCGTCGGCGCCGGCCGGACCGGCGATACGGTCGATGAACTGCTGAATCTGGCTTTCCGGCACCGCGCCCATGAAGCCGTCGGCGGGGCGGCCGTTGACGAAGGCGATGACGGCGGGGATAGACTGGATGCCGAGCTGTCCGGCGATCGAGGGATGGTCGTCGATGTTCATCTTGACCAGCCGGACGCGGCCCTTGGCTTCGTTGACCACCTTCTCCAAAACAGGCGTCAGCTGTTTGCACGGCCCGCACCAGGGCGCCCAGAAATCGACCAGCACCGGCTGATTGCGCGATTCCTCGATGACGTCCTTACCGAAATTCGCGGTCGTCGTGTCGGTGATGTAGCCGCCTGCCGCAGCCGCGGTTGCCGGCTGAGCGCCGAAGCTTGTCGTCGCCGTCATCTGATTTCCGAAGGAACCGTTATAGGGGTTGTCACTGCCGCTCATAGGTATCTCCCGCCGCGCCGATCCAGCCGGCATCATTGTAGCGCTAAAATCGTATGTCAGGACGTCACTTTCAAGACAAGCGGCTTATGCCCGGTCGCTTCCATGAATCGGATAAGATCGCCGCTCGCAATTGATGTCGTCGCATCGTTGGAGAGCGGATGGCAGTTGACGATTTCCTCGCGCATCAGATCCGCATCGAGCACGAAAGTGACATTGCCCGCGGTATCGTTGATCGCCCCGAATGCCGTGACCGCGCCGGGGATGACGCCGAGATAGTCCATCAGCTTCTCCGCCCTGCCGAAGGAAACCCGGCCGGACCCGCCGATAAGAGTGTGAACCTGCTTCAGGTCGACCTCGGCATTTTCCTCCACGGTCAGCAGAAAATATCTGTCCTTCTTGTCTTTGATGAAAAGATTCTTGGTGTGGCCGCCGGGGATCTCGTCGCGCAGCGCAACCGATTCGGCCACGGTGAAAACCGGCGCGTGATCGACCGTCTTATGAGCAATGCCGAGCCCGTCGAGGAAAGCGAACAATTCTTCTCTGGTCTTGGGGGTATTTTCGGGCATCGGGCAATCCATTGCTCAGGGGGGACAAAGTCGAGGCATCTTATTAAGTCCGTCCCCATCATTTGGCAATCTTCGCCACCGACGCTCACCCCCCGCATTTGCGGCCTTTCCGCCGGCCTGATGCGACCTTGCGAATTTTTCTTCGCCCCTTCGTCATTTCCCTGTTGCATTTGAAAAGCCGTTAGGCCATATAGCGCCCGTCGCCACGAGGCGGCGCCCACGGTCCAACAACTACCCCGGACCGATGCGGATTGAGCGGGTGTAGCTCAGGGGTAGAGCACAACCTTGCCAAGGTTGGGGTCGAGGGTTCGAATCCCTTCGCCCGCTCCAGTTTTCTCTCTTGTTCATACCGATGCCATGGGTACGGGAAGCAGCCGAGACAGGGTGACGGCGTCGTGTGCGCTGCCGCGGGCTTAGCTATCGTTTTGCAATCCCCGAGCAAATAAAATAGCCGACGGATTTACCGCTTGAAGCAATGTTCGCGATGCCATTGCAGAAAATGCACATGCGGTCGTTCGAATGCGCGCCGGGGCATTATCGCGCGGCCGGTGTTATTGATCAGGCCCCGTAGCGCGTCGGGATCATTAACGTCTCGTGAGATGAGAATCTCCATATCATCAGCCAGACCGATCAATCCTCGATCGAACATCCAATGGGCCGTGCCGGATAGGGCAATTCCGTTGCTGACGATATCGGGACCGCTCGCCTCGACCGGTCGGATATGCGCTGCATCGATTGTAATTTATTTTGGTTGATTGCTTCGTCTGTAAACTTATTGTCGAGGCAAAGTGAACACGTCTTCGGATCGAGACTCTCATGTTCAGTTCAGCCCCTTCCGCCGCCGCCGCCCCCACCCTGACGCATCGGCGCCGACATCACCCATAAAATCCTGATCGCTCCTAACATTATCTGAGGTTCTTCATGCGAATCGCCGTCGGTGGCATTCATATCGAGTGCAGCACATACAATCCCGTCCTGAACGAAGAGAAGGATTTTCGCGTTTTGCGCGGGGCAGGACTGCTGGAATCCTCTTACTTCGGCTTCCTTAAGGATTACGACGCTGAATTCCTGCCGACGATCCATGCCCGCGCCATTGCCGGCGGTCCGGTATCGCGCGCCGCCTACGAGGCCTTCAAGAGCGAATTCCTCGAGCGACTCAAACCGCTGCTGCCGCTCGACGGTCTCTATCTCGCCATGCATGGCGCCATGTATGTCGAGGGCATGGAGGATGCCGAAGGCGACTGGATCGGTGCTGCCCGCGCGCTGGTCGGCGAAGATTGCACGGTTTCGGCAAGCTACGACCTGCACGGCAACGTCACCCAGCGCATCATCGATGCGCTCGACATCTATTCCACCTACCGCACCGCGCCGCATGTCGATGTCGAGGAGACGATGCGCCGTTCGGTCGCCATGCTGGTGAAGAGCCTGAAAACAGGCGTGAGGCCGGTCGTTCTCTGGGCGCCGATCCCGGTCGTGCTGCCCGGCGAGCGCACCAGCACAGTCGATGAGCCGGCTAAAAGCCTCTACGACATGCTGCCCGGGATCGACGCGATCGACGGCGTCTGGGACGCATCCTTAATGGTCGGCTATGTCTGGGCCGACGAACCGCGCGCCACGGCCGCCGCCATCATGACCGGCACCGATCGGGCCGTGCTGGAGCGTGAAGCCAGACGCCTCGCGAAGGCTTATTGGGAGGCACGAGGAGATTTCGTCTTCGGCTGCGAGACCGGCTCGGTCGAGGAATGTGTTGCGAAAGCCATCGCAAGCCCGACCGCTCCTGTCGTGCTCGCCGAATCCGGCGACAACCCCACAGGCGGTGGCGTCGGTGACCGGGCCGACGTGCTGGCCGAGCTGATCGCCAAGGGTGCGACGGGCGTTGTTTTCGCCGGCATTGCCGACAGGGCGGCGACCGAGGACTGTTATGCCGGCGGCATCGGCGCGGCGCTCGATCTCAGCGTCGGCGCCTCGCTCGACACCAAGGGCAGCCAACCGGTCACGGCCCGCTTCACCGTGAAATTCCTGCACGAAACGTCGGACCCGGCCGACCGCCAGGCAGTGGTTTCGATCGATGGCATCGATCTTGTGCTCTCCGCAAAACGCCGGCCCTATCACAATATCGTCGATTTCACCCGGCTCGGACTTGATCCGCACGGCGCCAGGATCATCGTCGTCAAATCGGGATATCTCTCGCCCGAGCTGGCGCCGATCGCCAATCCGAACCTGATGGCGCTGTCGACAGGTGTCGTCGACCAGTTCGTCGAGCGCCTGCCACGGCTGCGCAAACAGCATCCGACCTACCCCTTCGATAAGGATTTTGTCTTCGAGCCGCAGGTCTTTCTCTCCGCGCGCTCGGCGCGCGCCTGAGCTTCGAACCATCCGACTTCCCAGGAAAGACATTCGGCCAGAAAAGACATCCGGCCAGAAGGGCGTCCCGAATGACCGAATTCACGACCCGTCCCGAAATCCTCGGCACCTTCGGTGTCGTTACCTCGACCCACTGGATCGGCTCGGCGGTCGGCATGAGCATTCTCGAAAAGGGCGGCAATGCCTTCGATGCCGCGGTGGCGACCGGATTCGTGCTGCAGATCGTCGAGCCGCATCTCTGCGGCCCGGGCGGCGACCTGCCCGCGGTGATTTATTCCAAGAAGAAGGACAAGGTCGAGGTCATCTCGGCCCAGGGGCCGGCACCCGCCGGCGCGACGATCGAGCATTATACCAGCGAAGGCCTGACGCTGATACCCGGCGACGGCCTGCTTGCGACAGTCATCCCCGGCGCCTTCGACGGCTGGATGCTGATGCTGCGTGACTACGGCACGATGAGCGTGCGCGACGTTCTGGAACCGGCGATCTATTACGCCGAGGACGGCCATCCCCTGCTGTCGCGCGTCTCCGCGACCATCAAGGGGCTTGCGGCCTTCTTCGAAAAGGAATGGCCGACCTCCTACGCGACCTGGCTGCCCGGCGGCAGCGTCCCCGCAGCACAGGCGAATTTCAGGAATCCGGTGCTTGCCGAAACCTGGAAGCGCGTCATTGCCGAAGCCGAGGCAAAGAGCGGCCGGGAGGCACAGGTGGAGGCGGCACGCGACGCCTTCTACCGCGGCTTCATCGCCGAAAAGATCGATACCTATCTGAAGACCGCCGAAGTGATGGATGCGAGCGGCAGCCGCCATAAAGGCGTGCTGACCGCCAACGACATGGCGACCTGGTCGGCAACGATCGAGGAGCCGCTGACCTATGACTATCACGGCTGGACGATCGCCAAGACCGGTCCCTGGGGCCAGGGTCCGGTCTTCCTGCAGACCCTGTCGATCCTCAAAGGTTTCGATCTCGCCGCGATGAACCCTGATGGCGCCGATTTCGTCCATACCGTTACCGAAGCGATGAAACTCGCCTTCGCCGATCGCGAGGTCTATTATGGCGATCCCGATTTTTCCGAGGTTCCCGTCACCCATCTGCTGTCGGATGCCTATGCGAGCGAGCGCCGCAAGCTGATCGGCGCGGACGCCTCCCTTGATCTTCGCCCCGGCATCGTTCCAGGTTTCGAAACGCAGCATGATCTGACGATGACGATGCTCGGCGCTGCGTCCAAGACGGGCGCCGTCTACGAACCGACCATGGCGCATTTGGAAAAACGCGGCGACACCGTGCATATCGACGTGATCGACCGCGACGGCAACATGGTCTCCGTCACGCCATCCGGCGGTTGGCTGCAGTCTTCACCAACCGTTCCCGGCCTCGGCTTCTGCCTCAATTCCCGGGCCCAGATGTTCTGGCTGAAGCCGGAACTGCCGACCTCGCTGGCGCCGGGAAAGCGTCCGCGCACGACACTGACGCCCTCGCTGGGCCTTTACGAGGGCCGCCCGACACTGGCCTTCGGCACGCCGGGCGGCGACCAGCAGGAACAATGGCAGCTCTCCTTCTTCCTGCGCCATGTCAATCACAAGCTGAACCTGCAGGCGGCGATCGACCGGCCGCTGTTTCACACAGCCCATTTTCCGAGTTCCTTCTATCCGCGCACCCGCGAGCCGGGCAGCCTGATGGCGGAGGCGAATTTCGGCCCCGATGTGCTTGATGCGCTCGCCCGCAAGGGCCACAGGCTGACGGTTACCGATCCCTGGACCATCGGCCGGCTGACCGCAGCGCGGCGCGATGCCGACGGGCTGCTGCGCGCTGCGGCCACCCCGCGTCTCATGCAGGCCTATGCGGTCGGACGATAGCGCCGGAGCGCGCGTCGTCGGCCGCTTCCCCGGAGGGTGGAGGCAACAAGTATTACGGGAAAATAACCCGGGCCGGTGGCGCACGGCCCACCCTTTTTGCTGCACTGCTTATATGACTTCTGCTAGATATTATTTCACCAATAATTATTAACGACCACTTCCGCCCATTTGTGTTCTCTTATCCCTGCGAATCAAAAAGGTTTGATTTGCCCGGGGACGGTCGCCATGTTCAAGCATGGGGCGATGCAACAGTTGGGTAGGAGCCTATGCTGCAACGGATTGAAGACATTGATGCAGCGCTCGTCGACAGGCTGCAGCATTCGGCGTTCAAGTACTTCCTGAAATATACCAATCCCGAAAACGGCCTGGTGGCCGATACTTCGATCGGCGGCGTGCCGGCGAGCATCGCAGCCGTCGGCTTTGCCCTTTCCTCCTATCCTGTCGGTGTCGAACGTTGCTGGATCACCCGCAGGGAAGCAGCCGAACGGACGGTCAATACGCTGCGTTTCTTTGCCGAGGCGCGTCAGGGCGAGGAACGTCACGCAACGGGCCACCGCGGCTTCTTCTACCATTTCCTGCACATGGATACCGGCAATCGCGCCTGGAACAGTGAACTCTCGACCATCGACACGGCACTGCTTATCGCCGGCATCCTAACGGCAGCGCAGTATTTCGATCGCGAAGACGACGAGACGGAAACGGAAATCCGCGCGCTCGCGACCTTCATCTACGAGCGCGTCGACTGGCGCTGGGCCCTGAACAAGGGCGATACGATTGCCATGGGCTGGAAGCCCTCTTCCGGCTTCCTGCGCTGGCGCTATCACGGCTTCGACGAGGCGATCATCCTCTATGCGCTGGCGCTCGCATCGCCCACGCACCCCATCCCGCAGTCATGCTACGACGCTTTTACGTCGAGCTATTCCTGGATGATGCATGGCGAGCAGCCCTATCTCTATGCCGGTCCACTGTTCATCCACCTCTTCTCCCATGCCTGGATCGATTTCCGCGGCATTCAGGACAGACCGATGGCAGAGCGGAACTGGGACTATTTCCGCAACACCCAGGTGATGATCAACGTCCAGCGGGATTATGCCGAGCGCAATCCCGGCCAGTTCGTCGGCTATAACCGGAATATCTGGGGTTTCTCCGCCTGCGACGGTCCGCCGCCGACACGGCGCATGCGCGGCGGCCGCCAGCCGAAGGTTCTGGGTTACGCCGCCCGTGGCGCGCCACTCGGCCCGGACGACGGCACGATCGCGCCCTGGGCCGCGCTTGCCTGCCTGCCCTACGACCGGCAAGCGGCTCTCGACGGCACCAAGGCGCTGCTGACCAGCTATCCGAACCTGCTTCTGGAAGGCGGCTTTCCTGGTGGCTTCAACCCGACCGTCAAGACCAAGCGGCCGGAAGGCTGGGTCGATGACCGCACCGTCGGCATCGACCAGGGTCTCGTCGTCATGACCATCGAGAACGAGCGCTCCGACTTCATCTGGAAACTGATGCGGCAATCGCCGGCCATCCGCCTCGGGCTCGAGCGCGCCGGCTTTACCGGCGGCTGGCTCGAAGGCATCGAACCGGAAGAAGTGGTGCGCAAGTTCGGCTGAATTTAGTTTTCGAAGATATGCGCCTTGCCCGCGATATCCAAGCGAACGAGATCGCCTCGTGAGGGAAGCGCGACGCTTGAGGTCTTGATCAGGATCGGCGGCAGGGCGACACCGTCGAGCGAAACCGCAACGGTGCAGACCGCGCCGCCGAACTCCACCTCAACGACACGCCCGCCATAGCGGCGATCGCCTTCATCGGCAACGACGCGGATCTGCTCGGGCCGCAGCATGATCTCCGCCTTGCCCTGACGATTGCCTTCGACGGCGACGCGGCCGAGCGCACAGTCGGCGAGGCCATTGCGGATGATGGCCGGAAGCAGCACGGCATCGCCGAGAAACAGCGCCGTCTCGCGATCCCGCGGATGCAGATACAATGATTGCGGCGACCCGGCCTGGATCAGCCGCCCCTCTCTCAGAACCGCAACCTGATCGGCAAAAGTCAGCGCCTCTTCCTGATCATGCGTGACGAGCACGGCGGTGATGCCGGCCGCCTGCAGCACGCGCGCCACTGCCTTGCGCATGTTCTCACGCAGGCCGGTATCGAGTGCCGAGAACGGTTCGTCGAGCAGCATCAGCCGCGGCTTGCGGCCGAGGGCACGCGCAAGCGCCACGCGCTGCTGCTGTCCGCCGGAAAGCTGGTGCGGACGCCGCACCAGCATGCCACGGTCGAGCTCGACCATATCGAGCAGCTCGACGATGCGCTTCTCGCGATCCGCTGCCCCCCGCTCGAAGCCGAAGCCGATATTTTCGGCGACGCTCAAGTGCGGAAACAGCGCGCCGTCTTGCGAAACGATGCCGATGCCACGCTTATGGGCCGGCACCGTCGCAGGCCCATCGGCAAGGACTTCGCCGTCGAGCGTTACCCTGCCGACATCGGGTTGCTCGAAGCCGGCAATAATGCGCAGCAGCGTCGTCTTGCCCGAACCGGACGGGCCGACGACGGCCGTGCGGCTGCCCGCCTGGACATCGAGCGAAATATCCTTCAGCGCCTGCACAGGCCCGTAGCGCTTGCTGATGTTTTCGATCGTAAGCAGCGTCATTGGCCGGCGGTCCGTTTCGATTGCGTATAGAGCATGAGGGTGAGCGGCAGCGACAGCACGACCATCATGAAGGCATAGGGTGCGGCCGAGACATAGTCGATCTCGCTGGTCAGCGACCAGAATTTGGTCGCCAGCGTATCGACGCCGTTGGGCGACAGCATCAGTGTCGCCGTCAGTTCGTTGGTGATGCCGAGCGCGGCTAGCGCCACGCTGGCGGCCGCGCCTGGTGCGGCAAGCCGCATGGTGATCTGCCGCACCGCTTGGCCCGGCGTGCGGCCCAGCCCCATCGCGGCGCGCTCCAGCTCCACCGGCGCCTGGGCGATGCTGGCGCGCAGCCCGACCATGGCGCGCGGCAGGAAAAGCATCACATAAGCGACGAGCAGCGTTGCGAAGGTCTGATAGAGTGGCAGCACGAGACGCACGGTGATCGTCACCAGCGCCAGCGCCACCACGACACCCGGCAGCGAGCCGACGTAATAGTGGCAGGCTTCGAGCAGGCGCTGGAAGCGGCCGGGCGCACGCACGGAAAGCCAGGCCATCGGGGCTGCGGCAATCGTCGCCAGCACGCCGCCGACAATGGCAAGCACGATCGTCTGCAGAAAGGCACTGCCGACCTCGATGCGCCAGATCTCGGTACCGCCGAGATAGAGCCAGCGGCCAAGCGTCACCAGCGGCACGCCGAGCGTCAGCACCGCCAGGGCGATGGGCAGCAAGATGGCTGGCAGCATGAACCAGCCGAGCCGCCGGCGGTCCGTGGGACGCGGCGAGCCGGTGCCGACGCGGGCATAACGTTCGTTACCGCGCACCAGCACCTCGAAGCCGAGCAGAAAAAGACAGCAGGCGACGAGCACGCCGCCAAGCATGTTGGAGGCAGGGCTGTTGTAGGAAGACTGGAACTGGTCGACGATCGCCGTCGCGAACGTGTCGAAGCGGATCATCACGAACAGGCCGTATTCCGACAGCAGATGCAGCCCGATCAGCAGCGAGCCGCCGCAAATGGCGAGCCGGAGCTGCGGCAGAACCGCCCGGAAGAAGACCCGCCAGGGATTAAGGCCAAGCGAGGCCGCGGCATCCTCGATCGCCGGATCGAGGCGGCGCAGCGCTGCGGCGACCGGCAGGTAGAGGAAGGGATAATAGGCGATCACCGAGATGAAGACGCCGCTCTGCAGGCCGCGCATGCCGGGGAGGAGGCTGACCCAGGCATAGCTGTGCACAAAGGCGGGCACGGCGAGCGGGGCGATGGCAAGCCAGGCCCAGAGCCTGGCGAAAGGAATGTCGGTCCGCTCGGTCAGCCAGGCAAGCGTCACGGCAAGCGCGATCGACAGCGGAATGGTGATCGATTCCAGCAGGACCGTGTTGACGAGCAGTTCGCCGACGCGCGGCCGGAAAACCAGGGCCTTCACCGTTTCCCAGCCGACGTCGTAGGTGACCCAGCCGATGAAGCCGAGCGGCACCAGACTGAAGATCGCGACGATGGTGGCAAGCAGGAGCACGGAGGCGTGCGGCGCGCGCGCGCGCGGCAAACCCATACGCGTGGCCTTCGACGCGACCGGCGCCTTGTTGCCGGATGCGAGCAATCTGTTGTCCTGCAGCAAGGCCGATGCCTTCATACGCCGAAAAAGGAAGGCAACCGCTTTTGAGGAGCGGTTGCCGGATATCGTCATGCCCTAAGGTTTTCTTGAGCCAAAAGCAATAGTTTTGGCCATGGCAAGCCTGCGGCAGAAGCGTCAGATCAGCCCGGCAACCGTCATCAGCTCCACGACCTTCTTGCTGTCCAGCGTCGAAGCTTCGACTTTCGGCGCATTGAGATCGGCGAGCGGCGTCAGCTTGTCGTTGGAAGCGGCATCCTTGCCGATGGCATATTCGTAGGACGTGCCGTCCTTCAGAACCGCCTGGCCGGCCTTGCTGGTGATGAACTTCAAGAAAGCCTGGGCGTCCTTCATATGCTGGGTCGACTTCAGGATGCCGCCGCCCGAAACACTGACGAAAGCGCCCGGATCCTGGTTCTTGAAGTAATGCAGGCCGACATTCTTGCTGTTTTCACCGGTTTTGGCCTGATCGCCGAACCAGTAATAGTGATAGATGATCGCGCCTTCGACTTCGCCTGCATTGACGGCCTTCATGGCGACGCTGTTGCCCTTGTAGGGTGTCGCGTTGTCCTTGAGGCCTTTCAGCCATGCCTTGGTGGCGTCTTCACCCTTGAGCTGCAGCAGCGAGGCGACGATGGCCTGGAAGTCTGCACCGGCAGGCGCTGCACCCCAGCGGCCCTTCCAGGCCGGATCGGCGAGGTCGAGCATCGACTTCGGCAGCTTGTCTTCGGTGAGCTTGGTCTTGTCATAGGCAAAAACGGTGGTGCGGGCGGCAATACCGGTCCACATGCCGTCGGCCGGGCGGTACTGATCCGGCACCTGGTCCAACGTGTCCTTTTCGATGGGGGCGAAGAGGCCTGCGCCGTCGACCAGCGTCATCGCCGGCGAATTCTCGGTGAGGAATACGTCAGCCGGTGAGGCATCGCCTTCCTGGATGATCTGGTTGGCGAATTGCATGTCGCTGCCCTGGCGCATGGTGACCTTGATGCCGGTCTCCTTGGTGAAGGCGTCGATCCATTCGCGCCCCAGGCTTTCGTGCTGGGCATTGTAGACGACGAGACCTTCGTCCTGCGCATTGGCCCTGCCGGCGAGCGCAGTGGCGGAGAGAAACGAAGCGGCAAGCGCAAGCGCTTGGGAAAAACTGTTGAGAGCAAAGTTCATGATGGCCTCCGTGGCAATGCCGCCCGAGCTCCACAAGGGCGATGAGAGGCGTATATTTTTCCTGACTGCCTATTTCAAGTTTGGCCTGCAAGGAAAAGCCATCACAATATCTTGACTAAATATTTCATATTAAAAGGGAATAAATCTCGATCGGTCGAAAAAGCGGCATTCCGCGCATGTCGCCCGGAAGTGTGCAGCGGTTCCGGGACAACGACATGCGTCAAAAGAAGAGCTAAAGCGCGTCGCAGGAATCGAATTGCGTGCGACGCGGTTTAGGGGGTGCAGCCCTCCTTTTTCGAGCCTTTCTGCAAGCCGGCTTATTCGACGTCGAACTTGACGCCTTGGGCGAGCGGCAGCGTTCTGCCGTAATTAATCGTGTTCGTAGAGCGGCGCATATAGGCCTTCCAGGCATCCGAGCCGGATTCGCGGCCGCCGCCGGTTTCCTTCTCGCCACCGAAGGCGCCACCGATTTCGGCGCCCGACGGGCCGAGATTGACGTTGGCGATGCCGCAATCCGAGCCGCGGGCGGAGACGAAGGTTTCGGCCTCGCGCATGTCGTTGGTGAAGATCGACGACGACAGCCCCTGCGGCACCGCATTGTGCAGGGCCAGTACCGTATCGAAATCGCTGTATTTCATCACGTAGAGGATCGGCGCGAAGGTCTCGTGCTCGACCGGGCCGGTTTGCGCCGGCATTTCGACGAGCGCCGGGCGAACGTAGAAGGCATCGGTCAAACCGTTGCCGACGCGATCACCGCCGGTCACCTTGCCGCCGGCCGATGTCGCCTGGCTGAGTGCTGCCTGCATCTTCTCGAAAGCCTGGCCGTCGATCAGCGGTCCGACCAGCGTGCCTGTTTCGAGCGGATTGCCGATGGTGACGGAACCATAGGCCTTCTGGAGCCGCGGCACCAGCTGGTCGTAGACGCTCTCATGCACGAAGAGACGGCGCAGCGTCGTGCAGCGCTGGCCGGCCGTGCCCATGGCGGAGAAGGCGACGCCGCGCAGCGTCAGGTCGAGATCGGCGCTCGGGCAGACGATCGCCGCATTGTTGCCGCCGAGTTCGAGAATGCCGCGGGCAAAACGCTGCGACAGGCGCGGACCGACGGCGCGGCCCATAGCCGTTGAACCGGTGGCGGAGACGAGCGGGATTTTCGGATGGTCGACGAGGACCTCGCCGACCTCACGGCCGCCGATGATCAATGTCGATAGATTGGCCGGCGCCGTGCCGCCCTCGGCGATGAAACGCTTCAGCGCCTTTTCGAACAGCGCCTGCACGGCAAGTGCGGTCAATGGCGTCTTTTCCGAGGGCTTCCAGACGGTGGAATTGCCGCAGACCATTGCAAGTGCCGCATTCCATGACCAGACGGCGACGGGGAAGTTGAAGGCGGAGATGATGCCGACCACGCCGAGCGGATGCCAGCTTTCCATCATCCGGTGCTCGGAGCGTTCGGTGGCGATCGTCAGGCCGTAGAGCTGGCGGGACAAGCCGACGGCGAAATCGCAGATATCGATCATCTCCTGCACTTCGCCGAGACCTTCCGAGGTGATCTTGCCGACCTCGATCGAGACGAGACGGCCGAGCGCCGTCTTTGCCGCACGCAGCTCCTCACCGAGCAGGCGGACCAGCTCGCCGCGCTTCGGCGCCGGGACGGAGCGCCATTCGAGGAAGGCCTTGTGCGCCTCTTCGATTGCTGCTTTGGTCTCGGAGACGGTATGCTCCCTCAATTTACCGATTTCCTTGCCCGTCACCGGCGAGGCGACGGAAAGCGTGCCGCCGTGATAGCGGCCGGCGTCAACGCCGAGTTCGGCAAGCAGCTTGGCGGTTTCGGTGGCGAGATCGAGGACGGCGATAGTCATTGTCGTGGTTCCAATCTTATTATTCTCAGAAGCGTTCATCGCTTCTCAGAAGCGAGCATCGGCGAAATGGGCGACCTGAGCGCCGGCTTCGTACCATAGTTCCTTGAGCGCACGGAAGCTCGGCTCGGTGGGTGATGTCAAAGGCAGCGGCAGAGCGTCTTCGGTCAGCCGGCCGAGAATATGCTCGGCCAGTGTCCGGCCGAACACCGTGCCGGGGGCAATGCCGCGGCCATTGTAACCCGAAAAGCCGACGACACCGGGCGCGAATTTATGAAAGCGCGGCAGCGCATTGTCGGTCATGCCGATCTGGCCGTACCATTCGCATTCGAATTCGACATCGCCGATAATCGGGAACAGCCGCTTCAAGGCGCGCTTAGCCCAGCCCTTGTGCACGGCTAGCCCGGTATTGCGCAGCGCCCCGACACTGCCGAAAACGAGACGCCCGGCCTGGTCCATGCGGAAGGAGGAGAGGATGTCCTTGGTGTCCCATGCGCCTTCCCGCCCCGGCAGGATCGACTGGCGCAGATTATGGCCGAGCGGCACGGTGGCGAAGTTGAAATAGGGCAGATAGACCTGCTCGTTGCGCACCTGCTCGAAGGGGCCGGTGCTGTAGGCATCGGTCGCGACGATGATCCAGTCGGCGCTGACCGCGCCGTTTGCCGTCTTCACGGTCCAGCGGCTGCCGTTGCGCTCCGTTGCGATGACGGGACTCGACGTGTGGATGGCAACGCCCGCCTTGACGGCGGCATGGGCAAGGCCGCGCGCATAGGCCAGCGGCTGCAGCGTGCCGGCGCGCATGTCGAGCAGCGAACCGGTATAGGCGTCGCTACCGATGCGTCTGGCTGTCTCCGCCGCATCGAGCAGCGTCACGGGCGCGCCGCGCGCGGACCATTGCGCCGCGCGCGCCTCGATCTCCTTCAGCCCGTCGGCGCCGACGGCGCAGTGCAGCGTGCCGTTGCGTTCGAGTTCGCAGGCGATCCGGTGCCTGTCGATCAGCTCCATGACGAGCTTCGGCGCATTGCCGAGCAGCTCGAGCAGGCGCTCGCCATGCACCGGGCCGAGCACACCGGGCAGATCGTCGGGCATCACCCACATGCCGGCATTGATCAGGCCGACATTGCGCCCCGCGCCGCCGAAACCGATTTCCTTCGCCTCCAAGAGCACCACCCTCGACCCGGCTTCGGCAAGATGCAGGGCGGAGGACAGACCGGTGTAGCCACCACCGACCACGACGACATCGGCAGACACCGCGCCTTCGAGAGGCAAGGTCGCCGGCGGCTCGGCTGCGGTCTTTTCCCAGAGGCCGTGGGAGCGCGGATCATTCAGCATGGTCTAGTCCGATCGGAACGAAATCGCGGTACTCTAACGCATATGATGAAGTGTTGAAGGCCATTTTACGCGACGGTCTTCAACTGCAGCGGCGCGAGCCCCAGCGCTTCCATTGCCGCATCCAGCGAGGCGGCCTGGCGCTCGGCATAAAGCGCCAACTCGTCCTGAACGGTGGCGCCGAGCGCCGCCTCGAAGGCGTCGCGGTTCGAACGTGTCGCATAATTCTGCTGCTGATCGGTGCCGAGATTCGACTGGAAGATGCCGGCCGCGCTGACGGGCAGGAAATCTTCGTAGACGATCGGCGAGAAGGCAAGGTAACCCTTGGCGATCAGCGCTTCCGGATCGCCGGGGAGCGGGGCGCCTACGGCCGCAGCAATGCCCGCAGGCGTCGCGCAGTAACGGAAGAAGGCGAGACCTTGCCTGCGCAGCTCTTCCCAGCTGTCCGGCAGCGCCTTGAAACGCTCGGCAAGTTCCTGATCGTAGGCGCCGGCCTTGGCGCCGCCGGCGCCGACCTGCACTTCGCCGCGGACCGAGGCGAGCAGCCGGTCGTAGAGCGCCCGGCCCTTGGCCGTCAGTGCCACGCCGCGCTGTTCGATCTCGCCGAAACGGGCGGTATGCGTCCCTTGAACCGCTTCCACGTCACCGGCAAAGACGATCGTTTCTTCAAGCGCCTTGAAGCTCGTCTGCCGCAGCAGAATATCGCAATGGCGGCGCGGCGGTCCTTCGATGACGGCCTTCGGGGTGATGCCGCGTTCCGGCATGCGGGCCTGGACGGCATCGATATCGAGCGTGCGCGGCGTCAGGTGGTTGATATGCGGGCCCTTGAAGCTGACAACGTCGGCGATCAACCGGTGCGCATCATGCAGGCGCTTATAGGTTTCGGCGCTAACCGTCGCCTCGCCGTGCCAACGGAAGGTTTCAAGCGCCTCGGCGACGAACTCCGTCGCCTCCGCCTCCGTCAGGCCGCCATTCTGCTCGTGACGCTCGATCAGCGCGACGGCGCGCGGCGTATAGATGCGCCGCTTTGCCAGAATGGCTTCGGCTTCGCTGCGCAGCCCTTCGTCCTCGATCAGCTCCAAGCGCAACAGCGAGGTGAAGACGCGGAACGGATTGATGTTGAGTGCGGCCTCGTCGATCGGCCGGAAGCAGGTAGAGTGAACAGGCACGCCGGCGACCGAGAGATCGTAATAGCCGACCGACTGCATGCCCATGACCGCAAACAGCCGGCGGATGGTGAAAAGCTCTTCCGCCGTGCCGAGCCGGATGGCGCCGTGGCGCTCGACATCAATGCGCTCCAGTTCGCCGGCGCCGGCCAGCCTTTCGCGCAGATCGGGATTGTTTTTGAGGCAGCCGGCATTCACATCCGCCACCAGTTCGATCAGCGTGCCATATTGCGGCACCTCGGCCCGATACATCTGCGACATCGCTTCGGTGAACAGCGAGCGGATACGGTCTGTGGAAACGAAGGCTTGCGGCATCTCGGAAACTCCGGCTCATTCCGTTTTTGCAGGATGAGCCTCTTTACAACGGCCATAAAGGCGGAAATATCGACATTTTGGAAATAGCTCATTCTGAAATGGAATGAACATGTTCGCTTCAAGACGTTTTCTGCCGTCGATTTCGCATCTCGCCGCTTTCGAAGCCGTTGCCCGCACCGGCAGCGTCACGGCCGCCGCCCGTGAACTCGATCTGACGCAGAGCGCCGTCAGCCGCCAGGTGAGCGCGCTGGAGGAGCAGCTTGGTGTCGAACTCTTCCTGCGCGAACGTCAGACCATGCGGCTGACGCCAGCCGGCGACAGTTATGCCCGCGAGATCCGCGAGGCGCTGCGGCGCATATCGAGCGCCTCGCTGAACCTGCGCGCCAATCCGCATGGCGGCACGCTCAACCTCGCCATCCTTCCGACCTTCGGCACGCGCTGGCTGGCGCCGCGCCTCGGGCGCTTCCTCGTTGCCAATCCCGGCGTGACGATCAATCTGGTGACCCGGCTTTCGCCTTTCGATTTCCGCCTCGATTCGATCGACGCCGCCATCCATTTCGGCCATCCGCACTGGCCGGGCGCCGAACTCGCCTTTCTGATGTCGGAGCGCACGGTGCCGGCCTGCAGCCCCGATTTTCTGAAGCGATACACGATCTCCGGGCCGCAGGATCTGCTGTCCGTTCCGCTGCTGCATCTGACGACCCGGCCCGACGCCTGGGAGCAATGGTTCGCCGGCAACGGCGTGTCTTTCGAAAGCGTGCACGGCATGCTCTTCGACCAGTTCGCCACCGCCGCGCAAGCGGCGATCGCCGGTCTCGGCATCGCTCTTTTGCCGAAATTTCTGATGCAGGAAGAGCTGCGGCGCGGCGATCTCGTCGCCGCCATCGACGGCGAAATGGAAAGCCGCGAGCGCTATTATCTCGCCTTTCCGCCCGAGCGTGCCCACTATGCGCCGCTTGCCGCCTTCCGCGACTGGATCGTCGCGGAAGCGGCCGCCGAGCCGGCAGCGTGACGAACGGCTTGCATCGGCATGGCGCTTTCGACCATTATATTAGCCAAACAACCCTTTGCAGGAAATCCCCATGAAGCCGATCTTCGTCCAGCTCCAATGCGCCCCCGGCAAGACCTATGAGGTCGCCGACGCCATCTACCAGACCGAACTGGTCTCGGAGCTCTATTCCACAAGCGGCGACTACGACCTGCTGCTGAAGGTCTACATTGAGGAAGGCCAGGATATCGGCAAGTTCATCAACGACAACATCGCCAACATTCCCGGCATCGTCCGCTCGCTGACGACCCTGACTTTCAAGGCCTTCTAAAGCAATTCCAGCAAAAGTGTGCAGCGGTTTTGCCAGGCAAAGCGCGAAGCGCTTTTGCCGGGAATTGCGTAAAAAACAAAAGACAGAGCATTTCCGTGATGCGAAGAAAAACGGAAATGCTCTGAACTCCGTCAGACGCGGTTAACCTTTTTACGAAGAATCGCCTCTCGGGATGCCGCTTAAACCACGGCTTAACGCCTGAGATATCTGGTCGTTGCTATAAGAGTCCCGTCTCGGCATGAGGCGGCGCGTGCAGCGATAGGTGGAAAATGGTGATCGTCGAGGCAGACAGGATGCGCGAGAGGCCGCAGCCGGAAACGGCGCCGCTGATCGTCCATGTCGTGCGCCAGTTCCTGCCCAACCGGGGCGGCCTGGAAGACGTTGTCGCCAATCTCGCCCGCCAGACCGTTCGCCGCGGTTATCGCGTCCGCGTCGTCACCCTCGATTCGCTGTTCACCGCACCTGATGACAAGCTGCCGCCGCGCGAAGATATCGACGGCATCGAGGTGGTGCGCATTCCCTGGTCCGGCAGCAGCCGTTATCCACTGGCGCCCAAAGTTTTCGGCCATCTCGCCGATGCCGATCTCGTCCACGTCCATGCCATCGATTTCTTCTTCGACGCGCTCGCCTGGGGCCGGCTGCTGCACCGCAAGCCGATGATCGTCACCACCCATGGCGGCTTCTTCCACACCAGGAAATACGCGGCGATCAAGAAGATCTGGTTCCGGACGCTGACCCGCGCTTCGGCACTGGCCTACCGGCGGGTCGTCTGCTGCAGCGCCTCCGACCTCAAGCAGTTTTCCGAAATCGTGCCCGACAGCCTGCTGATCGAAAACGGCGCCGATATCGGTAAATTTGCCGACACTGCTTCGCGCCGGGCGCGGCGCCGCATCGTCACCATCGGCCGGTTCTCGGTCAACAAGCGGCTGGACCATTTGCTCGATGCGATGGCCGAGCTGAAGACGCGCAATGCGGAATGGCATCTCGACATCGTCGGGGCCGAATCCGATCAGAACCGGGCCGACGTCGAAGCCGCGATCGAAGGCCGCGACCTGTCCGGCCGCGTCACCCTGCACGTCTCACCCGACAACGCCGCCATCCGGCGCATCATCGCCGACGCCTCGCTCTTCGCCTCCGCCTCGGAATATGAAGGTTTCGGCCTGGTGGCGCTGGAGGCGATGAGCGCCGGCCTGCTGCCGGTGCTGAACGCCAACGACGCCTTTACGACACTTGCCGGCCGGCATCCCGTCATCACGCTTGCCGATTTCACCAATCCGGAGACCGCCGCGACCGGGATCGAAGCGGCCTATGAAACGCTCGCACGCCAACCTGACGCCGTCCGCGCCGGGCTTCTCGACGCCGCGCGCGGTTACTCCTGGGACATTGTTGCCGGGCGTTATATCGATCTCTATCGGTCGCTGAACGTCGCCACTGCAGACAGCATCTGAACTACCGGCCTGAAATTCCTCACGCCCTCGCCAGGCGGATGATCTCGTCGAGCACGAATTTGCGCGATTGCGGCGGCGTCAGATTGTGGTCGGCATCCGGCAGCATCAGCAGCCGCACATTCGGATAGCGGGAAAGCTTGGCGCCGCGCGGTCCGAAATGGAAATAGACATGGTCGAGCCCGACATCGCCCTCGCTGTAAATCAGCGTCAGCGGCACCTTGCGCTTGCCGAACAGCGCGAAGGAATGCCGAACCTCGCGAGCAATATGGCGCCGGTCGGGAAGCAGTTCCAGCAGCGGCGCGATAAAGGGTGACAGACGCCGGCCACCGGCGATGACGATATTCTGCAGCGCCGACACCACGTCCACCTGGCCGCTGAGCAGCCGCTTCAGCGTATCCACCCGCGCCAGGCGCTGACCGTAGTCATCCAGGCTGCGCGGGACGGAAACGACATGCTCCCGACGCACCGGCACCTCGGGATCCCAGTAATAGACGAAGGGATTGATCGAGACCACCGCCTTCAACCGCTCGTCGGCGACGCCGGCGCGGAAGGCGACGTAGCCGCCGCTGCACCGGCCGGCCACCATGACCGGACCTGCAACGACGCTTTCGAGCAGATCGAGCGCGGCAACCGCATCCTCGGTCTGCGTGCTGGAATAAAGCACCTGTTCCGGCGCATCCGGCCGCGGCGGGCTGTCTCCGACATTGGCGGAATCGAAGCGCAGCGAAACGACGCCCTGACGTGCGAGCTCACGCGCCATATCCACCGTCGTCCGTCCCCAGCCGGCATGCCGGTCATAGGCCGTCGACAGGAAGAGAACCGCATTGCCCTTGATCTCGCCGAGCGGCCGGCTGACGACGCCGACCAGATGGTCGTGGCTGCCGAAACGCACCGGTGTTTCGACAAAACCCTCGCCGGCAAGCGGCGCATTTTCGATCGTCGCCGGCGAATGCGCGCCGGACGTCTCCGTCGTCATCCTCTCCAGCCACGTCTTCAGCAACTCGACGACCTCAGCCGGCGTCTTGGCAAACAGCGGATTGGTGGCGAGCTCGTCATAGCCTTCGAAAACCGTCTGTTCGACGTCGGCGCCGAGCGCCTTCAGCGCATCGGCAAAGCCGGTATCGTCGACCTTGGCGGGACGCTCGAGGATCAGATAACGCGACGCAGCAAGCCCCTGCGGCGCGGCGATGTTGAGCTTGCCGAGTTCGGCGGCGATCTCTTCGGGCATGACGAGCCCGGCGATCTGCACCTTCGCGGTCTGGACATGCTCCTTGCCGAGGCCGAGATCGGCATCGATGATCTTGGACCACATGTTGAGTTCGCGCAGATAGGCCCGGCCGCTCAGCACCGGCGCCAGCATGACGAGGCTGTCGACGCCGTCGATCGAAGCGCCGATGCGATGAGCAAGCGTTGCGCCGAGCCCCTGTCCGATGAGGATGATACGGTCGCAGCCGCTCAGCGATTTGAGCTTGGCGGCCGCCGCGCGGATCGAATTTTCCCAGGTTTCCAGCCTTGCCGGCAGCGCGCCGAAATCGAGCGCATCGCCGGTGCCGCGATAGTCGAAACGCAGGCTCGCCACGCCGATATCCGAGAAATGCTCGGCGGCCACACGGAAGAATTTGCGGCTGCACATTTCCTCGAAACCCCAGGGGCTGACGAAGAGCACGGCGGCCGAACGCTTTTTCGCCAGAGGGTTTTCAGGCATGAACAGCCCGATCGTGCCGTCGAAGACGACAGGCAGGGCGGCGTTGCGCCCGGCACCCTCGGCCGGTTCGAGCGAAAATTCCCCGGGCGCGACCTTGGCGCGGTCGGGGTCGCCCGGAAGCCGCGGCGCAATGAAATTGATCGCGTAGCCTACAGGGCGCTGCAGCACCCGCGGCATCTTGGCGAGAATGGAGCGCATGACCTCGACATCTTCGGCCGGCATGACGCGCAGCAGGCGGAGTGCCACGAGATAGCAGAATGTGCCGGCAAGGATCGCGGCGACGAGACCGACCGGCCCCTGGATGAATTCCAGCACCGAGAGCGCCCCGCAAGCACAAAGCACGGCGGCAAGGGTCACCTTCGTCAGGCTTGTGTAGAGGCCTGAAAGCTGGGATCCGAATCCTGTCTGTCTGATCATCATCACCGACATCGCAACGAAGACGAGGATGCGCACGAGTGCGGCACCCTCGGCTGCAAGCCTAGGTATGATCAGTAAACAACCGACTACCATCAGAAGGCCACCTATCACACTGATGTTCAGGCGAGAGCGAACCCTGTCCATCGACAAGAGGTAGAGACTGAGGATCTGCATGAAGGTATAGGCGGGCGCGACCAGCGCAAGCAGCGCTACCACCGTTCCGCTGCGGCGGAACGCTTCGCCGAACACCACGAGCACCAATTCACTGGAGATCGCCGCCAGCCCGAGGCTCATCGGCAATACGATATAGGCCATGCTGCGGGTGACGGCGGCGAAGACCTCGACCGGCAAGGTCGAATCGTCGCTGTTGTGCCGCCGCTCGGAATAATAGGGCAGCAGGCTGCCGGTCATCTGGATCGGCAGCTGCAGCGCGATATTGGCGATCGACAGGCCGACGGCGTAGTAGCCGACCATCTCCACCGACCAGAACTGCTGCAGGAAGAGCAGCTCGAGCCGATTAAGGAAGATCGAATCGATAATAAACTGGATCGACAGGATGACCGAGGAGGAGGCGAGCGCTTTGAGAGAGACCCCGCACCAGTCGCGCCGCGCAAGAAGGATCGGCAGTGTGGCGAAGAAAAGCACGAGCTGGCCGAGCGCATAACCGACGAGAACGCCTTCCACCCCATAGAGCACGGCGCCGACGGCAACGCCGGCAAGCTGTACGATCGAGACGGCAACCGTCAGCCGGAAGAAGGCGCCCAGTTTCTTTTCGCCGATCAGGTAGAATTTGACGAAGGATCCAATTGCCTGGACGAAGAACAGCACGCCGGTGACAAGCGCGACGGACGGCGCGGTATCGGCCCAGTGCATCTCCTCCGACGTCAGGAAGAACAGCGCGTAGAGCGCCAGCAGCACGACGGTCGAAAACATCATGAAGCTGACGAGGATGGCGGCAAAACCCCGCCGACGGCGCATATCGTAACCTTCCGCCGAAAGCTGCGGCAGGGTCTTCAACAGCGTGATGCTGGAACCGAGTTCGGCGATCGAGGCGCCCGTGACCACCAGCCACAGCGAGAAGGCGACGATGCCGTTGGCCTCCGGCCCGAGCAGCCGCGCGGTTATGATCGACGAAACGAAACCCGTCAGCAGCAGCAGCATGCCTGCCGCCGCATTCATCACCGAATTTGCGATAATACCCTTCGACATCTGTCCATCCGCCGGCATCGGCCTAAAGCGCGCTGCGATCTTTCAGATTCGCTCCTCGCGCTTTAGCTCTCGTTTTTAAGCATGCCGTTATCGCAAAACCGCCGCACACTTTTGCGCGCCATGCTCTAAAGCCGCATACCCGTCATCTCTAATGCGAAAATGTTAAAATAAAGCGGAGTGACGACCTCACCTTAGCTGGATTGCATCGCCGCCAGCGTCTGGAGCGCCCTCTCATAGCTGTTGTCTGCGAGATGGTGCCGTAGGAACTCCCGCGCTTTCTCGGCCTTTCCTCGCGCGAGCTCGGGCGCGCGGAAGATGTCGCTCAAATGGGCGGCGGCGGCTTCGGGAGAGGGATCCGCCCAGACCGCACCCTCAAGCCCGGCAAATTCGGGATGGGTATCGACGACGGGGATCAGAGGAGTGGGGACCAGCCAGCTATTGCGGGGGTCGCAGAAATCCGCTGTGCCGGACCAGGCCGTGGAGACGACGGGCGTGCCCTGCATGATCGCCTCGGCGACCGTCAGCCCGAAACCCTCTGAACGATGCAGCGAAAGATAGGCGTCGGAAGAGCGGATGAGGCCGTTGATATCGGCGTTCGACAGCCTGTCGGTGACGATCCTGATCCGGGCGTCGCCCGCGACCGAAGCGACCAGCGCGCTGAGGGCTTCATCCTTGTTCACATCGCCGCTGGCCTTCATCAACAGGAAGGCGCTTGGGGCTTCGGCGGCAAATATCCTGAAAGCCTCGATGACGGCCTGCGGATTTTTCCGGTTGATCGACGAGCCGGCGCTGAAGATGAAGCTGACGAGAAAGGCGTCCTTCTCGATGCCGAACCTCTCCCGCATGCCTTCGGTCGCCGGCGCCTCGATCACCGGATGGGGAACGACGAGGACCGGTGCCTTGGTGAGCGGCGCAATCGCCCGCCGGGTGAATTCCGACGGCACGAAGACCGCGTTCATGTAGTGCATGGCATTGCGCCATTCCGCCGGCACCACTTCGAGCTCCCAGGCGAAGTAGCCGATATTGAAGGTGCGGGTGAAATTGCCGACACCCTTCTTCAGGATGGCGCGCGGCAGCATCGGCGGATTGAGGTGCCAGATACGGCTTCCTGGCGGCTCGGTGGAAAGACGCGACGACGTCCATCCGGGGAAGGACTTCTCGTCGGGATGCGTGCTGACGTCGGAGAGCGAAATTGCCCTTCCGGCTTCGGAGAGCGCACCGGCGCAGAGCCTTGCCGATTCGCCGACGCCGACAGCCATCGAGAGATAGCCGACGATTTCCACCGGCCGGCGCGGATTGAAGGCAAGGCGCGACCGCGGGATCAGCCGCTGCAGGACATGGGCACGCAAAAAGCGGTATGTCGTTCTCAAATCACGGTCTTTCTCAATGGATGGGCATCGTTTTTCACAGAGAGCGTCAGCCCGAGAGCACGACACGATGCGAACTGCCTAGGCTTCTGACCTCGCCTGCGGGCGCGATATCGCTCTCAGTGCCCGACAGCGCGACGAGTTTCACGCGCCGCATCGCGCCGGGCGCGAGATGGAACCAGTCGTCATCGGGCCGATAGCCGTCGACGTCGATATGCACCGATTGCGCCAGCCGGTCGGTCCTGAGATCGACGAACCAGTCGTCGCCATCTCTTCCGAGCGATGCCTCGATGCCTGCTTCATGCAGCGCCTTGTCCCGTCCGCAGGGAAAGTGGAAGCTTTCGGCTAGAACGGCGCCATCCGCAAGCGAACGCAGGCGCGCCACACTGACATCATGCGACGGCGGTCCGAAGCGGAAGGCATAGGTCGTATCGAAAAAGGCACCGAACAGCGCGGTCGCGGCAAGACGTTCCGTGTCCCTTGCCGCCAGTTTGAAGGCCCTGCTGCCGCTGACGACCTGCTGCTTTCCATCGCGCAGGCAGACGACTTCGAGCTCGACGTCGAGGTCTGCGTCCGTCTCGTTGACGACATGCACGTCGAGGCCGTTGGTTCCCTCGTCGGTGAACACCGTCTGCACCGGCCGAAAGGCGCGGCGCATCGCATACCAGACCGGCTTCGGCTCGCCGGTGGAATCGATCACCCCCCAGCCGGGACCGGGCAGCAGGTCCTGCAGCGTCCAGACGAGCGCGCCGTTGCAAGCCGAACCCTTGCGCCGCCATTCGGCAAACGTCTCCTCAATCACCTCGCCAGTGACGGCGCGGGAGAAATCGAGATAAAGTTCCGAATCCTCGCGCCGCAGGCGGGCCGGATCGAAACCATAGAGAAGCTCCAGATAGAAATCGCGAACGTCCTCGAAATCCCAGGATGCGCTGCGGTCGCGCGGCACGCGGGCCTTCCAGAGCGGGCTGTGGACGGCCGGCACGTCGAGATGACGATGCAGCGTCCTTAGCTGCGGCACATGCGCAAACGCAAGGCTTTCTGAGGCAAAACGCACATCGGCGCGGCGCGCATCGGCAATCGGCCGCATATAGGCGCCGACGCCGTAATAATGGGCGATACCGGCATTCGGCGAAAACGGCATCGCCCCGCCATAAGGCGAATTCGGAACGTAGGGCACGTCGGGACGCATGCGCGTAACGATGGCCGGGATGATTTCATCGGTAACCGGTCCGCTCCAGAATTCCACGGGCAGACCGAGCATCGCCGCCTGCTGATGGATTTCGCTGCCGCCGCAGAGCACCGCCAGCGATGGCGACGCCTGGACGCCGTGCAGGAATTCCTCGACCTCCGCATGCACGTGGCCGAGAAAAGCCTTGTCGTTGCGCGGATAATCGAAGTTGGCGAACATGAAATCCTGCCAGACCAGCAGGCCGAGTTCGTCGCAAAGCCCGAAGAAATCCGGTGTCTCGTAGGCCATGGTGCCGCCGATGCGGATCATGTTCATGCCGGCTTGCGCGGCAAGCCGCAGGAACGGCTCATAATCCGCCCGCGTGCCCGGCAGACGCGCGATATCGGCTGTCGTCCACACCGCGCCGCGGCAGAAGATGCGTTCGCCGTTAATAAGGAGCGCGAAGTCGTCGCCATCGGCGCCGCGCTCGACGTCGATCCGCCGGAAGCCGGTCGTGCCGAGCGGATAGTCCACGCCGTCGGAAACGAGCGTCAGCTCATAGAGACGCGGAGCGCCGTGCGTATGCGGCCACCAGGGCTCGATGTCGGCAAGCTTGAGGATAGAAGAGTAATGACTGTCGCCGATCTTCTCGAAAGGCTGCTCCATGCCGCCGCAGCGCAGCAGCATTGCCGGATTCTCGGCATTGCTGTGCAGGGAAACGCTGAGACGGCCGACGCCGTTCTCGTCTAACACGGCGCGGACGGAGACATTGTCGATCGAGACGGGGTTGCGCCGCACCAGCGAGATCGGCCGCCATGGCCCGACCGCATGGATATCGGGGCACCAGCCCGGCATATGGCCGAGCAGCGTCGTGCGGAAATTTTTGAGACCCGCCGGCGTGATCATCTGCGGCCGCCAGCGCGCACGCGGGCCGGGCTCCGACAGGCGGGGGCCGAGCGCCCGGAAACACAGCGCCAGCTCGTCGCCACCCACCAGCGTCACCGGGATTTCATGGGCCGTGAACATGCTCTCGGAAAAAAGGATTTCCTGGCCGTTGAGGAAGACATGGCAAAGCGTGGCAAGTCCCGCGAAACACAGGATCGCTTCACCCGGCTCGGCATCGAACAGCCGGCAGAGATACCAGGCATCCCGCGTATTCAACGGCTCTGGATTTTCCCGGTCGAACAGTCCGGCCTTTTCGAGTGCTGCGGCAACGGTCCCGGGAACGGGGGCGGGAGTGAACTGCGCGGAGAGCGGAATATCATGCGGCACGGCGCAGGCGCCCGGCTCCGTCAGGATCAGGTTCCAGCCTTCGGAAAGCAGGCTTTCCTCGGCACCGATGCTTGCCAAACGCCCGCGCATGGTCAGATCTCCGGCCTCAGATTCGCTCCGCAAGCGATGTCATCATGGAATCCCATGCATCGGCGGCCGGATCAAGGGCTGCCTGCAGCGGCTCGAACTTCCGGCGGGCAATGGCGCGCGCAAGCTGGAACTGCACCGATTTCGCCACGTCCGAAATGCGCCGGGCATGCTCGGCGGCGGCGGCGAATTCATCTGCGGAAAGCCAGGCCAGATAATCGGCCGCCAGCTCGAAATTGGCGCCGACCTGGCGAAGCGTGTTGAAGGCATATTTGTGGAAGAATCCGAACGGCCGCTCGGCAACCGCTTCGACCTGCTGCGGAAAGACGGCTGCAAAGGCGCGGATCGGATTTTCGCTCGGGCGCCTGCTGAAATGAACGCCGGCAAGCCGCCGGGCAGTGGCGCTGAGATGCGCTTCGTCAGCGGGCTTTTCCGGGAACCGTGCAAATTCCGTATAGGGCAGGAACGGCGGCTCGTTCTCCGTCAGGTGCAGCTGGAACAGCCCATCGAAATCCTCGCCTTCGAGGCGGAAATAGCCGGCATTGTGGAAATAATCGACGCGCTTGGCCGCAACGTCCAGCCGGTTGATCGCAACCGTCGTCTTGCCGTGCTCCTGCCGGTAGGCGGTGCCGCGCGTATCCGGCATGTAGAAGGAATCCATCTCGATCAGGCAGAGACGGCCCCGCGCGATCTGGACTTCGACATGGCGTTCGACACGGTCGTAGATGGCAAGCTCGGTTGCGCGAATGCCATAGAGCGCGTCGAGATCCTCGAGCGGCACCTTAAAGAAGGTGAACTGATCGCCCTCGAAATCCTGCGTCAGGGTGAAACCGAGCATCGCCTCGGGCGCCACCCCCGAGGTCGCCAGCACTTCGATCCAGAGATCGACGTAGCAATTGGTTTCCGGCCAGGCGCGTTCGCCGGAATGCAGCGCGTGCTGACGGTAGGTTTCCGGGTCGATTCCCGAAAATACCGATGTCATCGACCGGCTCAGCCCCACAGCGCTTTCCGTACGTTGGCCGGCCATTCCTTCACCTCGAGCCCGTGATGGTGGAAGAGGGCAAGCGCGATGCGCTCCAGCCCGAAGCCGACGCAGGCCGTATGCGCGACACTGCCGTCTTCGAGGTTCAGGCCCCACTTCGAACCGAAGGCATCCTGATGATAGTTGAAGCTCATGCAGGCGGTCGGATTGGCGGCCGAGGTGATCGGGATCAGCAGTTCGAACTTCAGGTTCTGGTCGCGCTGATTGTTGGCGAGCATCTTGCCGGCGCGGCCGAAGAACGGATCGTTGGCGATATCGATCGTTACATCGAGGCCGACGGCCTTCATCATCTCGACGCCGCGATCCATCCAGCGTTGGCGGAAATCGGTGACATGCTCTTCGGTGCCCATGCAGACATATTCGCGCATGCGGAACAGCTGCTGGCGGGCCGGATCTTTCGACGGCTCATGGCGGAAGCAATAGGATTGCAGATCGAACAGGCCGCCCGTCTTCGGCAGATTGCCGCGCTTGGCAACCGTCGGATAGAGCGGATAGCAGGCAGCCGGGGTCAGCACGATATCGGTCGCCTCCTGACCCTTGGTCCAGTCCTCGCCGACTTCCATGCATTGCAGCAGGCTGACATGATCGAGTTCGCTGCCGCAGAAACTATGCACCGTTCCTGCAAGCTGCGGGAAGCTCTTCATATAGCCGCTCTTTTCGAAGAAGGCGCGATTCATGCCGGGCGGAAAGCGCATGGCCTCCGCACCGTCGCCGCCGCCAACCTTGTCGATGAGACGCTCGAAGGCAGCGATCACCTCCTCGAATTGGCCGCTGCGGCCATAGAGCCCATCGATGCCCGTATCGATCAGCAGGCCGGCTTCGAAAAGCCGGTCGAGAAACGAGGTCTGCATATCCATGACTGTCACCCCAGTAGGCTAGTGTCCTGCTTATGGACAAGAAGCATGCTCGACGTATTGCCGAGGATGCGGTCGTTCGAAATCATGAGCTGAGCCGAATGCGCGTCGCGCAGATGGCGTCCGAGACTGAAGGGCGTGCCGTTCTTGTAGCCCATGATGCCGCAGATCAGCATGGCATGGTTGACGATCTCCAGGATCGTCTCGGAAGAGGCGATCTTGACGTTGTTCATCGCCACGGCAAAGCCCATCGAGGACAGCCTGTCGACATCGGCCTTTGCATCCTCATAGGCCTTGAGTCCGGCAACCACGTTGGATTTGACCATCTGCAGCAGGTTCGAAACTTCGGCGAGGCGCAAGGCGCCCGGCGGCTGAGTATCCGGCGCCTTGCGCGCGGCAGCGCGCACGAAGGCCTGGGCGCGCGCGACGGCGTCGACCGCGATGCCGTACCAGACGCCGCTCCATAACAGGTGCGACGAAGCGAGCATGGATTGCGCCGCGATCTCGGCGAAAGGCTTCGGCAGGATCTGATGCGCCGGCGCTTCGCCTTTGAAGAGGAAGCCATCGGAGCAGGTGCCACGCATGCCGAGCGTATTCCAGGCGTGCGTCTTCTCGAGCGTGTACTGGTCCCTGAGAAAGGCCGTCAGCACCTGGTCTGAGGAAGCCGCCTTCGCATGGGCACGCGAGGTGATGAGGATGGCGTCGGCATGCGAACCGTAGGAAATGACGGTCGCATCCTTTTCGAGACGGCAGGTATCGCCGTCGACTTCGACAGCGCAGATACTGTTGCGCAGGTTTCCGCCGATACCGCCCTCGGTGGTGGCCGATGCGATCAGCAGCTGCTCGGCCGCAATGCGGCGCATGAAGTCGCCATGCCATTCGCTGTCGGCGCCATGTTCGACAAGGCTCGACAGCTTGATGTGATGCATGGCGAAGACCATGGCGCTTGCAGCGCAGGCCTGACCGAGCATCGAGCACAATTCGGCGATCTCAGTGATTGAGGCGGATTCGCCGCCGAATTGGCGCGGCACCTGGATGCCGAGCAGTCTTTCGGCCTTCATTGCATCCACGGCTTCCCTGGGGAAGCGGGCTTCGACATCGACGGCATCGGCGTGTTTCGCCGCGATTTCGGCGACTCGGGCGACCCGCGCGACAAGACCGTCCTGCATGATCTTGACGGGGAAATTCATCAGGCGACCTTCCGGCTGTCCCGAATGAGATCGACCGTCCTGGCGATCGCCGAGATGCTCGCGAAGGATTTACGGTTCAGGAGATTGTCGGGAAATTCGATGTCGAAGGCTTCTTCGATGCCAAGCATCAGCTGCACCGAAGCAAAGGACGTCAGACCTGCCGCATAAAGATCGGCATCGTCGGCGACCTGGTCGATCGACGCCGGAAGTTTGCCGAATTTGGCTACAAGGTCGCGGATTGTCTTATTCATCCCATCACTCCAAGATTCTCATGATCCCGAACCGGCGTTCATCGCCTTGTCATGAGCGTTCTTTTAGTGCGGAAAACAGAAAATTCCGCTAATTTATAGCGTTAAATATGACTAAGGCTCACAGCTAGAATTTTAGCGATCGCCGTGGCAGGAGTTCCAATATCGATTTAAAATCAACGCATTACGCCTATTTCGTCGACGGCGCTCGACGCAATTTTCGCCGCGGCGAGTACAGAAATGACACGGAAAACGCCGTTTCACGTCATTCAGCGGGTGGGTAGGAATGCTCGTCACCGCGATAATCCGAGACGGAATAACATCCATCGCCCCTGGCCTGCACGGTGCTGCCGCTGACGACGGTTTTGCCGTAACCGCCCGGGATATCGAGGATGTAGGTCGGCTGGCAGAGCCCGGAAACCCGTCCGCGCAACGCCGAGACGATCCTTTGTCCCTCCTCGATCGTCAATCTGAAGTGGCCGGTGCCGGGCGCCAGATCCGGGTGATGCAGGTAATAAGGTTTGACGCGGATTTCGACGAAGGCCTTCATCAGCGCCGCAAGCACGTCGGGATCGTCGTTGACGCCTTTGAGCAGCACCGACTGGCTGACCATGGCAATGCCGGCATCGACCAGACGGGCGCAGGCGGCACGCGCTTCCGCCGTCAGTTCCCTCACGTGATTGGCGTGCAGCGCCACATAGACCGTCTTGCCGCTCGCCTTCAGCGCGGCGATCAGTGCGTCGTCGATCTTGTCGGGATCGACGACGGGAACACGCGTGTGGAAACGCACGATCTTCACATGCGCAATGTCCGCCAGCGCCTCCATGATCTCGCGAAGGCGGCGCGGGGACAGCACCAGCGGATCGCCACCGGTGAGGATGACCTCCCAGATCTCCTCGTGACCTCTGATATAGTCAAAGGCTGCCTGCATCGCCGCCGCATCGAGCGTCCCGAGACCCTGCGGCCCGACCATTTCGCGCCGGAAGCAGAAGCGGCAATAGACCGGGCAGACATGCACGGCCTTCAGCAGCACGCGATCG
Source organism: Rhizobium sp. 268 (assembly GCF_036571585.1). Classification (NCBI taxonomy): domain Bacteria; kingdom Pseudomonadati; phylum Pseudomonadota; class Alphaproteobacteria; order Hyphomicrobiales; family Rhizobiaceae; genus Rhizobium; species Rhizobium sp. 268. The sequence goes on along the minus strand of NZ_JAPPSO010000006.1, from coordinate 214,852 downwards.
GGATAGCGGTGGACGATGCCTTCGACCGGGCTATGGGCGTGATCGCCGATCGGATCGGCGCGTTCTTCAGGCAAGACCGTGAGTTCGGCGGCATCGGGCACGAACTGCCGCGCGATCGGATCAGCGGGATCGGCGCGATCGATCAGCCTGGTCATAACAGGCGTCAAGGCAATTGCGTAACGCACGGCAACCTCCTCGAGCGCTCTGCGATCGGCGGAAGAGACCAGCCCCGCCATCACCAGATCGTCGACGCTCTTGACCGGTTTGACGGCATTCATCGTCCATACTCCGCGACCGGCGCCCAAAGCACCTGATCAATGCGCGACGCTCCCGTCGCCAGCATCACCAGCCGGTCAAAGCCGAGCGCGATGCCGCTTGCCTCGGGCATCAGCGACAGTGCGGCGAGGAAATCCTCGTCGAGCGGATAGGTCTCGCCATAAACACGCGCCTTCTCGGCCATCTCGATCTCGAACCGCCGCCGCTGCTCGGCAGCACTAGTGAGTTCGCCGAAGCCGTTGGCAAGTTCGACTCCGCAGGCATAGAGCTCGAAACGCTCGGCAACGCGTGGATCGCGGGCCGAAGGGCGCGCGAGCGCTGCTTCCGAGACCGGATATTCGTCGAGGATGGTGATGCGGCCGAAGCCGAGATGCGGCTCGATTTTTTCCACAAGCACCCGGCTGAACAGATCGGCCCAGCCGTCGTCATCGGCAACACGCATGCCGACACGCTTCATCTCGGCGGCCAGATGATCGCGATCGGTCGAACCGTCGGCGGCGACCGAGGCGAGAAGATCGATGCCGGCATGGCGCTCGAAGGCTTCGGCAACGCTGATCCGCTCCGGACCGGCGAAAGGATCGCTCTCGCCGCCGCGATAGGCAAGCTTTTCGGTGTTTGCCGTCTCGGTCGCAAGCGCCAGAATCCGCACGCAATCCATCATCAGGCTCTCATAGCTTTCGCCGGCCCGGTACCATTCGAGCATGGTGAATTCGGGATGGTGCAGCGGCCCGCGCTCGCGGTTGCGATAGACATGGGCAAAACACGAGATACGTTCCTCACCCGCCGCAAGCAGCTTCTTGCAAGCGAATTCCGGCGAGGTGTGCAGATAGAATGGCGCCTTTTGCCCGTCCGTCGTCAGCGCTTCCGTGGCGAAGGCATGCAGATGCGCCTCGTTGCCCGGCGAGATTTGCAGCACCGCCGTATCCACCTCGATGAAATCCTCGCGCGCAAAAAAGCCGCGCAGCGCCGCCTGGATCGCATTGCGCCCGATCAGGAACGGACGGCGATCGGCATGCACGGACGGGGTCCACCAGGGGGACGCTTTCGCCGAAGAGTTCATTCCAAGCTTTCTTCGCCGGAGAAGCCGGTATGGGGATGGCTATTTCCCGGATTTTAGGTTAGTTGCGCCCCAAAGAAAAATATTTGCGTCTCCGAGGCGTCTCGACAGTCATCTACGACGCCGAAAGCCGAGTTACAAGGAAGTCTTATGGTCAAGGTCATCGCCTCTTCGGTCCGCAAGGGCAACGTTCTCGATGTCGACGGCAAGCTCTACGTCGTTCTCACCGCTCAGAACTTTCACCCGGGCAAGGGCACGCCGGTCACCCAGGTCGACATGCGCCGCATCGTCGACGGCGTGAAGGTCTCCGAGCGCTGGCGCACCACCGAGCAGGTCGAGCGCGCCTTCGTCGAGGACGTCTCCTTCCAGTATCTCTATGAAGACGGCGAAGGCTTCCACTTCATGAACCCCGGCAACTACGATCAGGTCGTGGTCGATGTCGAAACCATGGGCGATCAGAAGGCCTATCTGCAGGAAGGCATGTCCTGCGTCCTGTCGATCCATGAAGGCATTCCGCTGGCGCTCGAACTGCCGCGCCACGTGACGCTCGAAATCACCGAGACCGAGCCGGTCGTCAAGGGTCAGACGGCATCGTCTTCCTACAAGCCGGCGATGCTGTCGAACGGCGTGCGCACCATGGTGCCGCCGCACATCAATGCCGGCACCCGCGTCGTCATCGCAACGGAAGACAATTCCTACGTCGAACGCGCCAAGGACTGATCCTCGTCATCATCGCATGCAAAAGGCCGGTTTCGACCGGCTTTTTTGTGTCCGCCGCCAACAGGGAATTTCCGGTCAATGCATGTCATCAGGAAGTGTGCAGCGGTTCCGGGATAACGACATGCATAAATTGCATGAATCAAATTCGATGCGATGCGCTTTAGAGATGCGGGTTGCGCGGCCGGTATTTCCGCACGAGCTTCTGATTGATCTCGGCGGCACCCGGCATATTGGCGCTGAGATAAACCGGCGCATCGCCGGATTTCGAAAGCTCCGAGGCGACTTCGGCGAAGATCGCATTGATGACCGTCACTCCGACCGCCGTCGAGACCGGCCCAACCCGAAGGCCCGTGCCTTCCAGATCGAGAACGGCGTCACCCGGCGGCAGCCCGTTGTCGAGCACCACATCGGCCGCGTCGGCAAGCCGCCGGCGGCCATTGGCGATCGCTGAGGAATAGGCGATCGACGTGATGGCGATCACCTTTGCGCCGATTTCGCGCGCATAGTCGGCAGCCTCGATCGGCGCGGCGTTCACGCCCGAATTGGAGGCGATGATGATGACATCGCCCGGCTGCATGCCGTATCGCTCCAACATCGGCCGCACCAGGCCCTGCGTGCGCTCATAGACCGAACTGATGACCGCACCCTCATGCAGCATGGCCGAGCCGACGAGCACCGGCACGGTGAAGGCGAGCCCGCCGGCCCGATAATGCACCTCTTCGGCCAGCATATGCGAATGGCCGGTGCCGAAGACATAGACGCGCTTGTCGCCGCGGGCAGCATCGAGAATGACGGCCGCCGCCTGCGCCATCGGCTCGGCAAGCGTCTGCTTCAATTCTTCCAGCCGGCCGATCAGGTTGGAGAAATAGGCATCGGTGATATCGGTCATCCCACGTCTCCTTGAGGTCACGCCGTTTCGCCGGCAAGCCAGGTGGCGATGACGGTAAGCGCATCGGTGAGATGCACGAGGTCGGCGCGCGCGCCCGGCGAGAGATGGCCGCGATCGGCAAGCCTGAGGAAACGGGCGGGGTAAAGCGTCGCCATGCGCAAGGCTTCGGCGAGCGTCAGGTCGAGATAGGTGACGCCGTAGCGGATCGTCGAGATCATGTCGACGTCGGAACCGGCCAGCGTGCCGTCGGACAGCACAAGCTTCGAGCAGAAGCCTCCCCTTTCGCGCCGGACGGTGCGCCCGTTCAACGTGAACGAGTCCTTCTCAGACCCGACGAGCGACATCGCGTCGGTGACGAAGAACAGCTTGCCTTCACCGCGCTTGGCGCGCAGCGCCGTGCGCAAGGCCTTCGGATCGACGTGATGACCGTCGGCGATGATGCCGCACCAGGTCGAGGGATGATCGATCGCCGCGCCGACGAGGCCGGGCGCTCGGTGCCCCAGCTGGCTCATGGCGTTGAAGAGATGCGTGACGCCGCGCGCGCCGGCATCGAAACGTTCCGCCGCTGCCTCGCTCGAACAATCGGAGTGGCCGATGCTGACGGTCACGCCGGCTTCCGCAAGTTCGCGCACCTGGGCAACCGTCACCTGCTCGGCGGCCATGGTGACGAGCAGCGTGCCGATCGCCTCGCGCGCCTGGATGAACGCCTTGACGTCGCGGCCCTCGACCGGCCGCATCAGTTCGGCCAGATGCGCGCCCTTGCGTGCCGGTGCCAGATGCGGGCCTTCGAGATGCAGACCGGCGACGCCGCGGTTCGCCTTGACCGCTTCTGTCGCCGCCTCGATCGCGGCAATGGACGCTTCAGCCGTATCGGTGATCAGCGTCGGCAGCAGCGATGTCGTGCCATAGGGGCGGTGCCCGCCGGCGATGATCTCCATCGAGGCAACCGAAGGTTCGTCGTTCAGCATCCGTCCGGCGCCGCCATTGACTTGCGCATCGATGAAGCCGGCCGATAGCACGCCGCCGGAAAGCGTCACCGTCTCGCCATCCGGCAGATCGTTTCCAGCAGCAATCGCTTCGACCCGGCCATCGGCAACGATGAGCGCCTTGTCGTCATGGAAGCGCTCGCCATCGAAGATGCGCGCGCCGACAAAGATCTTGCGGGCCATCAGACCGTCTCCGTCACCTTGAGCAGGTTTGCCGGCCTGTCGGGATCGAAGCCCTTGCGCCGCGTCACCGACTCGATCAGCCGATAATAGACGAGCAGCGACACCAGCGGATCGACCAGGCCGTTGCCCGTCGTCGGCACGCGCAGATTGATGCCGGAAAGCGGCTGGGTGGAAAAACCGACAGTGGTGGCGCCGAGCTTCTGCAGACGCTCCAGCGCTAGGCCGTTATTGGCGAAGGCCGCATCGTCGGGCGCAAAGGCGACGATCGGAAAGCCCGGCTGCACCAGGCGCATCGGACCGTGCATCAGTTCCGCCAGCGAGAAGGCTTCGGCATGCAGGCCGGACGTTTCCTTGGCCTTCAGCGCCGCTTCGAGCGCGATCGCGAAGGCCGGGCCGCGGCCGGCCGTATAGAGCGAGGTCGCGTTGAAGAGCACCTCTTCGGCTGCCGCCGTGTCGATCCCGGCGGTGGCCGAAAGCGCCTCCGGCAGTTTGCCGAGTGCAGCCTGCAGCTCGGACGCGCCGCCGATCGCAGCCGTCACCCCGGAAAGGGCAGCGACCGAGGCGATGAAGGATTTCGTCGCCGCGACGCTCTTTTCCGCTCCGGCATTGAGGCCGAGAACGATATCGGCCTGTTTCGCCAGCGGGCTGTCGATGACGTTGACGACGGCGATCGTCGTCGCCCCGCCCTTCTTGGCCGCCTCCTGCAGCGCGACGATATCGGGGCTGGCGCCCGACTGCGAGACGGTGAAATGAACGCCACCCTTCAGATGGAGGGCAGCGCCGTAGACCGAAGCGATCGACGGGCCGACCGATGCGACCGGGACGCCGCAGGTGATCTCGAAAAGATATTTGAAGAAGGTGGCGGCATGGTCCGAGGAGCCGCGCGCCGCCGTCGTCACCACGCTCGGGCGGGCTGAGGAAAACAGCCGGGCGATCTCGGCAAAGACCGGTTTTTCCTTTTCGAGAAGCGTGGCCACCACCTCCGGCGATTGGCCCGCTTCTTGAAGCATCAGCGACTGGTTCTCACTCATAGGTCATCTCCGATTCTCAATTCGGCAACGAAATCATAGGCATCGCCGCGATAATGCGAGCGGGTGTATTCAACGACGCGCTGGTCTTCCAGGCGCGAGACGCGTTCGATCAGCAGCGCTGGCGCGCCGGCATCGACATTCAGGATCGCCGCAGAGGACGGGTCAAGCGTCACCGCGGTCAGCCGCTGCAGCGCCCGCACCGGCCTGTGGCCGTTGGCGGTCAGCGCATCATAGAGCGATCCCTCGCCGCCGGCATCGTCGCCTAAAAATTTGATCGGCACCACGGCACGTTCGATCGCCAGCGGCAGGCCGTCGGCGAGACGCAATCGGTCGAGCCTGAGCACCGGCTCGTCACCGCCAAGCCCGAGCAGGAAGGATTCGTCCGGCGACGGCGTATTGACCGTCCGTGACAATATCTTTGCGGCCGGTTGACGCCCGCGCGAGCGCATGTCGGCGGAGAAGGAGGACAGCCGCCAGAGCGACTGCTCCATGCGCTCGACCTTGCTCGATACGAAAGTACCGCTTCCGTGGCGCGATTCCAATGCGCCGGATGCCATCAGATCGCGATAGGCGGTGCGCACGGTGACGCGGCCGAGCTTCAAGGCCTCGGCAAGATCGCGCTCCCCCGGCAGCGCCGTGCCGGGTTTCAGCAATCCTTCCTGAATAAGGCCGGTCAGCGTCTGCGCCAGCCGCTTGTAGAGCGGCCCGGTCAGCGCCGCGTCACGCAGGCCGCGACTCTTTAGCTCCGCTATCAGACTGGTCCTATCCATGGGCAAGCAATAGAACCTATTTAGAACCAATCGGCAAGATATAATTACCGGCAAGCGAGAAAAAACCTCCCCGGCGCGGGCCGGAGAGGTTTTCATAGCGATAAAATTTGACAGCCGTACGTCCCGGCGCCGCGTCTCAAAAAGACGCTCAGTTCTTGGTGAAGATGTAATCCGTCTCCTGGCGCAGCACTTCGCCGGGGCGCAGCACCGCATTCGGGAAACCCTGGTGATTGATGGCATCCGGCCAGACCTGCGTCTCCAGGCAGAAGCCAGCGAAGGGGCCGTATTTGCGTCCGCCGAGGCCGGGAGCACCGGTATTGAGCTTGAAACCGGCATAGAACTGCACGCCCGGCTCGGTGCTGCGCACTTCAAGCGACACGCCGGAATAGAGACTGCGGGCGAGCGCGACGCTGCGCTTGGCGGTGCGTTCGCCGGACAGGCAGAAATTATGGTCGTACAGCACCTGCTCGCTGCCGGCGAAACGCTTCATCGGCGCCATCTCGCGGAAATCGAATTCCGTGCCGGCGACGGAACGGATCTCGCCGGTCGGCACCTGTTTCTCGTCGGTCGGCAGGTAGTGGTCGGCAGCGATCATGATGTCGTGGCCAAGCGCGTCCTCGCGACCGTCGAGATTGAAATAGGCATGCTGGCAGACATTGGCGAGCGTCGGCTGGTCGCTTGTGGATTCGTAGGTCACCGACAGTTCGCCGTTGCCGTGCACCCAGAAGGTTGCCTGGATGGTGCAATTGCCGGGATAGCCGGCGCGGCCATCGGGATCGACGATCTTCAGCACCACGCGGTCGACATCATGCTCGACGACCGTCCAGTTGCGTTTGGCAATATTGTCGCTGCCGCCATGCAGATGCGTCACGCCGTTTTCGTTCAGCTCGAGCTGGTGATCCTTGCCGTCGAGCATGAAGGCACCGCCGCCGACACGGTTGGCGCAGCGGCCGGGCGTCGCGCCGAAATAGGCTGAATGGAGCGGGTAGCTGTCGAATTCCTCAAAGCCGAGCTGCAGCGGCGCGTCATGCCCTTCCAGGCGCAGATCCTGGATGACCGCGCCCCAGCTGATGATCTTGGCGGTCAGTCCGCCGCCGCTGATGACGACGCGATAGACGGTCTCGCCCGCCTTCGTCTGCCCGAAAACTTCCCGCTCCAACTTATCCGACATGATCGACCGTCCATTTGATATCTAGCATTCCGACCGGAACCTGCCCGCATTTGTTCCAAACCGCAACCGGCCACGATGAGAAAGGGGTACGGCTCACAGATCCGTGCCGATCTCCTCCACATCGAACGGCGTCGTCTGGTAGATCTCGTTGATCCAGTTGCCGAACAAAAGATGCGCATGGCTGCGCCAGCGGTTCTGCGGCGCAAGCGCCGGATCATTATGCGGGAAATAGTTGTGCGGCATCTTGATCGGCACGCCAGCATTGACGTCGCGGAAATATTCGTCGGACAGCGAGGTGGAATCATATTCGACGTGGTTGAACATATAGAGCCGCCGGCCTCGCCTCTCGTGCACGAGGCAGACGCCCATCTCGCTGGATTCCATCAGGATCTCCAGCTTGTCCGATTTCTCGATATCGTCGCGGCGCACTTCGGTCCAGCGCGACACCGGCACCTCGAAATTGTCGGAAAAGCCGTTGAGATAGATCGACGCAGGCTTCAGGTTGCGGTGGCGGTAGACGCCGAAGGCCTTCTCCTTCAGCTCGTATTTCGGAACGCCGTGGAAATGATAGATCGCCGCCATCGCGCCCCAGCAGACGTTCATCGTCGAATGCACATTCGTTTCCGTCCAGTCGAGAATCTCCTGCATCTCCGGCCAATAGGTAACGTCCTCATAGGGCAAAAGCTCGATCGGCGCCCCGGTGATGATGAAGCCGTCGAATTTGCGGTGCTTCACCTCCTCCCAGGTCTGGTAGAAGGCAAGCAGGTGATCTTCGGAGGTGTTCTTCGCCTTGTGGCCGCCGATGCGGATCAGCGACAGCTCGACCTGCAGCGGCGAGGCGCCGACAAGGCGGGCCATCTGCAATTCGGTCTTGATCTTGTTCGGCATCAAGTTGAGCAGCCCGATCTGCAGCGGACGAATATCCTGACGGATCGCCAGCGTCTCGGTCATCACCCGTACACCCTCTTGAACGAGGGTTTCAAAGGCGGGCAGCGTGTCGGGGATCTTGATGGGCATTGCGGTCACTCGATCAAAAAACAAAAAACCGGCGGCGAAAAAAATCGCTACCGGTCCGCACGCGGCCCTTTAGCGAATTTTTTAACGTGGCTGCAAGCCGGCCGGCCAAATCACCACGAAACGCTTAAATAGACCCAGTCGAGCCACGAATCAACTGTCGAATGCATGCGGGAGCGACTCATGCAAGCATCATCACAGTTTAATGACTGATAGAATCTGTTGATAGACCGGTAACGCCACCATGTTAATAATGGTAAGCATGGGCGATGTTGGAAAAGCGTGATGGCAGATAAGACCGAGGGGAGGCCGGGCATCCGAAGGCAGGATAGGGTAGGCTATGATCTCAGCCTGACTGACCGCCTCGGGGTGATGTTCTCAGCATTCTGGAATTCGCAAGTGCGTGGCAAGGTGCTGTTTCTGGCGACCGTGCTGATCCTCGTCATCCTGGCGACGTCCTACGGCCAGGTCATCCTCAACAAGTGGAATGCACCCTTCTACGATTCGCTGGAGCGCCGCGACCTCGGTGAATTCTTCCACCAGCTCGAAATCTTCGCGATGATCGCCGGCACGCTGCTCCTGCTCAACGTGCTGCAGGCATGGCTGAATCAGATGACCGCGCTCTATATGCGCGAGGGCCTGTCGCGCGACCTCGTCGACCAGTGGTTGAAGCGCAAGCGGGCGTTGCGGCTCGCCTCCAGCGGCCTGATCGGCGTCAATCCGGACCAGCGGCTGCACGAGGATTCCCGCAACCTCGCCGAGAGCACGACAGGGCTCGTTCTCGGCCTGCTGCAGTCGACCATTCTTCTCGTAAGCTTCATCGGCGTACTCTGGGAGCTTTCCAGCGGCTTCATCTTCCACATCAGCGGCCACAGCTTCTCCATTCCCGGCTATATGGTCTGGGCGGCGATTTTCTACGCCGCTTCCGCCTCGGTGCTGAGCCAGGTCGTCGGCCGCAAGCTGGTAAAGCTCAATGCCGACCGCTTCTCGAAGGAGGCCGAGCTTCGCTTCACGCTGATGCATGCCAACGAGAACATGCCGGCGATCACGGTTGCCCGCGGCGAGGAGAACGAACGCCGGCGCATCAACACCGACATCAGCTCGGTGCTAAGGGTGGTCAAGCGGCTCGCCATGGCCAATACCAACCTCACCTGGGTTTCGGCCGGCTACGGCTGGCTGGTCATCGTCATTCCGATCATCGTCGCCGCACCGGCCTATTTCTCCGGCGGCCTCACCCTCGGTCAGCTGATGATGTCGGTCGGCGCCTTCAACCAAGTCAACACGGCGCTGCGCTGGTATGTCGCGAATTTCGGTCCGATCGCCGAATGGCGCGCCACACTGATGCGCGTCACCGATTTCCGCCAGGCGCTGCTCGACATGGAAGAGGAATTCGCCCTGAAAGACGGCATCGCCTATGAAAACACCGCGCCCGACACGCTGACATTGAAGGACGTGGTGATCGTCGCCAAGATCGGTGAAGACATCGACGAATGCGGCGGCTTCCGCCTGCGCGAAACCGATGTCGTGATCAAGGTAGGCGAAAAGATCATGATCAACGGCGATCACAGCGTCAACCGCAAGCTGCTGTTCCAGGCGATGGCCGGCCTCTGGCCGTGCGGCAGCGGCACGATGGGCCTGCCGCCGGTCGACGACATGCTGTTCGTCCCGCAGATCGCCTATATTCCCGGCGGCACGCTGCGTGAGGCGCTGGCCTTCCCCGAAAGCCCCGATGCCTATGACAAAGCCGCCGTCGAGGCAGCCCTCGACAAGGCCGGCCTGCATTCGCTGATATCAAGGCTCGATACCCGCGCCCGCTGGGACAAACTGCTCGATAGCGACGAACAGAAGGCAATCGGCTTCGCCCGTCTGCTTCTCGCCCGTCCGCGCTGGATCATTTTCGACGAAGTGCTGGAGGGCATGGAGCCGGAATGGCAGGAAACGATGGCCGGGCTGCTCACTTCCATGCCAGAGAGCGGCATGATCTATATCGGCCGTTCCGAAGCCTATCTCGAGGCATTGAAGCCGCGCGTGCTGCATCTGCAGGCGCTGCCGGCAAAATCCGAGGAACAGCAGCAGCAACAGCAGCAAGTCACCCGTACCGGCGCCAGCGCCGCCACCGGTGCTGCCGCCATGCCCGCGCCGGCACTGTAGAGCGCCGCGCCGACAGCCGCTACATACCTTTGAATTTCACGAATGGTCACATCGGCGGCGTGATACCGTTCAGGCCGACGGCCACCTGGCTGGCCGAAATGCTGCCGTCCGCCGCTTTCTCGCCGGTGACGATGACGCCGGCGCCGGCCTTCAGATCGTCCTTGGTCGCCGGCGCCAAGGTCACGATCGGTGTCGCATCGGCGATGGTGATCGTCTTTTCTTTGCCCTGATAGGTCAGCGTGACCGTATGGCCGTCGACGGATTTGACGGCATTGCTGACGGTCGCGTTGGTCATCTGGCTGTTCGGCTGCGCATCCCAGGGGCGGTTGCCCTCGCCGGTTCCCTTCATCGACGCCGGAAAGATCAGCACCTCGATCGCCCCATCCGGGCCGCTGCCTTTCGGGAGCGAGGCAACACCGACGAAATCGCCGGGCTTGATATCCTCGACCGACGCTTTTTTGATGCCACCGACTTTCCAACCGGCTTTCAGCGTGATCGTCGCATCGCCGCCTTCGCGCGTCTTGACGACGAGACTATCGCCGCTGAAGCTTTCAATGGCACCGCGAACGCGAATGCGGTTGCCATCCTGTGCCTGTGCGGCCTGCAAAGCGGCAAGCGCAGCGAGGCCGCCGGCCGCAAGTATCGTGAAAATTCTGGAATTAGGCTTGAGGGACATATGAGTTTTCCTTATCGCCATTGCGATCGGCATAGCCCAGCAGCGCCGCGCGTCTTTTCAACCGCACAGCAGACGCTGCAACACTTGGATTTTCTGCCGGACGGCACCTTATGCCGCGCAACGGCAGACTGGCCAATCAAGGAAAGGTGAGGCGGGTGGAGTTGGAAAGCCTCAGCCTTCCAGCTCTTCCCGCAGCATTTCGAGCTCCAGCCACTCCTCTTCCATCTTGGTGAGGCTGGCCCGCAGTTTCTCCATCTCGCTGGCAAGCCGGTTGAAGGCAGCGGCATCGCGCGTAAAGAGGTTGGGATCGGCCATCGCCTGTTCGCGTTTGGCGATCTCGGCTTCGGCTTTCGCCATCTCCTTCGGCAAATTGTCCAGCGCGAATTTCTGCTTGAAGGAGAGCTTGCTCTTCGAGCTTCCGCCGGAAGGTGCCGCCTCCTGGGGCTTCGGCTTCTCCGTCGCCTTCTCGGCCCGCTTGCGCTCGTCGATCGCGCCCTTGCGCTGCGCAAGCATGTCGGAATAGCCGCCGGCATATTCGATCCAGCGGCCATCAGGCGCATGCGGCACGGCGGGTGCAATCGTCGAGGTCACGGTGCGGTCGAGAAAATCGCGGTCGTGGCTGACGAGAATGACGGTGCCGGGAAAACCGGCGACGATCTCCTGCAGCAGATCGAGCGTTTCGATATCGAGATCGTTGGTCGGTTCGTCGAGGATCAACAGATTTGCAGGGCGCGAGAGAATACGCGCCAGCATCAGCCGGGCGCGCTCGCCGCCGGAGAGGCTTCTGATCGGCGTTCGCGCCTGCTCCGGCTGGAACAGGAACTCCTTCATATAGCCGGTGACATGGCGCTGTTCGCCGTTGACGAGCAGGTTTTCGCCGCGCCCATCCGTCAGGTAATTGGCGAGAGTATCCTCGGGATCGAGATCCTCGCGCTTCTGGTCGAGTGTCGCGATCTCCAGATTGGTGCCGAGCTTTATCGTGCCGCTATCCGGCGAAAGCTGCCCGGTCAGCATCTTCAACAGCGTCGTCTTGCCGGCGCCGTTCGGCCCGACCAGACCGATGCAATCGCCGCGATGCACGCGGATCGAGAAGGGCGTGACGATCGGCCGGTCGCCGAAGCTCTTGGTGATCTTGTCGGCCTCGATCACCAGCTTGCCGGATTCCTGCGCGTCCGAAGCCGTCGCCTGCACCGTTCCCTGCGGCCCCTTGTGGCCGCGATATTGCGAGCGCATCGTCTGCAACTCGCCGAGGCGGCGCATGTTGCGCTTGCGCCGCGCCGTGACGCCGTAACGCAGCCAGTGCTCCTCGCGCTCGATCGCCTTGCCGAGTTTATGCTGCTCCAGCTCTTCGGCTTCGAGCACCTGGTCGCGCCAGGCCTCGAAATGCGAAAATCCCCTGTCGAGCCGGCGCGAGGTGCCGCGGTCGAGCCAGACGGTTGCCGTCGAGACCTTTTCGAGGAAGCGCCGGTCGTGCGAGATCAGCACCAGGGCGCTGCGCGTCTTCTGCAGCTCGCCCTCCAGCCATTCGATTGTGGGAAGGTCGAGATGGTTGGTCGGCTCGTCGAGCAGGAGAATGTCGGGCTCCGGCGCCAGCACGCGGGCAAGTGCTGCGCGGCGCGATTCGCCGCCGGAAAGGGTGCTCGGATCTTCCTCGCCGGTCAGCCCGAGATGGGACAGCAGATAGGTGACGCGATATGGGTCGTCGCCCGGCCCGAGGCCGGCCTCGGCATAGGCCTGGACAGTGTTGAAACCAGCAAAATCGGGCGCCTGTTCGAGATAACGCACCGTCGAAGACGGATGACGGAAGACCTCGCCGGATTGCGCCTCGACCAGGCCGGCGGCGATCTTCAGAAGCGTCGATTTTCCCGAGCCGTTGCGCCCGACGAGACAGATTTTGTCGCCGGGCTCGATCTGCAGGCTGGCACCGGCCAGAAGCGGCGCGCCGCCGAAGCTCAGAAAGATATCGTCGAGTTTCAGAATGGGAGGGGCCAAAAATCAGACTCCGGAAAGATCATAGGGCCTGGCGAGCACAATCGCCCGGCCGCTGCGGAGCGAAAAGCAAACCTTGCCTTCCGCGACATTGGAAATGGTGCGCGACGAGCCGAAAGGCAGATGGAAATCGGCCAGCGGATAACGCGCATTGTCGATGCAAAGCCCGGTCAGCTCGCTGAACCCGAGCACGGAAAACAGGCTGGCCTTGGGAAGATGCAGCTCGATCGTTCCGGCAAGCAGCGGCACCGCCTCCTCCTTGCCCGAGGTCAGCAGCAGGTCGAAACCTTGTTCCGCCAGACTGACGGCCGACAGCAGATGCTGAAGCGCGTGGTCCGAGCGTTCGCCGCCAAGCGCACCGGCCAGGATCAGCCGCCGCGCACCCCGCGCGATTGCTTCCGACACGGCGATTTCGCCGTCCGTCGCCGCCTTTGCCGCGGGATAGGGCTGTTTCGGCACATCGGGAAAGGCGCCTTCGAGATCGGCCGGGGTCGAATCGAAATCGCCGACCCAGATCTCCGGCGTAATGCCAAGTGCCGCCGCATGCCGCATACCGCCATCGGCTGCGATGAAACGGCTGCCGCCGACGGCATGGCGCAGACGCTCCGTCAGGCTGAGTTCGCCGCCAAGGAGAATGGTAAAGGTGGATTGGCTCATGGGCATTGCCCTTAGCGCAAACGAGGGGTCGAGGGGAAGGGGCGCGGCTGGATCGGCCCCATTTGCCGTCTAGCGCCGCGCATCCAACAGGACGCGCCCGCGCTCATGTGAAAATGACGCTAGCCCGGCGTGTCCTTGTCGCGCGACTGGAAGACCGCCTCGTAGCCGCCGATGAAACGTTCGAACAATATGGCGAAGCGATCGACATCCTCCTCGGACCAGTCGGAGACGATCTCGGAGATGATCGCTAGTTTCTGCGCGACGATCTCGGCAAGCAGTTTCTGGCCGACCTCGGTCATGACGACGACAATCCGCCGGGCATCGGCCTGTGAAGCCTCGCGGCGCAGCACGTTACGCCCGACCATGTCGGCCACCACCCGGCTTGCCCGTGACGGATCGATGCGCAGCATCTCCGCGATCATGCCGACCGTGACTTCGCCGGCAGGCTGCGCCCTGCGCACAGCATCGAGCACATCGAGATGCGAAAGTTCGAGGCCCGGCGCGGCACTCTGGATCGCCAACCGGCCGATCAACCGCCGCCCGGTCATCAACCGCATGCGCCCCATGCTCCGGCCGATGCGTGGGACGTTTTTCTCATCCGGCGCAGCCGGTTCCGGGGAATTGGTTTTGGTCAGCACGTCATTCATAATCGGACCATATCAGAGCCGTTTCAGATTTTGAATATGCCGATGTCATTAATGTGCTATTGACAAATATATGCTGTCAGCACATAAAAAGCGGCCAACCCGGAACGATGCTCCCATGGACATGCAATTCGCGCCTCAGCCGCTCGTGACGGATCCTCGTCGCCGGCTTATCCTCTTCTTCTTCCTGATGACGGCCATGTTCATGGCGACGCTCGATAATCAGATCGTTTCGACGGCGCTGCCGACGATCGTCGGCGAATTCGGCCATCTCGAGCGTTTCGGCTGGATCGGCTCGGCCTATCTCCTGGCGCTCAGCGCCGTCATGCCGCTCTATGGCAAGCTCGGCGATCTCTTCGGCCGCAAATATGTGATGATGGCGGCGATCATGATTTTCACCGTCGGCTCAGCGGTCTGCGGCCTCGCGGTCTCGATGAACACGCTAATCGCCGCCCGCGTGCTGCAGGGTCTCGGCGGCGGCGGCATCATGGTGTCGATCTTCGCGGTCAATGCCGATTTGTTCGAGCCGCGCGAGCGGGCGCGTTACCAGAGCTATTCCAGCCTCGTGCTGATGGCGTCCGGCGCGATCGGTCCGGTGCTCGGCGGCACGATGAGCGACCTTTTCGGCTGGCGTTCGATTTTCCTCGTCAACGTGCCGATCGGCCTGATCGCGCTCGCCGGACTTGCCATGATGTTACCTTATCGCAAGCCGCATCGCCGCCCGAGGATCGATTATGCCGGTGCGCTGCTGCTCGCGCTGACGACAACCAGTATCGTGCTTGCCACTGACAGCAGCGAACTGTTCGGCGCATTGGTCTCGCCGCAGAGTATCGCCATCGTCGCCTTCGGCGTCGTCTGCGCCGTCACTTGGGTATTCGTCGAACGCTGCGCGCCGGAGCCGATCGTGCCGCTGGAGCTCTTTCGTAATTCGACCTTCAACCTGCTCCTGGTGATCTCGATTATGGGCGGCGCCATCGCCATCGGCATGGTCAATTACCTCGCGCTCTTTCTCCAGACCACCACCGGCCTTTCGCCCTCTGCCGCCGGCCTTCTCTTCATCCTTCTGACGGGCGGCCTCGTCTGCGGATCGCTGTCCGCAGGCCGCATCATCTCAAAGACGGGGCGCTACAAGCCCTTCGCCATTGCAAGCCTGACCTGCAGCGCCATCGCCTTCGCGCTGATGTCGCAGATCCATGCGGGAACGCCGATCGCTTTCATCGGCGCGATCATGATGCTGCATGGTATCGGCATCGGCCTTGCCCAGCAGGTTCCCGTCATCGGCGTGCAGAATGCAGCGCCCGCCCGCGACGTCGGCGCCGCCACCGGTTCGGTGACGCTGTCGCGCATGGGAGGCGCGTCGATCGCTATCTCCATCTATGGCGCCATCATCGCCTCTCAGCTTAACAAGGTCGGCGTGTCCATTCCCGGTGTCGCTGATATCGAGCAGCTGACGCCGAAGATGATGGCTTCCCTTCCCGAAGCAAGCCGCCAGTCTGTCGCCGACCTTTATGCCGCCGCCTTCTCGCCGCTCTTCCTGACGGCCTGCGCCTTTGCGGTGATCGGCCTTGTGGCCGCTCTCATGCTGAAGCCTGTGCAACTGCCCCGCGCCGGCGAGACGATAAGACCACAACCGACGACGGCCGAAGCCGCGGAATAACGAATCGGGGCGGATACCTCATCGGAAGGCGTTCTTCTGGGACAGGACCATCAAGGATTGTAATTTTCCCGGCTGACTGCCCCCATCAGCTCGATTGCTTCAATCGGGCCGTTCTTTTTCCGCGCAGTCGACGAATCTCCGCTTTCTGACGGAACTTTCGCCATAATTTCATCCGAGCGAAGGGAGGCCTCAACGCCCGAGGCTTGCCAAAATGCAACGCCGCCACATTTAAGCAGAGTCTCGCTATGCAACCGATGCGTAAATCAGCTACAGCAAGGACTTGTATCGGCCGATTGTGCAGCGCGAGATCAGGGGTGGGCACCTGTTGAATTCCCCTTGCCACGGTCGGTGCCAATCTGCGGCGAACCGGCAAAATAGCGACATGATGCGGAGAACCAGACTGGAAAGCTTGACGACGTGGAAATCGCCCGCGCTTTCCAGTGATGCCATCTTCGCGCCCCGGCGCTTCGCGCGTCGCCTGATGCTGCTTTCGACCATCGCAATGGCGCTGAATGGCTGTCAAACGCTGATCGAGCAATCCTATCAGCCGAGCGTGTCGCCTTCTTCCAATCCGCAGATCGTCGACGAGGTGCAGAAGAACGACCCGCGCGCGGCAATGGGCGCCCGCGAACATCCGCGCATCGTCGCAAGCTACGGCGGCGAATACAAGGACGCCAAGACCGAGCGCCTCGTCGCCCGCATCGCCGGCGCGCTGACGGCGGTGTCGGAAAATCCGAGCCAGTCCTACCGCATCACCATCCTGAATTCACCGGCGATCAACGCCTTTGCGCTGCCGGGCGGCTATCTCTACGTCACCCGCGGCCTGCTCGCCCTTGCCAACGACGCCTCCGAGGTCGCCGCCGTGCTGTCGCACGAGATGGGCCATGTGACGGCGAACCACGGCATCGAGCGGCAGAAGCGCGAAGAGGCTGAGGTCATCGCCAGCCGCGTCGTCGCCGAGGTCCTTTCCAGCGATATCGCCGGCAAGCAGGCGCTAGCCCGCGGCAAACTGCGGCTCGCCGCCTTCTCCCGCCAGCAGGAATTGCAGGCCGATGTCATCGGCGTGCGCATGCTCGGCGAAGCCGGCTACGACCCCTATTCCGCTGCCCGCTTCCTCGATTCCATGGCGGCGTACAGCCGCTTCATGTCGGTCGATCCCGAAGCCGATCAAAGCCTCGACTTCCTGTCGAGCCATCCGAATTCCGCCCAGCGCATCGAGCTTGCCCGCACCCATGCGCGGGCCTTCGGCCAGGAAGGGTCGGTCGGCGACAAGGGCCGCGACTATTATCTCGACGGCATAGACGGCCTGCTCTACGGCGACAGCCCGGAGGAAGGCTATGTGCGCGGCCAGACCTTCCTGCATGGAGGCCTCGGCATCCGCTTTGACGTGCCACCGGATTTTCACATCGACAACAAGGTCGAAGCCGTGATGGCCACCGGCCCGAACGACATCGCTGTCCGATTCGACGGCGTCGCCGACAATCAGAACCAGAGCCTCACCAACTATATCTCCAGCGGCTGGGTGACCGGCCTCGACCCGTCGACCATCCAGCCAGTCACCATCAACGGCATGGAAGCAGCCACAGCGCGTGCAAGCGCGGATCGCTGGGATTTCGACGTTACCGTGATCCGCAACAATTCGCAGATCTTCCGTTTCCTGACCGCCGTGCCGAAAGGCAGCGACGCCCTTGAGCCGACCGCCAATGTCCTGCGCGCAAGTTTCCGGCGCATGACGCCGGCGGAGGCAGCCTCGCTGAAGCCGCTGCGCATCCGTGTCGTCACCGTCCGACCGGGTGAAAACATCTCGACGCTCGCCGCCCGCATGATGGGCACCGATCGCAAACTCGATCTCTTCAAACTCATCAATGCCCTGCCCACGGGTGCAGCCGTTTCACCCGGCGATCGCGTCAAGATCATCGCCGAATAAAAAAACCCGGCTTACGCCGGGCGAGTCAGTGCTGCTGGAGGGGAACGAAGTTACGGCGCCGGGCGTCTTTCGACGCCCTCGGGACGCAGCAGAACTTTAAATCTAAGCATAGGCCGCCATGTGCGGATCGGCGTTGACCAGCGCGCTGCGGAGCTTCTCCATCGCCCGGCTTTCGATCTGCCGCACACGTTCCTTGGAAATACCGAGATCGGCGCCGAGTTCTTCGAGCGTGGCGCCGTCTTCCGCCAGACGCCGGGCGCTGATGATTTTCATCTCGCGTTCGTTGAGATGTTTCAGCGCCGAGGCGAGCCAGACGCGGCGGCGCTCGCCGTCGATCATGTTGGAAACCTGCTCATCCGGCAGGGGATCGTCGCTGACGAGGAAGTCCATCTTCTCTGCACTCTCGGCATCGCCGGAGACCGAAGGCGCCTGCAGCGAGGCGTCGTTGCCGGAAAGCCTGGCATCCATCGTCTGCACATCGGCGAGGCTGACGCCAAGCGCCGCGGCGATTTCCTGGTGAATGGATTGCAGCGTCAGCTGGGTGTCGCCCTTGGCGAGCTTGGCGCGCAGACGACGCAGATTGAAGAACAGCGCCTTCTGGGCCGAGCTCGTGCCGCCGCGCACGATCGACCAGTTGCGCAGGATATAATCCTGAATCGAAGCCCTGATCCACCAGCTTGCATAGGTCGAAAAACGCACATCGCGTTCCGGCTCGAAGCGGGCGGCCGCCTCGAGCAGGCCGACATAGCCCTCCTGCACAAGATCGCTCATTGGCAGGCCGAAATTGCGGAACTTGCCCGCCATCGATATGACGAGCCGCATATGGGCCATGGCGATCTGGTTGCGCGCGCCGCGGTCGTCGTGATCCTTCCAGCGAATGGCGAGATCGTGCTCTTCCTGACGGGCGAGGTAGGGGGCGGCCATCGCGATCTTGATCATGCGCCGGTCTGCAGACATGTTCTTCATTTCGATCTCCTGAAACAGGCCTCTCGCCCTAAATGAACAATAAAACGCACCTTCCGGAACATCGCGGTCCGGACTGAATGGGGGATCTGAATGCATAAAGGCCTCGCCCCTGGACTTTTCAGGGGGAGGCCCTATTTCTCATCATGTGCCGTTAAGACGGCCGGGCTGGACCTGTTTCTTCACCTTGCCGGATGGGCAATATTGAAAAGGCATGATCCGCTCCTCATCGAACATTGACGGAATAGCAGTTCGCCCGTCGAGGCACATTGCCCGACGAGCAGTCCGCAATTACGTGTGTTAAACGCGGCAGCCGTGAAAAAGTTCCAATAAAAAACCCGGCTTGCGCCGGGTTTTTTGATAAAGAAAAACAGGATCGCCTTAAGCGGCTTCGTCCTGCGAATCGTCTTCTTCGATCGCCTTACCACGCTTCGGACCCTTGTTGAGATTGGTCTCGACGAGGCGGACGGCTTCGGTTTCCGACATCTTGTTGACGGCGGCGATTTCGCGCGCCATGCGGTCGAGTGCAGCCTCATAAAGCTGGCGCTCGGAATAGGACTGTTCAGGTTGGTTTTCGGCACGATAGAGATCGCGCACGACTTCAGCGATGGAAATCAGGTCGCCGGAATTGATCTTGGCATCATATTCCTGGGCGCGGCGGGACCACATGGTGCGCTTGACGCGGGCCTTGCCCTGCACGACCTTCAATGCACGCTCGACGAAATCCGTTTCCGAAAGCTTGCGCATGCCGATGCTCATGGCCTTCGCGACCGGAACCTTCAGGCGCATCTTGTCCTTTTCGAAATCGATAACGAAAAGTTCGAGCTTCATGCCGGCAACTTCTTGCTCTTCGATAGCGGTGATGGTACCGACGCCGTGAGCGGGGTAGACGATCGATTCACCGGTCTTGAAGCCATGGCGTGCTGTGGAAGGCTTTTTCTGCTGAGTCGTCATTCTATTCAAAAACTCCCTGTTACGCTTCCGGCGGCGGCCGGAGCCGGGTCAGTCAGGCCCGGGTGAGACGGTAGAATCCGTCGGGTGACTTCACTCTGGTCCCATCGGGCAAAAGCAAAGAACTTCTTGCGCACGATCTTGGGACCCGGCGCTCAAAGCGTTGATATGTCACGGAAACCGCGTACGGATTTGGTTTTGCTTTCGTGATGGTTTTGGGCATGCGTCATGCCACAAATGGAACAGTAGACGAAACCTATCATAAAAATATGAGGAAATCAATAATTTGCTTCGCTTGAGTCATGCGGGCAACACATGTCACCCATATCCCTCACGCAGCTTTTAAAACGTTTTACCCCACAGCCGCCTCAATCCGGCGGCCGATTATGGCCGCCGTCTCAATCGCCGGAACCGGGTTTTTCCGAGAAATACTTCTCGAACTTTCCGGTCTCGCCATCCATCTCCTTGGCCTCCGGCAACGGCTCCTTCTTGACCGTGATATTCGGCCAGATGGTGGCATATTCGGTGTTGATCTTCAGCCATTTGTCGAGGCCTGGCTCGGTATCCGGCTTGATCGCCTCGGCGGGACATTCAGGTTCGCAGACGCCGCAATCGATGCATTCGTCGGGATGGATGACGAGGAAATTCTCGCCCTCGTAGAAGCAGTCGACGGGGCAGACTTCCACGCAATCGGTGTATTTGCACTTGATGCAATTGTCGGTCACGACGTAGGTCATGAAGAACTCCAGGATTCCATGCTGATGGGGCCGGGCAACCTGGAACGTCGCGCCTGTCCCCGTGCCGGAAGAAAAGCGTGGGCAGGCTTGGGAGGCAAGCACGCTTCCGGCAGGTTGTCAGTGACGTATCGGCTTTAACGCCGGATTTCAAGGATAAACGATCTGCAAAAGCCGCCACCGCGGGCAGAGTTTTCTAATCCTCGTCCGACATCAGGCGGTCGATTGCGCGTCGTTCCTTTTTGGTCGGCCGGCCGGTGCCGGTCGCCCGGATCGCCTGCTCGTAGGGGCTGAGGCGTTTTGCCTCATCCGGCGGCGGCGACAGGTCCTCGTAGAGCAGGCGGGCCTCCTCGTAAGGCCCCCGCCGCTCGCCGGCGAGTCGCATGACGAGAACGACGTCGCGCCGCTCCAGCGTCAGCTCGATACGGTCGCCCGGCTTGACCATCTGGCTCGGATGATTGCAGCGCTCGCCGTTGATACGCACATGGCCCGACTGGATATGGCTCTGCGCCAGCGAGCGCGACTTCACCATACGCGCGAAGAACAGCCACTTGTCGATGCGCTGGCGCGAACCGCTTGTCGGCTGTGTCTCCCCGCTCATGATTACTTCTTCATCTGCTCCTTGAGAGCCGCGAGCTTGGCGAAAGGCGAATCCGGATCGATCGGCTTCTCCTTGCGCGGCGGCTTGGCTTCGAAGCGCAGCGGCTGCGAACCGCCGCGGTTGTTGTTGCGATCGTTGCGGTCATTTCGCTCGCCGCGATCCTTGCGGTCCTGCCGGTCACCGCGTGGCTGGTCGCCCCGTGGCTGGTTGTTGCGGTCGCCTCTTGGCTGCTGCGGCCGGCCGCCATCGCGGTTGCCGCCGTCCTTGCCGCGGTTGTGACGATTATTGTCGCGGCCTTCGCCGCCGCGATTGCCATCGCCGCCTTCACCACCACCCGGCCGGCGATTGCGGTCGCCGCGTTCCTGGTTCTGGCCCCGCTCCTGGCCCTGGCCGCCACGGCGTTCGCCATGCCCGCCGCGCGCCTGGCGCTGATTGTCGTTGCGGCCGCCGAGACGCCACAGAAGAACCGGCTTCGGTTCCACCGGCTCGCCGGTTTCCTCGGAAGCGGACACCGCTTCCTCAGGCGCGGAAGCTTCATCAGGAGCAGATGTCTCGACCGCTTCATCAGGAGCCGCGGTTTTCACCGTTTCCGCCACCGGCGTGTCCACATCAGCAGAAGCTGCCTCGGCCACAGATGGCTCGGCGGCAGTTTCCTCCGTCGCGCCGTCGGCATCGTCGTGATCGGCCTTTTCAGCTGTATCGTCGGCAGGCGTTTCCGCGGCCGTTGCCGGCACTGAGGCCGCATCCTGCGTCGCAAGATGTGCCGATGCCTCTTCCGCCTTCACCGCATCGGCGCGATAGCCGAGACCCTTGAGGATTTCTTCCATGTCCTCGAGCGTCGCCCCGAGGATCGACAGCATCGCCGTCGTCGTCGTGAAGCGGCGGCCGTCATAGGCGCCCTCCGGCCGGTTGCTCTGACCGGGCTTCCACTGCAGCAGCGGCCGGATGATATCGGCAAGCCGCTCGAGGATGTCGATGCGCACGGCACGCTTGCCGAGGAAGCGGAAGCCGGCGAGCTTATAGAACATCCGCTCGAAACTTGGGTCGGTGACGACCGAGGTGCGGCCGGCGGCAAGCACCGGAATGAGATCGCCGTAGCCCGGCTTGTCCAAACCGTCGTTCTTCAGCGCCCAGAGCAGCGTGATGAGCTCGGCCGGCGCCGGCTTCAGAAGTGCCGGAACGAAAATATGGTAAGCGCCGAAACGCACGCCGTAGCGGCGCATCGAGGCGCGGGCCTCCTGATCGAGCGACTTGACCTCCTCGGTCACGTCACGGCGGAACAGCACGCCGAGGTTTTCGACGAGCTGGAACGCGAGCCCCTTTGCCAGACCCTGCAGGTCCTCGGCGCGCGACAGATCATCGAGCGGCTTCAGCACCGTGCTGATATGATGATTGACGAAGCGTTCGACACGGGCGGCGACATGATCGCGGGCATTGCCCGTCAACTGCTCGTCGGCCAGCAGAATCACCCGCGGACGCATGATGTGATCGCTGCCCGAAAGCCGCGCCACCGGGTCGCCGATCCAACGGATCAGGCCATCCGAACCGATCGCCAGGTCACTGTTGCCAGCGGCATGGATTCGAGCCGCACGGGCCTCGAATTCGAGCGCGAGCGCTTTCTGCGACGCAGCCTGAACCGCCTTGGCATCCGGTCCGTCCGTTCCCGCCACCGGCGTGAAGCGGAATCCGCTCAATTGCCCTACATGATGTCCTTCAACGAAGACATCGCCATTCACACTGATTTCAGCTTCCAGCATCGCATTCTCTCTCAGGCGCTTCATGAGCACAGATGTCCTGCGATCAACAAAGCGTTTCGTCAACCTTTCATGTAACGCGTCGGACAATCGATCTTCGATTTCCCGCGTCTTTTCCTGCCAGTGTGTCGGATCGGCAAGCCAACCAGGCCGATTCGAAACATAGGTCCAGGTTCTTATCTGCGCGATTCGCGCCGAAAGCGTGTCAATTTCCCCATCTGTCCGATCGGAGCGATGAACCTGTTCCGCGAGAAACTGCTCGTTCACCGTGCCATAGCGCACGAGATCGGAAAAGAGGGTCGAGATAAGATCGGCATGTTGTGCCGGGGTGATACGCCGATAGTCGGGAAGCGCGCAAGCCTCCCAGAGTTTTTCGACCCGGGCCGGCCTGTCGGCAAGGTTGATCACCTCGGGATAACGTGAAAGCTGTTCCAGCGCCTGCTGGTCGACCGCAGGCAGCGCCCGCGTCAACCCCGCTACGCGCGGTCCCGCCTCGAGGCTGGCGCGCAGCGCTTGGATCGAGGAGAAGTCCATCTCGGTGGTGCGCCACTGCAAAACCTTGACGTTGTCGAATTCATGCCCTTCGATGCGCTGTACCAGCTCCTCGTCCAGGGGCGAAACCTGTCCGGTGACGCCGAAGGTACCGTCGCGAACGTGCCGCCCGGCGCGTCCGGCGATCTGGCCGAGTTCGCCCGGATTGAGATTGCGAAACTGGTAGCCGTCGAACTTCCGGTCCTGGGCGAAGGCGACGTGATCGACATCGAGGTTGAGGCCCATGCCGATCGCATCGGTCGCCACCAGATATTCGACATCGCCCGCCTGATAAAGCGCCACCTGCGCATTGCGGGTGCGCGGGCTGAGCGCGCCGAGCACGACAGCCGCGCCGCCGCGCTGCCGGCGGATGAGTTCGGCGATCGCATAGACCTCGTCGGCCGAGAAGGCGACGATGGCCGAGCGCTGCGGCAGCCGGGTGATCTTCTTCTGCCCGGCATAGAAAAGATGCGAAAGCCGCGGCCGCTCGACGATCGTGATGCCGGGCAGGAGCTGCTGCAGGATCGGCTGCATCGTTGCCGCGCCGAGCAGCAGCGTTTCCTCGCGGCCGCGAAGATGCAGGATGCGGTCGGTGAAGATATGGCCGCGCTCAAGATCGCCGGCGAGCTGCACCTCGTCGATTGCGACGAAGGCGGCCTTGGTCTCACGCGGCATCGCCTCGACGGTGCAGACCGAAAAGCGCGCATTGGGCGGCGAAATCTTTTCCTCGCCGGTGACCAGCGCCACATTCTGCGCGCCGACCTTCTCCACCACCCGCGTATAGACCTCACGCGCCAGCAGCCTGAGCGGCAGGCCGATCACGCCGGTCCCGTGAGCGACCATGCGCTCGATGGCATAATGGGTCTTACCGGTATTGGTCGGCCCAAGCACCGCGGTCACACCGCGCCCGCTCAGAATCATCGGCTGCGAAGTCAGAGTCATGGTCCATGCAAATGAGGCGGGCAGCCCCCAGGAAAACAGTGCTTCCGCGACGGAAGCCAGAGAACACATGGACAGCCGCCGCCGCAAACGCAAGGGCAGATTTTAAAATGCTGCCGGGATTACGACCTTGGCGAGTCACGCGGACCGCCGGTATTTGCGATTCGGAACAGCGTGAGAACGAATCAGCGACGAATCGCTGACTCCCGATGATTCAGCTTTTGTTCACGGCTAAGTATTGATTTTGAATCACTTTTTCCCACTAGATGCTGAATCGTCTGACTCCCTCCGCTTGGCATTTTCGTCACCGCCATCGGCGAATCCGGCCAGTGGCGAACAATCAAAAATTGCGCCTGAAATTAACCTCTCGACCAAAGCCGGAACGAATCGGCGACGAATCGCTGACCGCATCGTTTTCGCCTTTCGTTCACGGCCACATCTGGTGGCGAAACTCGGTCCATGCGCTATATGCGTATCGCCGATCGGCGTCCCCGTTCCGCCTTGTCCATCGGCATTAATCTTTCGGAAGCCGGATTCATATCCCGTTAAGCCGGGATGGTCGCCGGCGGCGCGCCGATCAAATACGGAACGAATCGCTGACGAATCGGCGACATCGGGACCTTCTCGCTTTGTTCACCGCAACATGTTGTATTTAAACGCCTTTTTAACCATACGGGCAGGTTTTCGATAGGGCGGGGGTCCGAGCGCGTCACATTTCCTGGCTTAACCGGGAACAAAAATCGCCAATGCGTGTTTCTGGTCCATTCAAATTGCGGATGAAATGAAGGAAACACACCATGCTTGGCACAATACTTCTTGTTATCCTCATTCTGCTCTTGATCGGAGCCTTGCCGAATTGGGGTTATAGCCGTGGCTGGGGCTATGGACCTTCTGGCGGTTTGGGGCTAGTTCTCGTGATTATCATTATCCTTGTACTCATGGGCCGCATCTAAAGGCCAACAAACCTGGGGAGTTACGACATGATGAAGAAGATTGTTCTTATTGGTGCGCTCGTCGGCGCCCTGGCATCCTGCACAGCGACCGAGCAGGGAACGGCGATCGGCGCCGGCACCGGCGCGGTCATCGGCGGTGCCGTGACCAACAGCTGGGGTGGTGCCGCCGTCGGCGCCGTTGCCGGCGGTCTGACCGGCGCTCTCATCGGCCAGTCGGTCGAACGCCGCGGCTACTGCGTCTATCGCGACCGCTACGGCCGCCGCTACGAGGCCCGTTGCCGCTACTGATCGGCAAAAGCATATCGGACTTCCCAACGGGCGCTTCGGCGCCCGTTTTTCTTTGATGGCCGCCTCCGTCAACGCGGCGTTGACGATCGGTCGCCAAAGCCAAACCTACCGACCTCCATCAGGCAGGTGCACATTTGCTTCATGAGCGCAGTGGGCAGGCGAATCCGCCCGGCGCATCTGAAAGGAACGCTTCCATGGGTCAGATTTTCCTGAATTCCGCTGTCGCCATTCTCATCGCCTTGGCTTTCCTCACAAGCGCGATTTCAGCTCTTCGCGGCCAGGATCGCTCGCCGCAGCGCGTGCCGGTCAAGATTCCGCCACGGCGTCACCAAAACACCGGCGGCCGTTCCTGATGTCCGCACGGCGGGCATCCATACAAAGAGCGATAGCGCGTCCGGCAAGACGCGCTATCGCTTTCAAGTCGATTCCGATTTCCGGGGCCGGTTAGACGAAGAACTGCCCGCCATTGGCGGTCAGCGTCGAGCCGGTGATGAAGCCGGCATCGTCGGAGGCGAGGAAGGTAACGCAGCGCGCAATTTCCTCAGGCTCGCCGAGACGCCCGACGGGAATCTGCGGAATGATACGTTCGTTCAGCACCTTCTCCGGCACGGCGAGCACCATCTCGGTTCCGATGTAACCGGGGCAGATGGCATTGACGGTGATGTTCTTGGCCGCCCCTTCCTGGGCCAGCGCCTTGGTGAAGCCGAGATCGCCGGCTTTGGCCGCCGAATAGTTCGCCTGACCCATCTGCCCCTTCTGGCCGTTGATCGACGAAATATTGACGATGCGGCCGAAGCTGCGGTCACGCATGCCGGTCCAGACCTGATGCGTCATGTTGAACAGGCCGGTGAGGTTGGTATTGATCACCTCGTGCCACTGCTGCGGCGTCATCTTGTGGAACATCGCGTCGCGGGTGATGCCGGCATTGTTGACGAGCACTTCCACCGGCCCGCTCTCGCTTTCGATCCGGGCGATCCCCTCGCCGCAGGCGGCGTAATCCGAAACATCCCATTTGAACACCGGCACGCCGGTGGCGTCGTGGAAGGCTTTGGCCTTCTCGTCGTTGCCGGCATAATTGGCGGCAACCCTGTATCCGGCGTTTTTCAGCGCCACGGATATGGCCGCACCAATGCCGCGCGTACCCCCGGTGACCACAGCCACTCTGCTCATGTTCCGCTCCCCTTTTGTTTTCGCCCCGCTCTGGCGGGATTTTTCAATCAATGACGGATCGTATGCTGTTTAAAGTGCTTCGAAGCACATGGCGACACCCATGCCGCCACCGATGCAAAGCGTGGCCAGCCCCTTCTTGGCGCCGCGGCGCTTCATTTCGAACAACAGCGTATTGAGAACGCGCGCGCCGGAAGCGCCGATCGGATGGCCGATCGCGATCGCCCCGCCGTTGACGTTGACGATCGCAGGATCCCATCCGAGATCCTTGGTGACGGCGCAGGCCTGCGCCGCGAAAGCCTCGTTGGCTTCGACGAGATCGAGATCGCCGACCGACCAGCCGGCCTTTTCGAGCGCCTTGCGCGACGCCGGGATCGGGCCGGTGCCCATGATCGAAGGATCGACGCCGGCGGTCGCCCAAGAGACGATGCGGGCGAGCGGCTGGATACCGCGACGGACCGCCTCCGCTTCGCTCATCAGCACCGCGGCAGCGGCGCCGTCGTTGAGGCCGGAAGCATTCGCTGCCGTCACCGTGCCCTCCTTGTCGAAGGCCGGGCGCAGCTTACCCATCGCCTCCAGCGTGGCGCCATGGCGGATATATTCGTCGGCATCGACCGTAACGTCGCCCTTACGCGTCTGAATGATGTAGGGGATGATCTCGTCGGCAAAGCGGCCGGCCTTCTGCGCCGCCTCCGCCTTGTTCTGCGAGGCGACGGCGAACTGATCCTGCTCGTCACGCGAAAGCTGCCACTGACGCGCGATATTCTCGGCGGTGATGCCCATGTGGTAGCCGTGGAACGCATCGGTCAGGCCGTCCTTGATCATGGTGTCGACCATCTTGGCGTCGCCCATCTTGACGCCGCCGCGCAAGTGCATGGCATGCGGTGCCATCGACATGGATTCCTGGCCGCCGGCAACGATGATCTTGGCGTCGCCGGTGGCGATCTGCTGCATGCCGAGCGCGACGGCGCGCAGACCCGAACCGCAGAGCTGGTTGACGCCCCAGGCTGTCGCCTCCTTCGGAATGCCGGCTTTTATCGCCGCCTGGCGCGCCGGGTTCTGGCCCTCGCCTGCAGCGAGCACCTGACCGAGGATCACCTCATCCACTTCGCCGGCATCGACGCCGGCGCGCGCGAGCGCACCCTTGATGACGGCCGCGCCGAGCTCATGCGCCGGAACCGTTGCGAAAGCGCCGTTGAACGAGCCGACGGCCGTTCGACCTGCACTGGCGATGACGATGGATGAATTGCTCATGGGGACGCTCCTCGTTTTCGTCTCACTTACATAAGAGGAAACTGGCAAAGCTTGGAGCGCAAGTCAAACGCGAAGACCGGCCGGGGTCATTTTTCGGCACGAACGCGAAAGCCCGAATTCATCTGCTCTGTGAAAGGTTTGCCGCATCGCACAAAGAGATTGTCACCGGCCTTCTTTTGCGTTTACAGTCTGAAGTGGAGGAATATCCATAATTCAGACGGGGGTCCAGGAGACTGATATGGCGAAGCATGAGGGTCAGATAGTCATCAAGAAATACGCCAATCGCCGCCTATACAATACAGGCACCAGCACCTACGTCACGCTGGAAGACCTGGCGGAGATGGTGAAGAAGGGCGAAGAATTTACCGTCCAGGATGCAAAAAGCGGAGATGACATCACTCATTCGGTGCTGACCCAGATCATCTTCGAGCAGGAATCGAAGACCGGCAACACGCTTCTCCCGATCTCCTTCCTGCGCCAGCTCATCACCTATTACGGAGACCAGATGCAGATGGTCGTGCCGAGCTTTCTCGAACATTCGATGCGCGCCTTCAGCGAACAGCAATCCCAGATGCGCGAGCAGGTAAACCGGGCCTTCGGTGAAACGCCGCTCGGCAAGAACCTGCAACTGCCGATGCAGATGGTCGAGGACCAGGTTCGCCGCAACACCGAGCTGTTTCAGCAGGCGATGCAGATGTTCTCGCCCTTCATGACGCCGCCGGCCAAGGAAAGCCGCAAGGCCGAGGCCAAGGATATCGATGAGCTGAAGGAACAGCTCCGCGCCCTTCAGAACAAACTCGACAACCTATAATCCGATCGAGACATCCCGTCCGGCGCTCCGGATCGACACGGCAAACCCGCCAATCACATCGATCAGAGCGATCGTCATCAAAATGAAGAAGACCTGCGTTGCAGCATCTCGGACGAGCAGAAACTCGACCAGGAAGGCGATGAAAACCAGCATCGACAATATGTGGTTGATGAGGTTGCCGGGACCCGTTCTGGTCGCTTTCAGGATTTCGAAGAACAGCACGACGAGCGCGATGACGATGAAAAGATCGCCGAGCGCCATGCTCCAGATCGCGCCTGATATCATCGACAACACGATGACGTCATGCTGCAGCGCCGGAATACCGCCCTCGCCCATCAGGCCGAGCATCGCCAGGTTGTAGAGAACGAACGGGATAATCATCAGCGGCATTGCAGCTATCATCGGCAATCTCCTTGGCGGCTGGAAGAATACTGCCGCAAAGCATTGCCCCACCGCAAGTCATTGCAAATATTATATCGCTGAATATGAAAAGGCCGGCGTGACGCCGGCCTTTAAGCGTTCGATCGGACGAGCCGAATCGGAAATTATGCGCTTTCCTTCGGCGTCAGAACCTGGCGGCCGCGATACATGCCGGTCTTCAGGTCGATGTGATGCGGACGGCGAAGTTCGCCGGAGTTCTTGTCTTCGACATAGGTCGGAGCCTTCAGCGCATCAGCCGAACGGCGCATACCGCGCTTGGACGGGCTTGTTTTTCTCTTCGGTACAGCCATTTCTATTACTCCACTTGCGGGCAAAACATTCCCACGGCCAGACTGGCGGCCGAAACGGACATGTCGCGATTTCGGAATTTTGCGCGCTTATACATGCAAGGCGCGGCCTTGACCAGTCCCCATGCATATTTTTTGACACGCCGATGATTCCCACCTCAGACTTCGTCTTCCGGCACAACCCAAGGCTCGGCGCGCGCCGCCTCTTCCCATTTGCGCCAAGCCGGATGCGCCTTCATGGTCTGCATGTAGGCAAGTGTATCGCTTCGGTCGACCAGATCATAGATCTCGAACCGGTTGACGACGGGCGCAAACATCGCATCTGCGCCCCCGAACGCGCCGAAGAGAAACGGCCCGCCGGATTGCTGCAAGAGATCCCGCCAGATCGTCTCGATTCGGCTGATATCGGTATCGACACCATCCGGCAGCGCGATCCTCGCCTTCGGCCGGCGGATATTCATCGGGCAGGCGCTGCGCAGAGCCCGGAAGCTCGAGAGCATCTCCATCGAAACCGACCGGGCGAGCGCCCGCTGGGCGCGATCGGCAGGCAGAAGACCGGCGTCCGGATACAGCTCGGCGGCATATTCGATGATCGCCAGCGATTCCCAGATCTTCAACGCGCCATGCTGCAGAAGCGGCACCCGCCCGGTCGGAGACACGGCCTTGATATTGGGATTGCCGGCTGCGTCGTCGAAGGGGATCAGGACCTCCTCGAAATCGATACCGAGGCCCGTCAGTGCCATCCACGGCCGGAAAGACCAGGAGGAATAGTTCTTGTTGGCGATATAGAGCGTCGGTCTATCCATGGGCTTCTCCCGTTCAGGCGTCGAAATCGAAAATCAGCAATTCGTGGAAATGGTTCATGTCCTCGAAAACGCAGAATGCCGGTAGCGTCAGCTCGAAAACAGGGGCCTTGCGGCGGATGTCCTCGGCAACGTCATCGAGCATCGCCTGCCAGCGCGGCAAGGCTTCGTCCTCCAGCCGTTCGATCGCATAGGCGAAGGTCATGTGAAACTTGTAGTCTTCATGGTTCGGCTGGCGATAGCCGAGGAGATCGGCAAACGCGTGGCGCCAGGCGCGCATGACCTTGCGGTCGTTCTCCGTCGCTCCGTCGAGGAGCAGGCCCGACGGGCGCGCTTCGACCACGGCGACATTGAAGGGGTCGGCCATCGAAAAACCTTCGAGCCGCGCCGCCATCAGTTCGGTCATGTTGTCGATCGGCGTCTCAAGCGGAAGATCGCCCGGCCAGAAATCCTGCCGGCGCCTGGTCTCGATGACGCCTTCGAAAAGCGTCATGTGAAGGCTCGATATCGGCGTGAAGAGGAACTGCTGGGCCTCCGGCATCGCCAGATATTTCTCCCGCGCCTCGATTAGCACCGTCTGCGTCCGCGAGCCTTTCTCGGCATGGCAGACGATGGTGTTCCCGGCTTCAGGCAAAAAGCCGCCGACCTTGCGATAACGGCTGCCGAGATGGGCGGGCGGGTTCGGATTGTGCGTCTTCGAATAGAGGAGAAGCTCGGGAGAAAACATCGTAGCGGTCATGGGCGACTCGAAGGTTCTGTTTGGACTGCACCGCCCATATGGCAGAACCAAGAATGTCAGATGACGCTCGAGGCTACCAATGACAAGTTCTGCTCTCACTCATAGATGCATTTGATGTAATCGCCGGAACCCTGTGCGCGTCTCTCGATCACGCCGGCAAGCCGGCGAAGGCCGCGGCCTGGTTTGCCGGCATTGCGGTCGATCGGGTTCGGCAGCGAGACCGCAAGCAGCGATGCCTGGCGCCGTGTCAGCTTCGAGGCCGGCACCTTGAAATGATGCTGAGCCGCCGCCTCGATGCCGTAAATGCCCGGACCCCATTCGGCGATGTTGAGATAGATTTCCATCAGCCGCCGTTTCGACAGGACGAAATCCGTGGAGACGGCCAGCGGAAGCTCCATCGCCTTGCGCACGAAGGAGCGGCTGTTCCAGAGAAAGAGGTTCTTCGCCGTCTGCATCGGGATGGTGCTGCCGCCGCGCGTTGCCTGGCCCTTCAGCGTATCTTCGACCAGCATGCGCATTTCCGCCCAGTCGACACCGCCGTGAAAGCAATATTGCCCGTCTTCGGACATCATCACCGACTGCACCACAACCGGGGCGATCTCATCAAGCGACACCCATCTGCGGTCATAGCCGCGCAGCAGTACGAGATCGCGCAGCATCAGCGTCGAGACGGGGTGAATGAACGGCAGCACGTAGAAAAAGATCAGCGCGTAAGGAAGGATCACCAGCGCCAGCACGGCAAGCACGATGCGTTTCAACACGCGCCGGTCTCCGAACCATTGCCGGCGAGCCGGCATGTCGGCGATGTCCTCTCTCTCCGGCGCTATATCCAATGTCCCCAACCCGATTTCGCTCCTGTCGTTCTCATAACGCCTGTAGGCCGCTTATGCCAGAGTGCGTGGCGAATCTTGCCGCGCCATCGACAATTCCGTTGCAAGCCCGGGGGCGCTCATGCCAAACAGCGCCCATGGATGCGAACCGGGACACTTTCGAGACGAGGCTGAAGAACAACGCCCGCGAGATCGAGGCGCTGCTCGATGCATTGCTTTTACCGAACGCCCTTTCCGACGAAATCGCCAGGCCCGAGACGCTGCGCAGCGCCATGCACTATGCCGTGCTGAACGGCGGCAAGCGGCTGCGCCCGTTCCTGGTGGTCGAAAGCGCCGCCCTTCTTGGCGGTGATGCCGAGGCCGCACGCCGCGTCGGCGCCGCACTCGAATGCGTCCACTGTTATTCGCTGGTGCATGACGATCTGCCCGCCATGGACGATGATGATCTCCGCCGCGGCAAACCGACCGTTCATATCAAGTTCGATGAAGCCACCGCGATCCTCGCAGGCGACAGCCTGCTGACCTACGCCTTCGATATCATCGCCGCGCCGGAAACTACGCTTGCCGATACGAGCAAGGCCTCGCTGGTGCTGGCGCTTGCCCGCGCCGCCGGTCTCGGCGGCATGGCCGGCGGCCAGGCGCTTGATCTCGCGGCGGAAAAACAAGCCCCTGACGAGGCCGGCATCATCCGCCTGCAGGCGATGAAAACCGG
Source organism: Rhizobium sp. 268 (assembly GCF_036571585.1). Taxonomy (NCBI): domain Bacteria; kingdom Pseudomonadati; phylum Pseudomonadota; class Alphaproteobacteria; order Hyphomicrobiales; family Rhizobiaceae; genus Rhizobium; species Rhizobium sp. 268. The sequence continues at coordinate 182,296 of NZ_JAPPSO010000006.1, read as the reverse complement.
CGCGCTGATCCGCTTCGCCTGCGAAGCCGGCGCCCTCATCGCGGCGAGTCCGCCGGAAGATCGTCGCCGCCTGCGTGCTTTCGGCGAAAAGATCGGCCTTGCCTTTCAGCTCGCCGACGACATTCTCGACCTGACCTCTGATGCCGCGACCATGGGCAAGGCGACCGGCAAGGATGCGGCCCGCGGCAAGGGAACGCTCGTGGCGCTGCATGGCATCGAATGGGCCGAGGAGCAGCTCCGCCAGCATGTCCGCGATGCCGAGGCGCTGCTTGCCCCCTACGGCGCCCGCGCCTCGACGCTGATCGCCGCGGCACATTTCATCGCCGACCGGAAGAGCTGAAGCGTCACTCAGGCTGCCAGTATTTCCTTGAGGGCGGAAACCAGACGCGCGCATTCCTCGTCCGTGCCGATGCTGATGCGCAGGAAATCCGAAATGCGCGGCTTGGCGAAATGCCGGACGAGAACGCCACGCTCCCGCAGAGCCGCTTGAAGCGCAGCACCCGACCGGCTTTCATGCCTTGCGAAAACGAAATTCGCCTGAGACGGCAGCACTTCGAATTCCAACGCTTCGAGGTCCCGGACGAGACCGTTCCGGCTGGCGATCAGCTTCCTCCGACATGTCTCGAACCACGCCTCGTCCTTGATCGCTGCCGTTGCGGCAACCTGCGCCAGGCGATCGAGCGGATAGGAATTGAAGCTGTCCTTGACGCGCACCAGCGCCTCGATCAGGTCCCGCTGTCCGAGCGCGAAGCCGACTCGCAGGCCCGCAAACGAGCGGGATTTCGACAGGGTCTGAACGACAAGCAGGTTGGGATATTTGGAAATGAGCGGAATGGCGCTGTCACCGCCGAAATCGACATAAGCCTCGTCGATCACAACGACCGCATCCGGATGGGCGGCGACAAGCGCCTCTATGTCGGCAAGCGGCAGGCCGATGCCGGTCGGCGCATTCGGATTGGGTATGATGATCGCACCGCACGGCCTGTCGTAATCCGCAAGCCGGACCTGGAACTTGTCATCGACCGGCACTTCGATCGCTTCGATGTCGTATAGCAGGCTATAAGTCGGATAGAAGCTGTAGCTCACATCGGGATAGAGAAGCGGCAGCTCATGTTTCAGCAGCGCCTGAAACGTATGCGCAAGGACCTCGTCGGAGCCGTTGCCGACGAAGACCTCATCCGCCGTCAGGCCGTGACGGGCAGCGATCGTCTCGCGCAATTCCGTCGCCGCCGGATCGGGATAGAGCCGCAAACGATCATCCGCCGCTTGGCCGATCGCTTCGATCGCCTTCGGGGACGGCCCGTAGGGGTTCTCGTTGGTGTTGAGCTTGACCAGACCGGGAATGCGGGGCTGCTCCCCGGCGACGTAGGGTCGGAGCTTGCTGACGATGGGCGACCAGTAGCGGCTCATGCGAATTCGCCGACCTTCATTCCGCCGCCGTCCGCTGGCCGAAACGCTTCTCGATATAGTCGACGACGAGCGCCTCGAAGTCGGCGGCGATATTGGGACCGCGCAACGTCAGCGCCTTCCGGCCGTCGATAAAGACGGGGGCTGCCGGAGTCTCGCCGGTGCCGGGAAGCGAAATGCCGATATCGGCATGTTTGCTTTCGCCCGGTCCGTTGACGATGCAGCCCATGACGGCAACGTTCAGCGCCTCGACGCCCGGATATTTCTCGCGCCAGACCGGCATGTTCTTGCGGATGTCGTTCTGGATGTTCTGAGCAAGCTCCTGGAACACCGTCGACGTCGTGCGTCCGCAGCCGGGACAGGCGGCAACGACGGGCACGAACTGGCGGAAGCCCATGACCTGCAGGATTTCCTGCGCCACCTGAACTTCGCGCGTGCGGTCGCCGTTCGGCTCCGGTGTCAGCGACACGCGGATCGTATCGCCGATGCCCTGCTGCAGCACGAAGCCCATCGCCGCCGACGAAGCGACGATGCCCTTGGTGCCCATGCCGGCTTCGGTCAGGCCGAGATGCAGCGCGTGATTGGAACGCTCGGCGAGCATGGAATTGACGGCGATCAGGTCCTGGACCTGGCTGACCTTGGCCGACAGGATGATGCGGTTGCGCGGCAAGCCGATCTCTTCGGCAAGGGCCGCCGAAAGCAGCGCCGATTGCACGATCGCCTCGCGCGTCACCTGCCGGGCCGAAAACGGCGAGCCGGCTGCGGCATTCTCATCCATCAGCGCCGTCAGGAGATCCTGATCGAGCGAACCCCAGTTGACGCCGATGCGCACCGGCTTGTCATAGCGGATCGCCATCTCGATGATCTCGGCGAACTGCTTGTCCTTCTTGTCCTTGAAGCCGACATTGCCGGGGTTGATGCGGTATTTCGCCAGCGCTGCGGCACAATCAGGATGATCGGCAAGCAGTTTGTGGCCGATATAGTGGAAGTCGCCGATCAATGGCACGTCCATGCCGAGCCGCAACAGCCGCTCGCGGATCTTCGGCACGGCGGCCGCACTTTCGTCTCGGTCGACGGTGATGCGCACCAGCTCCGAGCCAGCCCGGTGGAGTGCGGCGACCTGCGCGACGGTCGAATCGATATCGGCCGTATCGGTGTTCGTCATCGATTGCACGACGACCGGCGCCCCGCCGCCAACGATGACGCCGCCGACATCGACGGCAACGGATGCGCGGCGCGGTTTCGGATCAAAATCGGCAATTGGAGACATTAAGAGTTCCTGGACCCCTGAAAACAGTGCCTTTCAGGTGGATCATGACTGCTTTCTTGTCAACCGCTCCTGATATCACTTTTGTTGGGAGGCGGCTTAATGGCCGCCGCCGGAGACTCCGTCGGCATAACGGGCTAGTTTGGAGAACAGCAGAACGACGAGCAGGAGTACCGGCAGCGCCATGAAGACCGCCGCAAAGCCGACATGCTCGGCGACGAAGCCGATCAAGGACGGCGCAACCAGCATGCCGGAATAGCCCATGGTCGTGACGACCGAGATGCCGATGCCGGGCTTGAGGCCGGGAATGTTGCCCGCCGCCGAGAAGGCGATCGGCACCATGTTGGAGATGCCGATGCCGCAAAAGGCAAAGCCCAGAATGGCAATCTCCGCATTCGGCGCCAGACCTGCAAGCAGCATGCCGACGATGGCAAACACGGTGCAGATCCGCAGCGTTTTGACGCCGCCCAGACGGTCGCGCACCAGGTCGCCGGCAAAGCGCATGATTGCCATCGTCGCCGAAAAGGCTGCAAAACCAAGGCCGGAGAGCGCCACGGAGGCATCCATTTCCTGGCGGAGATAGAGCGCGCCCCAGTCCAGAACCGCGCCTTCCGGCACCATGGAGAACAAGGCCATCAATCCGAGCAGCCACGGCAGCGGCACCATCGGCAGCCTGGTCTTTTCCTTCTTGGCATCGGGATGCGGCGGATCGGCCAGGATCATTGGCCAGGCGATCGCGAGAAAGATCGCCGCCAGCACCGTCGCCAGTTCGGCATGGCCGAGAATGCCCAGCTTGGAGATCACGATGCCGCCGAGACCCGAGCCGATCAGCCCGCCGAGGCTCCAGAAAGCGTGGCAGGACGACATGATGGAGCGACGCATGGATTTTTCGACCGACACGGCATTGGCATTCATCGCCACATCCATGGCGCCGATAAAACCGCCGAACAGGAAGAGCGAGATTGCCCCGGTGATCACATTCGGCGCGAGCGTCAATGCCAGGAGCAGCGGCAGCACGCAGACAGCCAGCAGCTGAACGACGATACGCGAGCCGTGTTTGGCAATCTGCGCCCCGGCGATCGGCATCATCACCAGCGAGCCGACGCCGAAGACAAGGATCATCAGCCCGAGTTCGAACTTGGAGAGCGCCAACCGCTCGGCAAAATCCGGGATCTTCGGCGCCCAGCAGCCGACGACGAAGCCGTTCATGAGAAAGAGCAGGGAAACCGCCGCCCTGCTTCTGGTGATGAAGCCGCTTCGAGCTGCCGGCGGCGCATTCACATGACTGTCCATTTCTCGGTCTTTCCTCATTGCCGGGCTTGCACGCCCGGTTTCCCTAAACTCGATGACGAGGGTCTCAGTTCGTTTTCTCGGCGACGACGGTCCTGCATCCGCGCGCGCGGTAATCGGCGAGAATGGCCGGATCGGCATCGTGCTCGACCACCAGGCATTCGCAATGGGCAACTGGCAGAATGCTATGGGGGGCGGCAGTGCCGAATTTCTCCGAGGTTGCCGCCACCAATACCTTTCTGCTTCGCGACGCCGCATAGCGCTTGAACTCGGCATCTTCGAAACCGAACACGGTGATGCCGGCCTCAAGATCGACGCCGCAGGCGCCGAGAATGCAGAGATCGGGCGAAATCTGCTCCATATCCCGCAAGGCTTTGGCACCGAGCGAACCGCCCGTCTGCCGGTCCACCATTCCGCCGATCAAAATGACGTTGACGGCAGGCTTGTCGATCAGCGCCGCGGCGATCGCCGGCGCATTCGTTGCAGCCGTCAGCGCAAGTTCAGCCGGCAGTGCGTTGGCAATCGCCAGATTGGTGCTGCCGGCATCGAAGAATACCGTCGAACCGGCGGCAATCTGCTGTGTCGCAGCGCGCGCCAGCGCCCGTTTCCGGTCAACGGCAAAACCGATCCGCTGTGTCAGACTTCCATGCGCCGGCGAGATCGGCAATGCGCCGCCATAGACCCGCTCGCAAAGCCCTGCCGCGGCCATTTCGCGCAGATCGCGCCGCACCGTATCTTCGGAGACGCCGAATTCGAGCGCAAGTTCCGTCGCCAGCACGCGGCCGTTCAGCCGCAGCCTCTCGGAAATCACGCCCTGGCGCTCGCGCAACAAAAAATCCTGCATGTTTTTACCGGATTGAAATCTGTGAAACTAGAAACGTGCATAAACGCTTATGATCCGGCACACAATATGCACAAACACACATTTCCTGACGTTGTGAAACAAAGCTCCACCATGCGAAAGATCGCCTATTGACCGGTCAAGAGGCCTATCGATCGACCATTCCCCACTTCCCCGCCGGCATTCTGCCATCTGGTGCGCTCCCGTGAAAAACTCCGTCAGCCTGGGCATCCTGCTCACGAGCCTCGCCTATATGGCGTTCACATTCCATGATGCGATTATCAAGATCCTGACCTCAAGCATTCCGGTCTGGCAGATCCTGTTTTTCCGCAGTCTCACCATCCTTACCTTTGGCCGCGGCAAGCTCGTCCGCCAGACGATGCGATCGCCGATCATCAAGCCGATGATCGCCCGCAGCATCCTTCTTCTCTGTGCCTGGCTTTCCTATTATTCCGCGGCAAGCCGCCTGCAGCTGGCCGAAGTGACGACGCTCTATTACGCAGCACCCATCGTCGGCACCGTGCTTGCATGGCTCATCTTGAAAGAAGAGGTCACGCCTGCGCGCTGGCTTGCCGTCGGCGTCGGTTTCGTCGGCGTGCTAATTGCCTACAACCCCATCGGTCTCACCATTTCCTGGCCGGTTTACCTGGCACTGCAGGCAGCCGTTCTCTGGGCCTCGGCCATGGTGCTGCTGCGCAAGACTTCGCTGCACGAGAAAACCATCGTCCAGCTTACCGTTTCCAACGTCTTTTTCCTTGTGATGACCGGTGTTGCCGTTCTCTGCACATGGAAGACCCCCGACATGGCACAGCTGCCGCTTCTCATTGCCACCGGCGTCGTCGCCGGATCCGCGCAGTTCGCTCTCTTCGAGGGCATGCGGCAGGCGCCGGTCTCCGTGCTCGCGCCGTTCGAATATACTTCCCTCGTCTGGGCCTTTCTCTTGGGTCATCTGATATGGGCCGATATCCCCACGCCCAATGTCGTATTCGGCGCGGCCATGATCCTCGCCGCCGGACTGATTATCATCGTCAGCGAAAAGCTGCGCCGCCGCATCGCGGCGTGATGCCCGTTTCTGCAGGATTCACAGCTCAGACGGCCGCTTGAGAAAAATATTTGCAGTTGCTGCTTTTATTCGCAGTTTTTTACGCTTCCGGCGCCCTAAATTTCTGCGAACTATCCCTCATCCGATGACAACCTCCCAAGGATGGATAAAACAATGAACTGGTTGAAAACCGTCGCCGTAGCCGCCCTCATTCAGGCCGCCGCCCTCCTGCCCGCCCATGCCGGCGAAAACCTCGCCGCCATCAAATCGGCCGGCGTCTTCAAGATCGGTACCGAGGGCACCTATGTGCCCTTCACCTATCATGACGAAAGCGGCAAGCTCGTCGGCTTCGACGTCGAGATCGGCGAAGCGATCGCTGCCAAGCTCGGCGTCAAGGCCGAGTTCGTCGAAGGCAAGTGGGATGGCCTGATCGCCGGCCTCGATGCCAAGCGCTACGACACCGTCATCAACCAGGTCGGCATCACCGAAGCCCGCAAGCAGAAATATGATTTCTCCGAGCCCTATATCGCCTCCAAGGCCGTGCTGATCGTCCGCGACGGCGACGACAGCATCAAGACCTTCGCAGACCTGAAGGGCAAGAAATCCGCCCAGTCGCTGACCAGCAACTTCGGCAAGATCGCAACCGAAGCCGGCGCCGAACTCGTCGGCACCGATGGTTTCGACCAGTCGATCCAGCTCGTGCTGACCAAGCGCGCCGACGCGACGATCAACGACAGCCTCTCCTTCCTCGATTTCAAGAAGCACAAGCCGGACGCGCCGGTGAAGATCGCCGCCGAACAGGAAAATGCCGATTATTCCGGCGTCATCATCCGCAAGAATGAGCCGGAGCTTCTGGCCGAAATCAACAAGGCGCTCGCCGACATCAAGGCCGACGGCACTTATAAGAAGATCGCCGACAAGTATTTCGGCCAGGACGTTTCGAAGTAAGTCCATTCAAGAAAGTCCCCTCCCCAACCCCTCCCCACAAGGGAGGGATTTCGAAGGCGGACCGCCTCATCTCAAAATAACCGTTTCGGCCCGCAGTTCGGCTGCTATTTCGCGCGGCGAGAGACTGGGCAAGTCCCTCCCCCTTGTGGGGAGGGGTTGGGGAGGGGTACAGCTCGAACGCACCAATCCACGAGAGGGAGCACCCCTTTGCCCCACTGGCTTCAACTGATGGCGGAATCGCTCCCCTCGCTCCTCTGGGCGGGATTGATCTTTACCATTCCCCTCACGCTGCTGTCCTTCGTCTTCGGCCTGATCCTCGGCCTGATCACCGCGATTGCCCGGCTTTTCGGCCCGGGACCTGTCGCGGCCATCGCCCGTTTTTATGTCTGGGTCATCCGCGGCACGCCGCTGCTCGTGCAGCTCTTCGTGATTTTCTACGGCCTGCCGAGCATCGGCATTCTGCTCGATGCCTTTCCCGCCGCCCTGATCGGCTTTACCCTGAATATCGGCGCCTACAGCTCCGAGATCATTCGCGCCGTCATCTCCTCGGTGCCCAAGGGCCAGTGGGAGGCCGCCTATTCGATCGGCATGAGCTGGCGGCAGGCAATGAGCCGCACCATCCTGCCGCAGGCCGCCCGCGTCGCCGTGCCGCCGCTGTCGAACACCTTCATCTCGCTGGTCAAGGATACTTCGCTGGCCGCCGCCATCACCGTGCCGGAGCTTTTCCAGGCGGCGCAGCGCATCGTTGCCACCACTTATGAGCCGCTGATCCTCTATATCGAGGCGGCGCTGCTCTATCTCGTGCTGAGCTCCGTCCTTTCGCAGCTGCAGGTACGGCTGGAACGCCGCTTCGCACGGTATGGCGGCATGCTGGAGGCCAATGCATGATCGAGCTTTCCAACATCGAAAAGCGCTTCGGCGACGCCGTCATCCTCAAGGATATCACCATCCGTATTCCCGAAGGCAGCGTCACCGCGCTGGTCGGCCCCTCAGGCGGCGGCAAAAGCACGCTGCTGCGCTGCATCAACCTGCTCGAAATCCCGACATCAGGCGCGATCCGACTCGGCGTAGAAACGCTGTCCTTTGCCCCGGGCAAACGAACGAGCTGGCAGGCGATCCAGAAGATCCGCCGCCAGACCGGCATGGTCTTCCAGAATTTTCAGCTTTTCCCGCATCAGACCGCGATCGAGAATGTCATGGAGGGCTTGGTGACAGTGCTGAAATGGCCGCGGGAAAAGGCGCGTGAACGCGCTATGGAGCTGTTGACCAAGGTCGGCATGACCCACAAGGCCGACGCCTGGCCGTCGACGCTCTCAGGCGGTCAGCAGCAGCGTGTGGCGATCGCACGCGCCTTGGCGCCGTCGCCGCGCGTACTTCTCTGCGACGAGCCGACCTCGGCGCTCGATCCGGAACTCTCGGCCGAAGTGGTCGACGTACTGGGTCAGCTTGCCCGCGAGGGCACGACGATGGTGATGGCGACCCACGATCTCCGGCTCGCCTCGAAGATCGCCAATGACGTCGTCTTCTTGGAAGCGGGCAGCGTCGTCGAGACGGGCAGCGCCAGGGCGATCTTTACTGCGCCGGAACGCGAACGCACCAAGCGCTTCATCTCGACGATCAACGCCGCCGCCCATACCTACGATATCTGAGGCAATGCCGGGATGCTGCCATCCCGGCATTGCCGGAATACCGGTCAGGAGGCCGTGACGACGGCGCGCGCGGCCTTCAGCGCATTGCCCCACCAGGTGATCTGGTCAAGCAGGTTCTTGGCGGCTTCGTTGAGATGCGGGTAGTCGCCAAGGCCCTTGCCCTCCTTGAGAACGGCAAGGTATTCGCTGAATGCGATGTGGACCCCGGTCTTGACGGAAGCAGCGCTCATTTCCACGAAGATCAGCCGCAGCTGCTCGACCGCCCGTGCGCCACCGACGCCGCCGTAACCAACGAAACCGACCGGCTTCTGGATGAATTCGCCGAGATCGATCGCGTTTTTCAGAACCGCCGTCGGAGCATGGTTGTACTCGGCGACGGTGAAGATGAAGCCGTCGAATTCGCGCAGCTTCTTTTTCCAGCGCTCGGCGGATTCGCTTTCCGCCGTGGTGGCGCGCTCTTCGCCGAAGAAATGCATCGGATAGTCGAAAAGATCAAGAACCTCGACGTCCAGATCGGAACGCTGGCCGGTGAGGTCAGCGATCCACTTGGCCGGGTGCTGGGCGAAACGGCCGATACGCGTGCTGCCGACAATGACGGCAATCTTCAGCTTGCTCATGGGGATCTTTCCTGTTGAATGACGGGTTTGCTGGAACGTTACGGCCGATAGGACGCGCTACGAACGCTCCTCGCTTTCAATGGCGTATAATCCTTTAGGGTTATGCGCCCGCCATTTCTAGGAAATAAGCCCCATGCCCGGCAAGCCGGGGGCTGCAGGAAACGGTCAAAAGTTCCGCATTCCCGTCGGCCGAACGCACACAATCGGGTGATTGATCACGAATGATGCGCTGCCGGAGCGACGTCGAGCGCTCCGGCAGGCCGAATTGCTTAGCCGCCGTAGACGACGAGCAGGTCCTTGGCGTCGATCTGATCGCCCGCCTTGACCAGCACCTCGGCGATCGTGCCGTCCTTCTCGGCATGCAGCGCCGTTTCCATCTTCATCGCCTCGATCGAGACGAGCACGTCACCGGCGCTGACGGCCTGGCCTGAGGAGACGAAGACGCGCGAGATGACGCCCGGCATCGGCGCACCGACATGGACGGCATTGCCGGGTTCGGCCTTGCGGCGGACCGCTGCTCCCGTCGCCCCATGGGCGCGGTCCGGCACCTTGATGCGGCGCGGCTGGCCGTTGAGCTCGAAGAAGATGGTGACCATGCCCTGGCTGTCGGTGGCGCTCATCGCCTGGTTGACGATGACAAGAGTTTTGCCGCGTTCGATATCGGCAAACAGCTCCTCGCCATCACCGAGGCCGTAGAAGTAGGCAGGCGTCGGCAGCACCGAGACCGGGCCGTAGGTATCGGAAGCGAGCGCGAAATCGGTGAAGACCTTCGGATACATCAGATAGGAAGCGAATTCGAAGTCGCTGACCTCCCGCTCCAGCTTCGTCTCGATGACCTTACGCTCGGCATCGAGATCGGCCTCCTTCAGCAACGAGCCGGGACGCACTGTATAGGGTTTGTCGCCCTTCAGCGCCTTCTTCTGCAGCGCCTCCGGCCATCCCGACGGCGGCTGGCCGAGATCGCCTTTCAGCATCGAGACGACCGATTCCGGGAAGGAGACCTCGCGTTCGGGGCTGACGACGTCGGCAACCGTCAGGTCCTGGGACACCATCATCAGCGCCATGTCGCCGACCACCTTGGAAGACGGCGTCACCTTGACGATATCGCCGAACATCTGGTTGGCGTCGGCATAGGCCTGCGCCACCCGGTGCCAGCGGGTCTCCAGACCGAGCGAGCGGGCCTGCTCCTTGAGGTTGGTGAACTGGCCGCCCGGCATTTCATGCAGATAGACTTCCGAGGCCGGCCCCTTCAGATCGCTTTCGAAGGCGGCATACTGGTTGCGAACGGCCTCCCAATAGAAGGAGATGCGGCGGATCCATTCCGGATCGAGGCCCGGATCGCGCTCCGACCCGCGCAGCGCCTCGACGATCGAACCGAGACAGGGCTGCGAGGTATTGCCGGAGAGCGCATCCATCGCCGCATCGACGGCATCGACGCCGGCTTCGACCGCGGCAAGCACGGTTGCCGCCGCAATCCCCGACGTATCATGCGTATGGAAATGGATCGGCAAGCCGGTCGCCTCGCGCAGCGCCTTGAACAGCACCTTCGCCGCCGCGGGCTTGAGCAGGCCGGCCATGTCCTTGAGCGCGATGATATGGGCGCCGGCCTTTTCCAGCTCGACGGCAAGGTCGGTATAATATTTCAGATCGTATTTCGGGCGCGCGGAATTGAGAATATCGCCGGTATAGCAGATCGCCGCCTCGCAGAGCTTGTTCTCCTCGGCGATGGCATCCATCGACACCCGCATGTTCTCGACCCAGTTCAGGCAGTCGAAGACGCGGAAGAGATCGATGCCGCCGCGGGCCGCCTGGCGGACGAAGTATTTGACGACATTGTCGGGGTAATTGGTGTAGCCGACGCCGTTGGCGCCGCGCAGCAGCATCTGCAAGAGCAGGTTCGGCGCGCCCTCGCGGATCAGCGCCAGCCGTTCCCACGGATCTTCGGTCAGGAAGCGCATCGAGACGTCGAAGGTGGCGCCGCCCCAGCATTCAAGCGAGAGCAGGTTCGGCAGCGCATGCGCATAGGTGCCGGCGATGCGGGCGATGTCATAGGTGCGCATGCGGGTGGCGAGCAGCGATTGGTGGCCGTCGCGCATCGTCGTGTCGGTCAGGAGCACGCGCTTCTCATTGCGCATCCATTCGCCGAACTTCTTCGGGCCGAGCGTGTCGAGCAGCTGCTTGGTGCCGTCCTTGACGCCATTGCCGTTGGCATAGGGAACGACCGGCTGGGCAGCATTTTCCAGCGGCCGCGGTCGGTCCTTGGCTTCGGGATGGCCGTTGACGGTGACGTCGGCGAGATAGGTGAGCAGCTTCGTTGCGCGGTCCTGGCGCTTGACCTGCTGGAAGAGCTCCGGCGTCGTGTCGATGAAACGGGTGGTGTAGCTGTTGTCGCGGAATTTCGGGTGGCCGATGATCGCTTCGAGGAAGGTCAGATTGGTGGCGACGCCGCGAATACGGAATTCGCGCAGCGCCCGGTCCATGCGGGAAATCGCTTCGGAGGGGTTCGGCGCCCAGGCCGTGACCTTGACGAGCAGCGGATCGTAATAGCGGGTGATGATGGCGCCCGAATAGGAGGTGCCGCCATCAAGGCGGATACCGAAGCCGGAGGCCGAGCGATAGGCGGTGATGCGGCCATAATCCGGAATGAAGTTGTGCTCCGGATCTTCGGTGGTGATACGGCACTGCAGCGCATGGCCGTTGAGACGGATGTCGGCCTGAGCGGGAACGCCGGATTCCGGCGTACCGATCGCGGCGCCGTCAAGGATGTGGATCTGCGCCTTGACGATGTCGATGCCGGTGACGACTTCGGTCACCGTATGTTCGACCTGGATGCGCGGATTGACCTCGATGAAGTAGAATTTGCCGGTATCGGCATCCATCAGATATTCGACGGTACCGGCACCGACATAATTGGTCGCCGCGGCGATCTTCAGCGAATAGGCGGCAAGTTCCTGGCGCTGCGCCTCGGATAGATAAGGGGCCGGCGCCCGCTCGACAACCTTCTGGTTGCGGCGCTGGATGGAGCAGTCGCGCTCGAACAGATGCACGACATTGCCGTGCGTATCGCCGAGAACCTGGCTTTCGACATGGCGGGCGCGCTCGACGAGCTTTTCCAGATAGACCTCGTCCTTGCCGAAGGCGGCCATCGCCTCGCGCTTGGCCTCGGTCACCTCGCGGGCAAGATCCTTCGGGTCGCGGATGGCGCGCATGCCGCGCCCGCCGCCGCCCCAAGAGGCCTTCAGCATCACGGGATAACCGATCTCTTTCGCCATCTTCGCCACCACGGCCATATCGTCGGGCAACGGCTCGGTCGCCGGCACGACAGGCACACCGACCGAGATCGCCAGATTGCGGGCGGCAACCTTGTTGCCCAGCTGGCGCATCGTATCGGCCCTCGGGCCGATGAAGATGATACCGGCCTTGTTGCAGGCATCGACGAATTCGGGGCTTTCCGACAGCAGGCCGTAACCCGGGTGAATGGCGTCGGCGCCCGAGAGCTTGGCGACGCGGATCACCTCGTCGATCGACAGATAGCTCTCGATCGGTCCTAGATCACGCGCCAGATGCGGGCCGCGGCCGACCTGATAGCTTTCGTCCGCTTTGAAGCGATGAAGCGCCAGCTTGTCCTCCTCAGCCCAGATCGCCACGGTTTTTATTCCAAGCTCGTTGGCCGCGCGGAACACGCGAATGGCAATTTCGGAGCGATTGGCAACGAGAATCTTGGAAATGGGCAAAACGGTCTCCTCAGACGTTCAGACGCGGGCATGCTGCACCCGCGAAGGAAATTCTTAACTTCTTGTCACAGGAAGTTCAATTTCTCTTGCGACTGCGAAATGCAATTTCTCGCCATTCTGGATGCGGATGCAGCCTCGCCGGATCGGCCCAGATCCGAATCCTGATCGAAATCAAAGAGGTAGTATGAAAATCGCTTATATTGTCAGCAGGCTGCTTTAGCTTATCAGCCGGTGACGAAAGGCAAGCGCCACCGCCTGTTGCCGGTTTTTCGCCTTCAGCTTGTTCTGCAAGCCGTTCATATACCAGTCCACGGTGTGGTTTGAGATCTTCAGCACCTTGCCGATTTCCATCGAGGTCATGCCTTCGGCGAGATAATGCAGGATCTCCATTTCACGTCGCGTCAGCGGCGTGTCGGCCGGCAGCACGGATTCCAGCGCCTGCGCCTCGTCCTTCAGTTCGAGCAATCGCCAGAAGCTCTTGCGCGCCACCGCTTCAAACAAGGCGATCTCCACCGGCGACAGCTCGACAGGTTTGCCGGCGAGACTGAGGCTGCCGAGAATGCCGTTCCGTCCGTGGACCGGAAAGATATAACCGTCTTCCAGTCCGTGACCGAAAGCATCGACCATCATCTGCTCCATGCGGCGCCGCTGCGCATCCTTGCCGAAGGCTGCCAAACTTTCCCGCCAGCGGAAAGGCCGCTGGGCATGGGCGAGATAGCGCACCATCGGATCGATCATGACATATTTTTTCGCGGAATAGATTTGCGGCCATTGTTCCGGCCAGCGATCGGCAAGCGCCGCCGCCCGAGGTTCCGGATTCCGCTGCACAGGATTTTGCGGCAAATAGCGCAGCAGGCCGTAATATTCGAAGCCGCTATCGTCGATCACCCGTTCGAGCTCGGTCACCACAGCCCGAGAGTTCGGCGATTCTTCCAGAACTATAAGCAATTGAATTAACAAATTAATATTCACAAAATGCCCCTTGCCCGGACGTGACGCCCGCATCCGAGGCCGTCGGCGGCTTTCAAATGGGTCGCGAAACGGTCGTCTCAAAAAATGCAGTCTCTAATTTAATGCTGCGCTAAAAATTTATTAAAATGCAAGCGCAAATTGTTGCGGGGATATAGCCGAGTAACAATTTCAGCGCCATAGCCTATCTCGTCGCATCCTGCGATAGTACGATGGGGTGAATCGTCGCCTGGATTGAACCCTGAATACTCCGTTAATCGCCGGTTCAGGTAGCCTTTTGTAGCATGGCATCATCCCGTTTTCGCAGATGCACAAGAGGTTCGACGTGACGCTATTCAAGGTCTATGCAAGAGCTCTGCGCTATCTTGGCGCCTACAAGCTGCGCGTATCCCTGGTCGTGGTGGCAAACATCGTTCTGGCAACGATTACCATCGCGGAGCCGATCCTGTTCGGTCGCATTATCGATGCGATTTCCGGCAAGGGTGAGGTCAAGCCCATCCTTTTCATGTGGGCGACTTTCGCCGTCTTCAACACCGTCGCCTTTGTCCTGGTCGCCCGCGAGGCCGACCGGCTGGCCCATGGCCGGCGGGCGACGCTGCTGACGGAAGCCTTCGGCCGGATCATTTCCATGCCGCTCGGCTGGCACCATCAGCGCGGTACCTCCAACGCGCTGCATACATTGCTGCGCGCCTGCGAGACGTTGTTCGGCCTCTGGCTGGAATTCATGCGCAACCACCTGTCGACGGTCATCGCGCTTGCCCTTCTGATCCCGACCGCAATGTCGATGGACCTGCGCCTTTCCGCGGTGCTCATGGTGCTCGCCGTCGCCTACTGGCTGATCGGCCGCGTCGTCATGAGCCGCACCAAGGACGGTCAGGCTTCGGTCGAAAACCACTATCACACGGTCTTCTCGCATGTCAGCGACTCGATCAGCAACGTTTCGGTCCTGCACAGCTACAACCGCATCGAGGCTGAAACCCGGGCGCTGAAATCCTTTGCCGACCGCCTGCTCGAAGCCCAGTATCCGGTGCTCGACTGGTGGGCGATCGCCAGCGCGCTGAACCGCATGGCCTCGACAATTGCGATGATGGTGGTCCTGATCATCGGCACCATGCTCGTCCAGGCCGGCCAGCTGCGCGTCGGCGACGTCATCGCCTTCATCGGCTTTGCCAACCTGCTGATCGGCCGCCTCGACCTGATGCGCCAGTTCGCCACGCAGATTTTCGAAGCCCGTTCCAAGCTCGAGGAATTCTATGTGCTCGAAGACTCGGTGCGTGAACGCGAAGAACCGGCCGGCAATGGCGAGATCAAGGACGTCAAGGGTGCGATCGAATTCCGCGACGTCTCCTTCGGCTTCGGCAATAGCTCGCAGGGCCTGCACAATGTCTCCTTCTCGGTGAAGGCAGGCCAGACGGTTGCGATCGTCGGCCCGACCGGCGCCGGCAAGACGACGCTCGTCAATCTGCTGCAGCGCGTCTACGACGCCCAGGGCGGCCAGATCCTCGTCGACGGCACCGACATCACCAAGGTGACTCGCAAGTCGCTGCGTCGCCACATCGCTACCGTTTTCCAGGACGCAGGCCTGCTGAACCGCTCGATCAGCGAGAATATCCGCCTCGGCCGCGAAGGTGCGAGCGAAGAGGAAATGCGCCGTGCGGCCGAAGCCGCCGCCGCCGCCGACTTTATCGAGACCCGTGAGGATCGCTACGATACGCATGTCGGTGAACGCGGCAACAAGCTCTCCGGCGGCGAGCGCCAACGCATCGCGATTGCCCGCGCCATCCTCAAGGACGCGCCGATCCTGGTGCTCGACGAGGCGACCTCGGCGCTCGACGTCGAGACCGAAAACCGCGTCAAGGTCGCGATCGACAATCTGCGTGAGAATCGCACCACCTTCATCATCGCCCACCGCCTGTCGACGGTCCGCGAAGCCGATATGGTGCTCTTCCTGGATGACGGCCGCGTCGTCGAACAGGGCAGCTTCGATGAACTAAGCCACAGCAACGGCCGCTTCGCCGCCCTGCTGCGCGCCAGCGGCATCCTGACGGACGAAGAAGTCCGCAAGGCCCACGCAACCGAAGCCGCCTGATCGGTTCGGTTTTCAAGACAAAGGCCGGAAGGGTAGCTCCCTTCCGGCCTTTTTTGTTGGGCTGGGTTAGGCGCGCCTTCATATGCCACGCTTTAGGACTTTGCTTTCTCCCACTGCTGATATGGACAATAATGCATTGGCAGTTTGCCGTGTGGCTATCCCTCTGCCCTGCCGGGCATCTCCCCACAAGGCGGGAGATTGGCCAGTGGTTGACCCTCAATCCCTCTCTACTGCGGTGCGGAACATCAGTTGGTCATTGCTTGGGGAAACCATCGCGCCCAGCCGATCTCCCTCCTTGTGGGGAGATGCCCGGCAGGGCAGAGGGGGCCTACACTCCGCCGCGTCGCCATTCTAAGCCAAACCCCGATTGACCACCCTGCCGATCTTCCTACCTTCCGCCTTGTCAGCAAGCATCGGAAGGAAAGCCCATGAAGGTCTTGCGCATCGTCGCTAATATCCAGACACCCGACATCACGCCGGCCCGGCGCTTCTATCAGGATATCCTCGGTCTTGACGTCGTCATGGATCACGGCTGGATCACGACCTTCGGCGCCGCGAGACCGATGAACGTTCAGCTGAGCATCGCTACCGAGGGCGGTTCCGGAACGCCGGTGCCCGATCTATCGATCGAAGTTGATGAGCTCGATGCCGTGTTCGAGGCGATGTCGGCTGCCGGTTTTGCGATCGAGTATGGGCCGGCCGACGAACCTTGGGGCGTCAGGCGCTTTTATGTACGCGATCCCTTGGGCAAGCTGGTGAACATTCTCGTCCATAAAAATTGAGCCGGCGGCCATCGGCCACCGGCTCCTTCATCTGGCAGCCGCATCCGAGACCTATTTCCGTTCGTTGCGGCGATAGGCGTTGGCCGTTCCGCCGATACGGACGGGCACCGGGATGCTGGCGGGCTCGGTGACGAGTTTCCCCTTGACCTTGCCCTGCTGGCGCTTGCGTTCGAGATAATAGGCATAGGCGAATTGCGTCGCGACGCCCGCGATCACGAACAGCGGGCCGACCAGCGGGTCCTTGTTGGTGATATAGAGCACCACCTGGCCGATCATGGCGAGGATCGTGCCGGCGACGAAAATGTTGAGCGAATGGCGGCCGAGGATGGTCAGCGGATGATCCGCAGGGCGGCGCAGAATGCGTGAGAGCGCCGGAATGCTGATGACGAGATAGGTCAGCGCCAGCACATGCAGCAGCCGCGGCAGCGACAGGAAGGTCTTGTCGAAACCGGTGATGACAGGCGGCAGGCCAAGGGCTGCCAGCGAATTGCCGAAGGCCCAGAGATGGCCGGTCACCCAGACGAAGGATAGGGCGACGTAGCCGGCAGCGGCCGCAAACAGCAGCGGATGCCGCGGGATCGTGCCGCCCCGCTTGATATGCAGCATCGAAACGATGCCGATCGTAAACAGGAACTGCCAGGAAAGCGGATTGAGGAACCAATAGCTCTCGATCAGCATGTTGTGCGGCGCCACCTGATAAATGCCCGCAAGCAGCCAGACCGTGCCGGAAACGCCGAGCGCCAGCAACGGGCTGCGCGCATTCAAGAGCAGGATGATCGGCACCATCAGCATCAAGGCGCCGTACATCGGCAGGATATTGTTGTAGCCGATCTGATGGCCGAGCAGCAGCAGCGCCGGAATACCCTCCTTCAGGTTCATCAGCACCGCCAGAATGTTGATTTCGACCAGCAGGCCCGGCCGGTGAAACAGCCATGCGCCGCAGATGAACAGCGCCAGTGTCATGAAGGTGGTAATCATATGCGCGAGATAGAGCGTAAAGGCACGTTTTGCCGCCTTGACCGCCATCTTCAGCCGGTTGCCCGGCCGGAACCCGGAACCATAGGCAAGGCCGACGGCTATGCCCGAGATCAGCACGAAGGCCTCGGCAGCATCCGAGAAGCCGAAATTCTTCGTCGTCACATATTCGAAGATCTGTCCGGGAACATGATTGATGAAGATCATGATCAGCGCCACGCCGCGCAAGACATCGAGCCTGGTGTCACGCATCGGCGCAGTTGCGGATAGGGAACTGCGCCCGGTGACAATGGCTTCGGTCGGCGTGCTAGCCATGGGTCTCTCCTTATTATCCGATTTGCAAACGCGACGACGGCCAAAAGGGTTCCGTTTTGGCCGTCGCGAATCGCCGTGTTTTTCAGCGTGGAGAACGCTGTTATCCGAGCGGATATCCCTCTTCGGGATCGGTGACTTCGCAGCCGTTGATAGACAGAGTGTAGCCGCTGTCATTGGACGCTTTTGAGACCGAAATGCGGTATTTGTCGCCGCCCTGTTCCACCTCTGCCGCAAAACCGTCCCATTCCGACGGGAGCGACGGCCGCACGTAGAGCCGGTCGCCCTTCAGCCGGATGCCGAGGATGCCCTCGACGGCGGCGCGGTAGAGCCAGCCGGCAGAGCCGGTATACCAGGTCCAGCCGCCGCGCGATGTATAGGGCTCATGACCATAAACGTCGGCCGCCACGACATAGGGTTCGACGCGGTATTGCTCCGCCGAAGCCTTGTCGAGCGCATGGGTGATCGGGTTGAGGATCTGGAAGCAGCGCAACGCGTCGTCGCCCCGCTTCAGTTCCGCCAGCGCCATCACCACCCAGGTAGCGGCATGGGTATATTGCCCGCCATTTTCGCGCACACCCGGCGGGTAGGCCTTGATATAGCCGGGATCCCTGGCGGAGTTGACGAAAGGCGGCGTGAACAGCCGGATGATGCGGGCATCCTCGTCGACCAGCTGGTCGAGCACGGCATCCATCGCCTTTACGGCGCGGGCCGGATCCCCCTCTCCCGACAGCACGCTCCATGACTGCGCAATCGAATCGATCCGGCATTCCGGGCTTTCCCTGGAGCCGAGCAGCGCGCCGTCGTCGAACGTGCCGCGGCGATAGTAGCCGCCGTCCCAGGCCGCGGTTTCGAGCGCCTTCTTCAGCTCGGTCAGATGCGCCGACCAGCGCTCTGTGCGGGCCGTGTCGCCGCGTTCTTCGGCATAGGGAATGAAGGAGCGCAAGGCGCCTGCCAGGAACCAGCCGAGCCAGACGCTGGTGCCGCGCCCGCCGATGCCGACGCGGTTCATGCCGTCGTTCCAGTCGCCGCCAAGGAACAGCGGCAGGCTGTTTGCTCCCTTGCGGGCGATGGCGAGATCGAGCGCCAGCGCCGCGTGCTCGTAGACGCTCGCCTTATCCTCGGAAATCTCCGGCCGGTAGAAGGAGTCGTGCTGGCCTTCGAGCAGAGCCGGTCCCTCCAGGAAGGCGATCTCCTCGTCGAGCACGCTCTTATCGCCGGTAACGGTGCAATAATGATGGATCGCGTAAGCGAGCCAGACGACATCGTCCGAAATCAATGTGCGCACGCCGGCACCCGTTCCCGGCAGCCACCAATGCTGCACGTCGCCTTCGCGGAATTGGCGCGAAGCGGCATTCAGGATCTGCCCGCGGGCAAGCGAGGGTTCGTGCAGCACGAAGGCCAGCGTGTCCTGCAGCTGATCGCGGAAGCCGAAGGCGCCGCTTGCCTGGTAGAAGGCGGTGCGGGCCATGATCCGGCAGCCGAGGCTCTGATAGGGCAGCCAGGTGTTGACGAGATTGTTCATCCCGCGATCCGGCGTCGATATCTGCAGCCTGCCGGTAAAATCCCGCCAGAAGGCCCGGTTCGTCTCGACGGCATCGTCGAACGAAACTTTGCGGATATCGGCGATGATGCTGCGCGCTTCGTCCTCCGTCGGGGTATCGCCAAGGAAGAAAGTAAAGTCGCGCTCCTCGCCGGCGGCAAGCTGGACGTCGATCGCAAGGGCTGCGGCCGGATCGCCGTCGAGGTCGGCCGTGCCGGAAAGCGAGGCGGCAGAGATCACGGCCTGCGGCGCTTGGATCGTTCCCGCCTTGCCGACGAATTCGCGACGGCTTGCCGAGAAGCTCGAAAGCGCCTCGCTCGCCGCGAAGAAGGCGGTGCGGTTGGAATAATCGATGCTGTAGGGATTGCTGGCAAACAGCGCCCCCGTCTCCTCGTCGTGTTTCGACAGGATGAAGGGCGCGGTGCGTGCCGCATTGCTGCCGAGGATCCACTCGACGTAACCGTAGAGACGCAGCCTGCGGCTGGTCGAACCGGTGTTGCGCAGGCGCAGGCGCTGCAGTTTCACCGGCCTTTCGCGGTCGATCGTCTGCGTCAGCTCCAGCGCGATATCGTGCTGAACGCTGGAGAAAACGGAATAGCCGAGCCCGTGGCGGGCTTCGAAACGGATGTCCGGCCGGCGGGAAAGTGCTGCGAACGGTGTCATGACCGCACCGCTGTCGAGATCGGCGAGATAGAACGCCTCGCCCGACCGGTTGATCACCGCATCGTTCGACCAGGAGGTCAGCTGATAGTCGCGCGAATTGGCGCTCCAGGTGAAGCCCGCGCCCTCGGCCGAGACGTGGAAGCCGAACCTGTCATTGGAGATAACATTGATCCAGGGCTGCGGCGTCGCGTGGCCTCCGGGCAGGCGAACGATATATTCGCGTCCGTCACGGGCAAAGCCGCCGATGCCGTTCCAGAAGTCGAGATCGCCCTCTTCCTCGATGACGACGGCGGGCACGGCGGGTGGCGGCACCGGCGCGACGCGCTTGACCGGGACCTTGTTGCGCTCGGCCCGTTCCATCTCCTGCAGCTCCTCCTTGGAGGGGGCAAACAGGGCGACGGCGCGGTTGATCTGGTCGACCACCTTGCCGTTCTTCGTATGCAGCGTGACGCGGGAAGCCGCGATCAGCGCGTGATAGGTGCTCTCCTCCATCAGGTCCTTGCGAACCGCAAAGATATGTTGGCGCAAGCCGTCGGCTTGGCCCATTCGGCGCACGTTTTCGCACATGGCGTCGAGCGCATGCTGCATGTCCTGCGCATAGGAAGAGGCGCGTTCGTTCATGATGACGAGATCGGCGGTGACGCCGCGCGAGCGCAGATATTCCTGCGCCAGCAGCGCCTCGCGGGCGATTTCGAGATCCATGTCGTCGTTGATGCGCAGCGTGAAGATCGGGAAGTCGCCGGAGATCGCCAGCGGCCACAGCGCCGATTGCGACTGCAGGCCGGCCTCGACGGTCGCTTCATCCTTGCGCAGCTGCATGTCGGGATAGACGAGGTAGCGGCCGAGATGCTGGAAGGCCGCCGCCTGCTGCGAGGTGACGCCGACGTGACGCATCTGCACCTGCGTGCGCGTCCAGGCCTGGACCAGTTCGTGGGTGAAGGCGTCGGGATGACGGTAGCGATTGACCGCCTTGTCCACTTCGTCGCGGCTCGGCGCTGCGATCGTCCAGAAGATGACACTGACTTTCTTGCCGGCCGGCACGCGGACGGTGCGGCGCAGCGACATCACCGCATCGAGCATGAAGCCGTCGCTGCCGGAAAGCGTCGCCCCCGGATCGAAGGCCGCCGCATTGGCAAGACTGCGGCCGCGGCCGATAAACTTGCGGCGGTCGGTCTCGAATTCCGTATGGCGGGTGTCGCCGGCATTGTCGACGATCAGATGGGCGATGCTGATGTTCGGCTCGTTCGGATCGCGCTTGTTGCGTTCGGCGCGGATGACGTCGCCGCGCTTGCCGATCTCGGTCTTGACGAACATGCGGGCGAACGCCGGATGCGCATTGTCGGTATCGTCGGAGGTGATCACCGGTTCGAGATAGGAGGTGACTTCGATGAAACGGTCTTCCGTACCCATGTTGAGCAGGGTGACGCGGCGGGCCTCGGCATCATGCTCGGTCGCGATGATGCATTCCACCTCGCTCGTCAGGTCGCCGACCGTCTTGGTGAACTGCGCCTTCTCGTCGGCGAATTCGACCTTGATCGCTTCGCCTTCGACACCCTTCGGCTCCGATGTCGTCGACCACCATTCGTTCGTGGCGGTATCGCGCAGGAAGATGAAGCTGCCCCAGCGGTCTTCGGTCGGATCGGCTTTCCAACGGGAAACGGAAAGGCCGTTCCAGCGGGAATAACCGGCGCCTGTCGCCGTCAACATCAGCGAATAATGGCCGTTCGACAGGAATACGAGTTCGCGGTCGCGTGACGCCGGATCGCTGATCTTCCTGATCTCCGGCCGCAGCAGATCCTCCTGGATGCTGGCCGGTGTGTCGGATTCATGCTTGCCGCTCATCACCGGAATGTCGCGCGGCGCCTTTTCCTGCAGCAGAAGCTCCGCCGCCTCGATGACCGGATCGGCGTGGAAGAGTTCGCGCAGATGGCCGTTGAAGGCGACGTTGGCGACGGCTGCGATCGACATGCCGTGATGGTGGGCATAATAATTATAGACCACGGCGCATTTCTTGCCTTCCGGCACGCGCGTCGGCGTAAAGTCGACGGCATCGTGGAAGCCGAATTTGCCGAGCGCACCGACCTTGCGCAGCCTCTGCAGATTTTCGAGCGCGCCCGGCGGGTCGTACTGGCTGGCGAGCAGCGAGGCGTAGGGCGCTATGACGGCATTGTGGCCGAGGCCACGCTTCAGGCCGAGTGTCGGGACGCCGAAATTCGTGTACTGATAGTTGAGGTTATGGTCGCGGGCATTGAAGGCCGCTTCCGAAATGCCCCACGGAATGCCGAGCTTGCGGGCGTAATTCATCTGTTCGACGACGACCAGATTGTTGGTCTGGTTGAGAATGCCTCCGCCGCGCTCCTGCATGACGAGCGGCGGCATCAGATATTCGAACATCGAGCCGGACCAGGAGACCAGCGCGCCGCGCGACCCCACAGGCACGACCTGGCGGCCGAGACGGTACCAGTGCTCCGTCGGCAGATCGCCCTTGGCGATGCCGAACAGGCTGGTCAGGCGGCATTCCGAGGCGAGAAGGTCGTAGCAAGCCTGGTCGAGTTCACCGCTTTCGACGCGGTAGCCGATCGACAACAGGCGCCGCTCCGGCCGGAACAGGAAGCCGAAATCCATTGAGAAAGCCAGATCGCGGGCCTTGTCGCGCAACGCCACCAAGCGCGGCCTCAACGCATCGACCTTGGAAAGGTCGAAAGTGCTGTCTGAAATATGCGCCTCGCAGACCTTCACCAGGGATGCCGCCCATTGGGTGACCTCTTCGCTCTGTTTCGACTTGACCTCATGGTCGAGATTGGCGGCGAGCTTCTCGATATCGCGGGCGAGAACGGCGAGGTTGATGATGCGGATCGAGGCGAATTCATGCTCGCGCTTGACGGCGGCAAGCGCGTTCTGGAAACCGACGATGCGCTCTTCCAGGCGCCGGCGCAGCGGCCGCACGGTCTTGCGGTCATCCGGCAGGTCCGCCAGCACTTCGCCGAGAATGCCGGCCGTGTCGCCGACGCCGTCGAGATTGCCCTGCATATGGGCGGAGGGCGCCTCGGCCCAGTTGCGGCAGGCCGACGAAATGGCGATCAGATGACCGGCGAGATTGCCGCTGTCGACGGCCGAGACATAACGCGGCCCGAGCGTCTGCAGCGTATCGGTGTGATACCAGTTGAACAGATGGCCGCGGAATTTCTCCATTCTGTCGATCGTCGAAATCGTCTGCTCCAGCCGATCGAGCGTCTCCTCGAAGGAGAACCAACCGAATTGCCGGCCGGAGACGACGGAGAGCAAATAGACGCCGATATTGGTTGGCGAGGTGCGCGCCGCGACGATCACATGCGGCGTTTCCTGGATATTGTCAGGCGGCAGATAGTTCTGCTCGGCGGTGGTGAAGGTCTCGAAATAACGCCAGGTGCGCCGGGCGATCTTGCGCAGTTCGCTCGACACCGAATCGGCGACCTCGAGCCGGTCCTCGGTCTCCGCCGACTGGCTGACATACCAGGCGACAACAGGCGACAGGATCCACAACAGCGCGAAGGGTATGCCGACGACGAAGGCGTTGTCGCCGGGCAGGGCGGCAAAACCAAGGGCCAGCAGCGCCAGCACCGGCGCATGCCACATCGCCTTGTAGTAGGAAATCAGCGTCCCCTGGCCGCCGGCCTGAACGCTGGCGGCGGTCCGCCATTGCAGCATCAGCTTGCGGCTGACGAACAGACGGTAGAGCGACCGGCCGATCGCATCGGCCATCATGGCGGCGGAATCGGCGATGAAGACGATCCGCAGAGCAACCTGGGCATTGGCGGCCGTGATATCGGACCAGACGGTATAGAGATGGGCGCGGGCGACGATATCGCTGGTGCGCGGAATGATACCGTTGATCAGCGACAGCGTCGGCGCGACGAAGAGGCAGAAGATCAGCAGAATCTGCCAGATAAGCGCGCCGAGCGGGCCCATAAAATACCAGCCGAGCACGGAGGCGAAGAACCAGGCGATCGGCGTCAGCGAGCGGCGCAGATTGTCGAACATCTTCCAGCGGCCGAGTGCTGTGACGCCGTATTTCGGATTGAACATATAAGGCAGCAGCTGCCAGTCGCCGCGCGCCCAGCGATGCTGGCGCGAGGTTTCGACCTCGTATCGGATCGGGAAATCCTCCACCAGTTCGAGATCGGTGACCAGCGCGCAGCGCGCCATCGAGCCTTCGAGAAGATCGTGGCTGAGCACGGAGTTTTCGTCGATCCGGCCCTTCAGCGAGGCTTCGAAGGCATCGACATGATAGAGGCCCTTGCCGGTGAAGGTGCCTTCGCCGGCGAGATCCTGATAGACGTCGGACACGGTGAAGACGTAAGGGTCGAGGCCGCGATTGATCGAAAAGACGCGCTGGAAGACCGACGCGTCCTTGCCCGTCGTCAGCGACGGGGTCACGCGCGGCTGCAGCACGCCGTAGCCGCTTTCGACACGGCCGGTTTTCGGGTTGATGACCGGGCGGTTGATCGGATGATAGAGCTTGCCGACGAGCTTGGTGACGGCATCGCGCATCAGGCGCGTATCGGCATCGAGCGTCATGACATATTGCACATTGGCCGGCACGGTGTTGGCGCCCGGCAGATAGGTCGTGTCGCGGTCGCCGCGCAGCAGCATGTTCAGCTCGTGCAGCTTGCCGCGTTTACGTTCCCAGCCCATCCACACACCTTCGGACGGATTGTACAGGCGGCGGCGATGCAGCAGATAGAAACGCGTCTTGCCATCATAGGCATAACGGGCGGAAAGATTGGCGATCTCGCGCCTGGCATAATCGAGAACCTCGAGATCGGCGGGCGTTTCCTCAGCCTCGCTGTCCGGCCAATCGCTGAGCAGCGCGAAATAGAGTTCGCCGCGCGGATTGGCGAGATAATGCACTTCGAGATTGCGCACGTGATCGTCAACGCTGTCGCGGTTCGAGATCAGGCAGGGAACGACGAGCAGTGTGCGGGCATCCTCCGGAATGCCTTCCTTGAACTCGTAGCCGACAAGGCGCGCGGGCGTCACGAAGAAGGAAAGCACGGTGTTGAAGAGGCCCGTCGCCCCCTCCGACGCGGGCAGTGAGAACATGATCAGCAGCAGGGCGATTTCGATCGGCCCCATGCCGGCATTGGCCATGAATCGGCCGACGACCGCCATGGCGATGATCGTCAAAAGCATGACGGGCACGGCAATTGCCAGCCAGTTGAACCGGCGCACCGCGCGCACGAAATGTTGGGTGACTGTCGGGCGATAGTTCGCCCGCGCCTCGAGCTTCGGCCGCTGGGCGCCGGACAGGAATCCGCCGACATTCGGTTCATGCGGCTGCGGCTCGTCGGAGGCCTTGGCGGCATCCGTCATGTCGAGCGCCAGCTGGGCAATTTCCATTTCCGTCAGCGGCGAGCGTTTGGCCAGCTTTTCGATCTGCTTGCGGTATTTATTGCGCGAGCCGGAATCGAGAATGCCGTAATCAGAATGCTCCCAGAGCAACTTGTCGACATGGCTGACCTGCTCGACCCAGACCGACCATTCGGCATCGTCGATCTCGCGAAGGCTGCGGATGATGTTGCCCATCGTCACGTTGCCGGAAGAGAGACGGCTGTGTTCGGCCGTCGTCGCCTCTTCGGTGTTGCGGCCAAGCTCTTCCAGCCGCTCGTCGAGCCAGGTGATCGCAAGGCTCGACGTCTGCGAGCCGTCACGCATGCGATAGAGGAACTGCGTCGAGAAGGTATTGTCCTCGGCAAGCGGTTCCAGCGTCTTCAGATAGGCGGCCGCCGCGGCCGGATCGGTCAGGCGCACCAATTCGT
The DNA here is from genome assembly GCF_036571585.1 of Rhizobium sp. 268. Taxonomy (NCBI): domain Bacteria; kingdom Pseudomonadati; phylum Pseudomonadota; class Alphaproteobacteria; order Hyphomicrobiales; family Rhizobiaceae; genus Rhizobium; species Rhizobium sp. 268. The sequence goes on along the minus strand of NZ_JAPPSO010000006.1, from coordinate 156,370 downwards.
CGGCCGCCTCGTTGGCGCGGCGGCGCAGGCGGCGGCTGGCTTCGACACGGCTGGAAATGCGGCGAAGATTTTCCACGAGCACGTAACGCACAAGCGAAGGCAACGCCCACAGTTCGCCGATCCTCAGCGTCTCGCTGGCCTGAAAACCGTCGACCAGCGCCGTCAGGCTTTCCTGCGAGATCGTGCTGTGGGTGTGAGCGACATAGAGCCAGGCCAGCACGAGGGTGCGCGGCACCTCGACACCGCCAACCACCATAGTCGGCAATTCGCGATAGAAGCGGCGGGGGAAGTCGCGCCGCACCTCCTGGATCGCCTCTTCGACGATATAATGATTGTCCAGCAGCCATTCCGCCGCAGGTGTGATCGTCTCTCCTGCCTCTACGTCGGTCGCCGTAGTCCGGTAGACGCGCAGAATTTCCTTCTCGTTTTCCTTGTGACGCGCGAAGAAGTCGAAGGGAGCGAAAGCCGGCAGCCGGTCGACGCCGCCGCGGGCGACCGTATTGCCGATCGCCTTGATGTCCTCGATGGCAAGATAGGTCGAGCGGATCGAATCATTGTGATCGATCTGCTTCGTCTCGGGTTCGCGCGGAAGGCTCGGAGAAAGATTTGAAATAGACATGGGTTCGGTTCTGGATCCAAACGAAGTTATGGCTGTTTTGCTCAGCCTTTTGCACTGCTTATCATGACTGCTACATGAACGGAGCCCGTTTCTTCGAAGATCGATGAAGCCGGGATAAATGACGCTTGGGCCAAGCGATGCGAACGGGTTAAGCCCCGGTCCAGGGCGCGGCCCGACGGGTGATCAAGACCATCGATACCCTCTCCGCGAAAGCCATGTCGAAAATTGGACACTATCGGGATAATTCAAGTCAAGAGGCATGAGCGGCGCGCCCGGCGCGCTTGGGACGTGCATGAACGACACAATGCCCGCCCCGGTTCCGGTAATGCAAAAGCTCTTCGATTTTGGGAGAAGACGCGCGATCTCGGATGGCATCATCGGTTCGAAAACGCCGACATGCAGACAAAAGATCGGAAATGCGTCGCACGAGTAAGTTCGATGCGGCCGCTCGTGATGAAATGAAGACGTACAGAAGAAAAAAGGGGATCGGATACCGATCAACCAGGCGAAAACCGCCGCAACGCCGGCATTCGCCGGCGTCTAACATTCGCCGATCAGCCGACGACGCCGCAAACCATGGCCACGACGAACAGGAATGCCGCGGTGAAAATGGCTCCATGGAGCATCGTTTGAAGCCTATGGCGTGTGGTCAGCGGCTTCTTGGTCTCTACGGAACCGTATTGGTTCACGTGAGCATGCGAAATACCCAGATCTGCCATATGTCGCCTCCGTTGTTTTTAAGCGGCCGGTTGTGCGGCTCGCGTTGATATTCTTATATTCTCTATCAAGTAGGTAGAGATAAATTTCCGTCCAGAGCGAACGAAAGAGAAAATTCAACCAGCCCTTTCAGCAGCCTGTCTTTTTAGCAGTCCGCATTTTAGCAGACTGTGCGCCATGCCCAGATCCACGGACGCTCGACGCTGTCCTCGGTCTGAGACGGGTTGGCGGGGATCTCGATCAGCCGACGATCCTTTTCCGCAGGAATGGAGGCCGAAACCTGTTCCCGGCGATCGGCTTTCACGGGAGGATCGAGGTAGCCCATGGTCATCCCACCGAGAAAGAACATGCCTCAACCTCCATCGATCACGAAAGCTAACAATCGTTAACAGGATCATGACAGAAGCGGGGCAGCTGTCAATAGTCTAGTTGAATGGTCGTCTTTTAGGAAAATCTTATCCTTAACGCCGCCGCTGGTCTTTTCTTTTCAACGCGCTGAAAAGATTGGCTTTCAGGCTTTGACGAACCCCTTGCTGGCGATCATCAAATTTCTCGTGTAGTCCTCATGAACCGCACCCTCCGCCAGTTCCCGGGAGCTCAGCCGCTCGACGACGGCGCCGTTGCGCATCACCGCCAGCCTTTCGCACATATGGGTGACGACGCCGAGATCATGGCTCACCATCACGAAGGTGAGCTTGCGGTCGCGCCGGATCTGCTCCAGCAGGTTCAGCACCTCGGCCTGCACCGAGGCGTCGAGCGCCGAGGTCGGCTCGTCGAGCAGCAGGATCGACGGCTCGACGATCAATGCCCGGGCGATCGCCACGCGCTGCCGCTGGCCACCCGAGAGCTGGTGCGGATAGCGGAAACGGAAACCATTGCCGAGGCCGACCTCGTCGAGGGCGCGTTCGATGCGCCTCTCGCTGTCGTCAATATCATGGATTGCCAGCGGCTCGAGCAGAAGCCGGTCGATGGTCTGGCGCGGATGCAGCGAACCATAGGGATCCTGAAAGACCATCTGCACGCGGCGATAGAAGGTTTTACTGCGCTTCGAACCCCTCAGCGCTTCGCCATCGATGCGGATCGCCCCGCTGCTGATCGGCGCAAGGCCGGCGACAGCGCGCAGCAAGGTCGATTTTCCCGAACCGGATTCACCGACGAGGCCAAAGGATTCGCCGCGTTCGACCGCAAGGCTGACATCCTTCAGCGCATGAAATTCATCGTAGACGACGCTGAGATTGTCGATCTCCAGAGCTGCGATCATGCCGCCCACTCCGGCCTGCGGTCGAGCACCGGCAGCGGATGACGGTTCGAGCCGATCTCGGGCATGCAGTTCAGCAGTCCTTGCGTATAGGGATGCTGCGCATGTTTGAGATCGGCGGCCGCGAGCTCCTCGACGATCTTTCCGGCATACATGACGATCACCCGGTCGCAGAAGGAGGAAACCAGCCTGAGATCATGGGAAACAAAGATCAGCCCCATGCCGCGCTCCGCCACCAGCCTGTCCATGATTCTGAGCACATCGAGCTGCACCGTCACGTCCAGCGCCGAGGTCGGCTCGTCGGCAATCAGCAGTTCGGGCCCGGCAATCAGCATCATGGCGATCATCGCCCGCTGCCCCATGCCGCCCGAAACCTCGTGCGGATGCAGGTCGAAGACCCGTTTCGGGTCGCGGATCTGCACCGCTTCCAGCATGGCGAGCGCCCGCTCGCGCGCCTCCGCCTTGCCGACTTTTTCATGCGTGCGCAAGGTTTCGCAGATCTGCCGCCCGATCGACATGACCGGGTCGAGCGAATATTTCGGATCCTGCAGGATCATGGCGATGCGCTTGCCGCGCAGCCTGCGCCTTTCGCCGGTGGAGGCTTTGATGAGGTCGATGCCGTTGAAGTCTAGCCTGTCGGCGGTGACAACGCCGTGTTTCGGCGTCAGGCCCATGATCGCCCGGCCGGTCTGCGACTTGCCGGAGCCTGATTCGCCGACGATGCCGAGCCTTTCCTTGCCGAGCGTGAAGGAGACGCCGCGCACGGCCTCGATCACCCCGGTGCGCGTGGGATAGCTGACCTTGAGATTGTCGACCGTCAGAAGTGTCGTCACTGGCCGGCCTCCTTCGGATCGAGCGCGTCGCGCAGGCCGTCGCCGAGCAGATTGAAACCGAGGCTGACGATGAGGATGGCGATGCCGGGCATGGCTGCGACCCACCATTGATCGAGAATGAAACGCCGTCCCGAGGCGATCATCGCCCCCCATTCCGGCAGCGGCGGCTGCGCCCCGAGGCCAAGGAAGCCGAGACCGGCCGCCGTCAGGATGATGCCCGCCATGTCGAGCGTCACGCGCACGATCAGCGAGGAAATGCAGAGCGGCATGACATGGCGCAGGATGATGCGGAACGGCGAGGCGCCCATCAGCTTCACCGCCGAGATATAGTCGGAGCGCCGGACTGTCAGCGTCTCGGCGCGGGCGATGCGGGCATAGGGCGGCCAGGATGTGATGGCGATGGCGATGATCGCGTTCTGAATGCCAGGGCCGAGCGCGGCGACGAAGGCGAGCGCCAGCACCAGCTTCGGAAAGGCGAGAAAAATATCGGTGATGCGCATCAGCGTCGCATCGACCCAGCCTCCGGCATATCCGGAAACCGTGCCGACGATCAGGCCGATCGGCGCCGAGATAACGGCGACGAGCACGATGACGAGCAGCGTCAAACGCGATCCGTAGATCAGCCTCGAAAAGATATCGCGGCCCTGGTCGTCGGTGCCGAGCAGGTATTCAGCCGTTCCCGGCGGCAGCAGCCGTGCATTGCGCAGATCGCCGACGACGGGATCATGCGTGGCGATGAGATTGGCGAAGGCGGCGACGAAAAGCAGCGCGACGATGATCAGCAGGCCGACGACGGCAAGCCGGTTGGCCGTGAACTGCCGCCAGGTGACGTAGGCGCGGCCAAGACGCGCCTGCAGACGCGATTGCGGCCGGTCGGACAACAACCATTCGCGGCGGCTCATCGCAGGAGATGGGCTGGCGGGAGCGGTCATCGGTTTCGCGTCCTCGGGTCGAGCGTCCGGTAGAGAAGATCGGACAGAAGGTTGATGCCGATGAAAACAGTGCCGATGACGATGGTGCCGCCGAGCACGGCGTTCATATCGGCGTTCTGCAGTGAATTGGTGATGTAAAGCCCGATGCCGGGCCAGGAGAAGACGGTCTCGGTCAGCACCGATCCTTCGAGCAGGCCGGCATAGGAAAGCGCGATGACGGTGACCAGCGGCACGGCGGCATTGCGCAGCGCGTGGCCCCAGATCACCCGCGTTTCCGAAAGCCCTTTGGCGCGCGCGGCGACGATATATTCCTGGGAAAGCTCGTTCAGCATGAAGCTGCGCGTCATGCGGCTGATATAGGCGAGCGAGAAATAGCCGAGCAGCGATGCAGGCAGGATGATGTGGCGAAAGACGTCGTAGAAGACGTCCCATTGACCCTGCCAGGCACTATCTAGCAGATACAGGCCCGTGATCGGCGTGAACGTATATTCGAAAACGATGTCGATGCGGCCGGGAAATGCCACCCAGCGCAGCTGCGCATAGAAGATGACGAGCGAAATCAGCGCCAGCCAGAAGATCGGCACCGAATAACCGACGAGGCCGACGACGCGCACCACCTGGTCGGCGATGCTGCCGCGGCGCACGGCGGCGAGAACGCCGAGCGGCACGCCGACGAAAGCGCCGATCAGCGTTCCGAGCGTCGCAAGCTCGATGGTTGCCGGCAGGACGCGGCGGATATCGACCATGACGGGATTGGTCGTCAGCACCGAATTGCCGAAATCACCGGACAGGATACCTTTGATATAGATGAAGAACTGCTGATAGAGCGGCAGGTTGAAGCCCATTTCCTGGCGCACCCGCTCGACGACGTGGCTGGGCGCGCGGTCACCGAGAATGGCGAGCACGGGATCGATCGGCACGACGCGGCCGATGAAGAAGGTGACGGCCAGGAGGCCGAGATAGGTGGTGACGGCGGCAAACAGGAACCGCCCGGCAGCCTTTGTAAAGGCCCCTGCACGGCCCTTGCGGGGCCGCGCCTCCTGTGTTGTTTCGACGGTGCTCAAGCGATCGATCCTGCCGGACTATTCCTTGGCGATCGGACCGACGAAATTGGTGTCGAAGCTCGGACCCAGCTTGAAGTCCTTCAGGTTCTTGCGGTAGCCGGCCACTTCGGTCTGCTGGAAGATGAAGACGAAGGGGCTATTGGCCAGATATTTCTTCTGGATATCCTGATATATGGCGGCGCGCTTGGCGGCATCGCGTTCCAGCAGTGCGGCCTTCGCCTGTTTGTCGAGCTCCGGCGCTTCCCAGGCATTGCGCCATGCGAGCGTCTTCACCGTGCCGGCGTCGGAATTGTCGGGATTGCCGGTAAAGGTATCGGCATTGGAATTCGGGTCGAAATAATCCGAGCCCCACTGGCCGATATACATGTCGTGGGTGCGGGCGCGGTACTTGGTCAGCGTCTGCTTGCCGTCACCCGGGATGATTTCCATCTTCACGCCGGCCTGCGCCAGCGTCTGCTGCATGGATTCGGCGATCCCGGTCACCGGCTGCGTGTTGCGCACATCCATGGTGATCGAGAAACCATCGGGCACGCCGGCCTTGGCGAGCAGTTCCTTGGCCTTGGCGACATCGAGCTTGTAGGGATTTTCGTCGAGCGCGCCGAGCTGGCCCTTCGGCAGGAAGGTCTGGTGGATTTCGCCGATCCCCTTGATCAGCGTTGCGCCGATCGCATCATAGTCGACCAGGTATTTGAAGGCTTCCTGGACCTCGGGCTTCTTCAGGTTCTCGTTCTTGTTGTTGAGGCTGACATAATAGATCGTGCCCTTCGGCGCGCTCGTCGTCGCGAGATCGGCATTTTTGGAAACGGCGTCGATGTCGCCAGGCTCGAGGTTGCGGGCGATATCGATATCGCCGGCTTCGAGCGCCAAGCGCTGGGCAGCGCTTTCCTTCATATAGCGGTAGATGACGCGGTTGAGCTTTGCCTTGTCGCCGTAATAATTGTCGTTGCGTTCCAGAACGACCACTTCGTTGGCGCGCCATTCGCGCAGCTTGTAGGCCCCGGAGCCGGCATAGCCTGTTTTCAGCCATTCATTGCCGAAATCATTGTCGTATTTGTGCTCGGCATCGGGTGTCACCGCCTTCACATGCTCCATCACCAGCTTCTTGTCGACGACGGAGGCAACCGTTGCCGTCAAGCAGTTGAGCACGAAGCTCGGCGCATAGGCCTTGTCGACGGTGAAGACGAAGGTGCCGGCATCGGCCGCCTTGGCCTTTTCGGTGACGTTGTCGCCGGTCAGGCCGAACTGGGTGAGGATGAAGGCCGGGCTCTTGTCGAGCTTGACGGCGCGCTCGAACGACCACGCGACGTCCTCGGCGGTGATCGGGTTGCCGGAAGCGAATTTCATGCCGGATTTAAGCTTGAACGCATAGGTCAGACCGTCATCGGAAACGCTCCAGCTCTCGGCCAGATCACCCTTCACCTTGGACGTGTCCTCCATGTCGAGACGGACGAGCAGGCTGTAGCTGTTGCTGGTGACTTCGGCGGTCGAAAGCTCGAACGCCTCGCCGGGATCCATCGTGATGATGTCGTCGATGGCAAAGCCCTCGACCAGCGTATCCTTGGGTGTCTCGGCGAAGGCGGCGGGTGCTGTCATCATCAGCAGCGAAAGAGCAGCCCCCGTGGAAAGCATGCGGAAATTGCGGCTAAGCTTGGTCATCATCATGGTCAGTTCCCCCTGTTTTGATTGATTACGAAGCGTTTTGTCGGTCCTGCTTCATTAAAACTATTGCCCATTCCTGGCGCGTCCAGAGGTGCGCAACGCTTTAGGCGTCGTCCTCCCGCCAGGCTTGTGCGAGGATGCGAAGCCAATTTTCACGGGCAAGTTTCGTGAGATCGGCCTCACCATAACCAACCTCCCTGAGAGCGGCAATCAGCTTCTGATTGCCGCTGGCATCGCCGATTTCCTCAGGAATTGTGGCCCCGTCGAAGTCCGATCCGAGGCCCACGCAATCGATGCCGATGCGGTTCACCAGATAGTCGATATGGCGGACCATGTCGGCAAGCGGTGTATCGCTATCCGAGCGGCCGTCGGGACGCAGCATGGCGGTGGCATAATTGATGCCGACGAGCCCGCGGCTTTCGCGGATCGCATCGAGCTGCCTGTCGGTCAGATTGCGCGCGACCGGCGTCAATGCGTGGGCATTGGAATGGCTGGAGACCAGCGGCTGGTCTGTCGTCTTCGCCACGTCCCAAAAGCCCTTTTCGGTGATATGGGCCAGGTCGACCACGATGCCGAGACGATTGCATTCCCTGACCAGCGCGAAGCCGGCATCGGTAAGACCGGGCGCCGTGTCCGGCGACATCGGGAAGGCGAAGGGCACGCCGTAACCGAAGACATTGTGCCGGCTCCAGACCGGCCCGAGCGACCGCAGCCCGGCTGCGTAGAACACCTCGAGCGCCGCAAGATCGGCGCCGATAGCCTCGCAGCCCTCCATATGCAGGACGGCGGCAAAAATATTGTCGGCCATGGCGCCGCGGATATCTTTTACCGTCCGGCAGAGCCGCCAGGCGCCGGCCTGGTCGAGCCGCAGCGCGATCGCGGCCATTTCAGTGGCAATGGCAAGGGAAGGGAGCGGATCGAGAGGGGCCGCCATCGGCGTGATATAACGGCCTTCGGCATCCGGATCGGCAAAGACCAGATCGCCGGAGGGAATATAGATGGCGCAAAGACCGCCTGAAAGGCCACCCTCCCTGGCCCGGCGCGCATCGATATGCCCGACCGTCGTGCCCTCTGCAAATTCCGCGATCGGATCGCTGCCGTCTTTTGAATGTGTCCAGAGTCGAAGGAGAACGTCGTTGTGGCCGTCAAATACGAATTGCATCTGTCTTCCTGCGCTGCCCGAGCGGGAAGACCAGAATAGAAAAGCTGACGGAATTCGCCACCTCTTTTTTATAAATCCGTTCTCGCGCTCTAAAAACGGAACGGGGGCCGAAGCCCCCGCGAAAACAATTCGGATCGCACTATCTGAGATCAGTGCTTGCGGCGCTTCTTTTGGCGGTAGACGTCGATGACCACAGCCGCGACGATGATCAGACCTTTGACGATCTCCTGGTAATAGGCGTCGATCCTAAGGAAGGTGAAACCTGATGTCATGACCCCGAGGATGATGGTGCCGATGACGGTGCCGGTGATGCGCCCGACGCCGCCGGTGAGCGAAGTGCCGCCGATGACGGTCGCGGCGATCGCATCGAGTTCATATCCGACGCCCATGCTGGCCTGCGCGGTTTCGGCGCGTGCCGCCGTGACGATGCCGGCCAAGCCGGCCAGCAATCCGGCGATCACATAGACCTTGACGAGATGCGCCTCGATGTTGATGCCGGAAACGCGTGCCGCCTGCGGGTTGGCGCCGATGGCATAGGTGAACTTGCCGTAACGGGTGTAGCGCAGCGCGATGTGAAAGATCAGCGCAACGACCAGGAAGACGACGACCGGCCACGCCTTGGTGCCGATGAAGTGAAACTGCTCGGTGATCCCGGAAACCGGCTGTCCCTTCGTATACCACTTCGCGACACCGCGGGCCGAAACGAACATGCCGAGCGTTGCAATGAACGGTGGGATTTTCGTGTAGGCGATGAGCGCGCCGTTGGCGAGACCGGCGGCCGCCCCGATCAGCAGCCCGATCATGATCGGCACGAAAGCCGGCAGGTCGGTCAGCGACGGAAAGACCGCCCGTCCCCAGGTCGACGATTGGGCGAAGCTCGTGGCGATCATCGCCGTCATGCCGACGACCGAGCCGGATGACAGGTCGATACCGCCGGTGATGATGACCTGGGTGACGCCGACGGCGATGATGCCGATGACGGAGACCTGCAGGATCATGATCGTCAGGCGCTGCGAATTCATCAGGAAGCTTTGGCCGATGAACATCCAGCCGAGCGCTTCATAGATGAGCGCGATGCCGACGAGCACGAGGAAAATGCTGAGCTCGGTCGGCAAACGCCGCCGCCGTTGCCGGGTTGCGAGCGGAGCCGCGCCCTCTGCTGCCTTGGTACTCATGTCAAACCTCCCTTGGGCGATGACGGACGGCGCATCACTGCGCAGCCAGCTCCATCACCTTGATCTGCGTTGCTTCATCGCGATTGAGGAAACCGGTCACGCGTCCCTCATGCATGACCATGATGCGGTCGCTCATCCCGAGAACCTCGGGCATCTCGGATGAGATCATGATGACCGCCACGCCGTTTCGCGCCATTTCGGTCACCAGCCGGTGGATTTCCGCCTTGGCCCCGACATCGATGCCGCGCGTCGGCTCGTCGAGGATGAGGATCCGCGGATTGGTGAGCAGCCAGCGCCCGATCAGCACCTTCTGCTGATTGCCGCCCGAAAGATTCTCCACCCGCTCGTAGAGATTGGGGGTTTTCACCCGCAGCTTTTTTGCCATGTCTTCGCAGGTCGCCTCGATGGCACCCTGCTGCACGAAGCCGCCCTTGACGTATCTGTCCTGCAGCACGGCGATCTGCATGTTCTCGAGAATATCGAGGATCAGCAGACAGCCGGTATCCTTGCGGTCCTCGGTCAGGAACGCCATCTGGTGGCGGATGGCCTCGGTCGGCGAGGAAATCGTCACCGGCTTGCCGTAGAGCTCGATCGAGCCGGAGCTTGCCGGCGTCACGCCAAACAGCGTTTCGGCGACATTCGACCGCCCGGAACCGACCAGGCCGGCCACGCCGAGGATCTCGCCCGCCCGCACCTCGAAGGAGACGTTCTTGAAGACACCGTTGAGGCAAAGATCCTTGACCGAGAGCATGACCTCGCCGATCGGCACCTCTTCCTTGGGGAACATCTGGGTGATCTCGCGCCCGACCATCATGCGGATGATGTCGTCGCGGGTCACATCGGTGGAGGCATGCGTGCCGATATAACGGCCGTCACGAAAGACGGAGAACTCGTCGGCGATCTCGAAAAGCTCGTTCATCTTGTGGGTGATGTAGACGATGCCGATGCCCTGCGCCCTGAGGTCGCGGATAATGCGAAAGAGGTGCTCGACCTCGCGCTCGGTCAGCGCCGAAGTCGGCTCGTCCATGATCAGCACGTCGGAATTATAGGAAACCGCCTTGGCGATCTCGACCATCTGCCGGTTGGCGACCGACAGGTACCGGACCTCGATATCGGGATCGATGTCGATATTCAGCCGGGCAAACAGCTCTTCGGTCATGCGATGCATCACGCCGTGATCGACGAAGCCGAAGCGGTTCTTCGGTTCGCGGCGGATCCAGATATTTTCGGCAACCGTCATGAACGGCATCAGGTTCAGTTCCTGATGGATCATGGCAATGCCGTTCTCCAGCGCGTCGAGCGGAGATTTCAGCTGGATCTCGATGCCTTTCAGGCGGATGTCACCTTTATCGGGTATGTAGATGCCGGCGAGGATCTTCATCAGCGTCGATTTGCCGGCGCCGTTTTCGCCCATCAGCGCATGCACGGAGGCGCGCTTCAGCCGGAACTGCACGTCGTCGAGGGCGACGACACCGGGAAATTCCTTGCGAACGCCCTCGGCGCTCAACAGATATTCCGCATTCGGGACTGCGCCGCTCGCGCGCACGGCGGCCATGGTTGTCGGGCTGACGGCCATATCATCTCCTCCGGACAGGCGAAAAGGATGCGGGCAAAGCCCGCATCCGGTTTGGCGTTCGCCTCAGTTCTTGGTGACGAAGTCCTTGACGTTTTCAGGCGTGACGAGCTGGAAGGGAATATAAACCTTCTTCTCGGTCTTTTCGCCCTTGGCGAGCTTGAGCGCCGTGTCGAGCGAACCCTTGCCCTGGCCGGCGGCATCCTGGAACACCGTGACGTCGAGATCGCCTGCCTGCATGGCGGCAAGCGCGTCCTGCGTGGCGTCGACACCACCGACGACGACCTTGGTCATGTCCTTGCCGGCTGCCTTCAGCGCCTGGATGGCGCCGATCGCCATTTCGTCGTTGTTGGAGATAACCGCGTCGAATTCGATGCCGCTGGAGAGCCAGTTGGTCATCAGGTCGGCGCCTTGGGTACGATCCCAGTTGGCCGTCTGCTCTTCGACGATCTCCAGGCCCTTGCATTCATCGGTCTTGATGACGTCATGGACGTCCTGGGTGCGCATGCGCGCAGCCTGGTTGGAAAGCTCGCCCATGATGACGACGGCCTTGCCCTTGCCGCCGAGAATGCGGCAGATTTCCTTGGTTTCCAGCGTACCGGATTCCTGCTCGTTGGAGGCGACGAAGGCCTGTTTGTCCGGCAACGTGTCGACATTGACCGGCTGGCGGTTGACGTAAACCAGCGGAATGCCGGCATCGGCGGCGAGCTTCGACATTGCCGTGGTCGCGTCGGTATCGACCGGGTTGACGATGATGGCATCGACCTTGGAGGCGATGAAATTCTGGATCTGGCTCTGCTGCTTGGAAACGTCGTTCTGCGCGTCTTCGACCTGCAGGGTTACGCCGCTCAGCGTCTTGGCATAATCGGTCATGCCGTTTCGCAGCACGGTCAGAAAGTTGTCGTCGAATTTCGCCATCGAAACGCCGACGGTTTCTGCGTGAGCGGCCGTCGACATGACGAGCGCCATCGCAGTGCCCAGGATAAACTTTTTCATTTTACTTCCTCCACAAACGGTGCCCGGCTGCACCCTCCTCACGCCGGAGCCCCAGGCATTTGCCCTGGAGCCGCGATTTCCTGCCGCCTCTCCTGCGGCGCTCCGTGCAAAACGGAACAAACAAACCGTAAAATTTGCTCTTCGGAATATTCATTCCATTTTCTGGGAACGGCGTCAAGCCTCTTTCGCGGCGACGAGATCGGGAAGAAGACGCAAGGCCGCGCACGTCGCGATCACCGCCTGCATTGCCTCTGTTGTGAAAGACCAAGACCGCCTCCATCTATGGAGATCGAAGGCGGGACCGCGGCCGCAGGCGTCTTCGATTCTCGACGCGGCCAGTCATTTAAAGATTTTGGAGACAGGACAGATGTCCATTTCGATCTATCGCCTCACCGTTCCGATGTTCCAGCGCGGCCTCGCCAGCCTGAAAACCTATCTCGACAAGGCGGAAGCCTATGCGAAGGAAAAGAACATCGATCCCGCCGTCTTGGTCGCCGCGCGTCTCGCGCCCGACATGCTGCCGCTCTCCGGCCAGTATCAGCGCGCCAGCGACAGCGCCAAATTCACCCTCTCTAGGCTGACCGCCACCGACGCCCCGAAATTCGAGGACAATGAGAAGACGTTCGACGAACTGCGCGAGCGTCTGGCCAAGACCGAAGCCTATCTCGCCGGCTTCTCTGAGGAAGCGCTGGAGGGCACGGAAGCGCGGGAAATCACCCTGCCGGGCAAGAGCGGCATCGTGCTTCCGGGCGTCGACTATGTCACCGCCTTCGCCCTACCAAACTTCTATTTCCACGTCACTACCGCCCACGCCATCCTGCGCAACCAGGGTGCGCCGATCGGCAAGCGCGATTATCTCGGGTAAAAGGCATCAGGGCCGGCGCGTCACCGGCCCTTTTTCCGTCAGCTCGGTATAGGCGAGCGTCTGATCGAGGTGCCGCGCCCTCAGCGACAGCAGCTTTTCGGCATAGTCGAGCCGGATCGCCGCATAGGCGGGATCGGCCGCGACATTCTTAAGCTCCATCGGATCGTCGCCGAGATAGAAGAGCAACGGCGGCAAGGCGGAAAAATGCACATATTTGAACCGCGCGTCGCGGATCACCGCGAGATTGCACTCGTTCGACCTGAGCCCGAAATACCGCTCCGTCTCGCCGCCGGCGATATCGCGGAAATCGAATTCCCAGAATGCCGCATCCCGCCAGCCGTCCGCGCTACCGCCCTCGACGAAAGGCATGAGCGATCGGCCGTCGAGCCCGTTCTGCGCCTCGATGCCTAGCCTTTGACAGAGGGTCGGAAAAACATCCGCAGCGCTGGTGAAATCGTCGACGACCCCGGCCGCCGCCCCGCTTGCGGGATCGCGAATGACAAGCGGAATATGGTAGCTGCCGTCGAAGAAGCCGCCCTTCCCCAGCGTCCAGTGGTCGCCCGCCATCTCGGCGTGGTCCGAGGTGAAGACGATAAGCGTATCGTCCCAAGCGCCGGCATCCTGCAGCGCCTGCCAGATCCGGCCGAGCTGCGCATCGACCTCTGCTATCATGCCGTAATAGATCGCCCGGATCGCCGCGAAATCCTCGCCGTTCCAATCGCTGAGCGGCCCCTTCGCGCCGTGGATGAAACTGCCCTTGCCGGTGCGCGGCATCGCATAGGCGAGATAGGGATGACGCGCCTCTTCCGCTTGGGCGTTTGCCGCTCGCGCAAAAGCCGGCCCCTCGCCCGGCGTGAACATCCGGTTGAATGGCTCCGGCACCGAAAAGGGCGGATGCGGGCGCAGGAAAGAGACATGCGCAAACCACGGCCTGTCCTGCTCACCCAGCCAGCGGATGAACTCGCCGGCGAGGAACGCCGTCTGGGTCTCGTCGCTGGAATAGGCCGGCGCCGCATCGGAAATGTCGCCGGCTGCAGCGCCGACGGGAATATGGATGTCGCGGCTGACGGCGTCCCGATGACCGCGGGATCGGAGCCAGGAGAGCCACTGCCTTTCATGCTCCGGCAGAAGCTGGCGTGAAGTAAAGCCTGGCAACACGCCTTCATAACTCGTCAGATGCGCATCATTGGCATCCATGCCACGCGGATCGGGCGCCGTGTCCGTATAGCCGAACAGCGTCGGGTCGTATCCCGCCCGCCGGGCGGCCAGCGCCAGATTGTCGAAGCGGGCATCAAGCGGCGAACCATTGCGGCAGACGCGATGGTTCATCTGGTAGAGGCCGGTATAGAGTGTGGCCCGCGCCGGCGAGCAGGGCGCCGCCCCTGCATAGTGCCGCCGGAACAGCGTGCCCTGGCGCGCCAGCGCATCGACATTGGGCGTTTTCACGCAAGGATGACCGACGACCGACAGGCAATCGCCACGCCACTGGTCCGCCGTGATCAGCAGGATGTTCGGCCTAGCGCCCTTCTCAATTCCGGGCTCAATGCTGGTTGGTTTTGGCATGCCAGTTCCAGGCGGAACGGATGATCTGATTGAGATCATACTGCGGCACCCAGCCGAGCACGTCGCGCGCCTTGTCGTTATTGGCGACCAGCGTATGCGAATCGCCTTCGCGTCGGCCGATATATTCGACCGGGAAAGGCCGGTTCGACACATCCTCGATCGCGCCGAGCAATTCCCTGACCGTGGTGCCGGTGCCGGTGCCGAGGTTGAGCGCGACGGACTCTCCGCCCTTCAGCAGATATTCGACGGCGCGCACATGCGCATCGGCAAGATCCAGCACATGGATATAGTCGCGCACGCAGGTGCCGTCGCGCGTCTCATAATCGCTGCCGAACACCTTGAAGCCTTGGCGGCGGCCGAGTGCCGCGTCGATCGCCAGCGGGATCGCATGCGTCTCCGGCTGGTGCCATTCGCCGATCCGGCCTTCGAAATCAGCGCCGGCGGCATTGAAATAGCGCAGCACCACCGAGCGCAGGCTCTTGTACTGGTCGTAATCGGCAAGCGCCTGTTCGACGATATATTTCGTCCGCCCGTAGGGATTGATCGGCACCTGCCGATGCGTCTCGTCGAGCGGCACGCTCTGCGGCAGGCCGTAGGTGGCGCAGGTGGAGGAGAAGACGAAGGCATTGATGCCGGCCGCCTGCGCCGCCGAAAGCAGCGTCAACGTGCCGATCACATTGTTCTCGTAGAAGGAAACCGGATCCTTGACCGATTCGCCGACCTCGATCAGTGCTGCAAAATGCAGGATCGCTGCCGGCTTGTGCTTGGCGAGCACCTCGTCCAGCCGGGGGCGATCGCGAATATCGCCTTCCTCGGCCGGCCCCCATTTGACGAACTCGCGATGGCCGTTGGAAAAATTATCGAAGACGACAGGCTTGTAGCCCTTGTTCGCCAAGTCGAGACACGTATGCGAGCCGATATAACCGGCGCCGCCGACGACAAGAACCGTTTCACCTGCCATGCACCACCCTTATTATTAGCGAGAGATGAAAGAAACCTAGACGAGATACACGTCAATAAAAAGAAGGAATTACGATCGGCGTGAACGGACAATACGTCAAATGCCGAACTGCCCCGGCCCTATATGATTTGGCCCGAACCGCCAACCTTCGCGAATTATTCGCGTGATTTGCATAGCCGCCCCCTCTAAGGGGCGTTCACCACCATGATGCAACGGACCGCGGCAATCGGACAGGGGAGCGCGCGAATGAGGAAGGCATTGGTCGTTTGGGGCGGCTGGCAGGGCCATGAGCCGGAGCAATGCGCTCATATCGTCGCCGATCTCTTACGCGAGGACGATTTTACGGTCGAGGTCACCGGCGATCTCGGCATATTCGGATCGCCGACGCTCGCCAAAGCCGATCTGCTGGTGCCGATCATCACCGGCGAAACGCTGGAAAAACCCCACGCTAGCGCCTTGGTCGAAGCCGTGCGCGGCGGGCTGGGGCTTGCCGGCCATCACGGCGCGCTCGCCACCTCCTTCAAGGAAAGCGCGCCTTTCCGCTATGTCTCCGGCGTCACCTGGGTCGCTCATCCCGGCAACATCATCGACTTCCGCGTCGCCGTCACCCGCCAGGACGATCCGGTCATGGACGGCATTCCCGATTTCGACTACCGGTCGGAGCAATATTATCTGCATTATGATCCGACAGTCGAAATCCTGGCGACCACCACCTTCACCGGCGCCTATGATCCGGCAGCCCGCAATGTCGTGATGCCGGTCGCCTTCAAGCGCCATTTCGGTGCCGGCCGCATCTTCTATTCCGCCCTCGGCCATGTCGCAGCCGAATTCGACCATCCCTACATGCCCCTCATCCTGCGGCGTGGCCTGAGCTGGGCCGCACGCCAGTAGCGTCAGGGCGAGCCGCACGCCGGCGAATGCCGACCGGCGGCGACAGCCGGACGACGTCGGCCGCTAAAGAATAAGCATTTCAAGCTGGTGGGCCGCCGCGGCTGATCGGCCGGCACGGGCGACTGCTTGCCGATCACCCGCCCGCGCCATAATTTGCCCGGATGCAGGATCGCTTCTCTTTCTTCCCCGCAACCACCGACCGCCTGGCCGATATCGAAGCGGTCTTCGACGATTGCGCCGACGGCCGGAATTGTCGCTGCGCTTACTGGTATCGTCCGAATGCCGACTACAAGGCAGGATGGGGCGAGGGAAATCGCACCTGGTTCCGAAGCCTCGTCGCCGAACGGCGCCCGCCCGGTATTCTCGGTTATCACGAGAATGAACCGGCCGGATGGTGCGGTGTCGCGCCACGCGCCGTATTCGATCGGCTGCGCCGCTCAAAACCCTTTGCGCCGGTGGATGACAAGCCGGTTTGGTCGATCAATTGCTTCATCGCCCGCAAGCCGTTCCGGCGGCAGGGTCTGTCGCGATTGTTATTGAAACACGCCGTCGAATTCGCAAGCGCGAACGGCGCCGAATGTCTCGAAGCCTACCCTGTCGATCAGGCAGCCCGTGCTTCGAACGGAGCCGAGCTCTATCCGGGAACGCTGTCGATGTTTCTGGATGCCGGTTTCGTCGAGGTGGCAAGACGCCTGCCGGCAAGGCCGATCGTCCGCCTGGAATGCCGCTGAATATTTCGGCAACCCAAGGATTGAAAAATACGGCCTAGCGAGCCGCCTTCATCTGCCGGTCGTTCTGAACGGCGGGCGCCGACTCGTCATAGATCCGCATCAGCCGCCCGGCTGCCTTCAGCTTCTCGATGAGATCGTTTCCATCAGGCGAGGCCTTCGTCAGCTCCAGTTGCTCGAACTCCCTCAGCGCCTGCGCCCAATGGCTTTCCCCACGCCCATCCGGCCTGCCTTCCGATTCCCATAGTGAATAAGCGCGCTGGCTGACCCAGGCGTCTTTATTATGACTCATAATCAACCCCAGCGAGAAATTGGAAGCAATATTCGACAGGCAACAAGGTGCCAAAACCGGCTTTAGGAGTCGTTACGAGGCAGCGTTAGTTTTTAGCTAATAGCGAGGCACAGAGGATTATCCCTGTGCACATTCCCGGACCTTGGCCTCGCACCGCCTGCAGGGTAGGGTCATCGCAGAAACGATAGCGATGACCGATGGCAGCCAAGACAACACTCAATGCGAAGAATCTTGAATCCCTTGGTGCGCATCGCCTTGCCGAGCTGCTGGTCGAGATCAGCATGGGCAGTGCTGCCCACAAGCGACGGCTTCGAATGGAGCTTGCCGGCAATTACGGCAGCGCCGAGGTCGCGCGTGAGGTACGAAAGCGGCTTGCCAGCATCGCCCGCGCTCGCACCCTCATCAACTGGCGCAAAGTGAAGGCGCTGAAGACCGACCTGGAAACGCAGCGCAAGACGATCACAGAGACGGTTGCCGCAGATGATCCCCAGGAGGCCTTCGAACTGATATGGCAGTTCCTCGCCCTGGCGAATTCGATCTTTGAGAGATCCAACGAGAGCAGCGGTTCTGTCATCCAAAGTTTTCATCAGGCTTGCGAGGATGCTGCCGCAATCGCCGCGTCCGCCAAGATTGACTCCAATGTCCTGGCCGAGAAGGTGTTCAAAGCCGTGCAAGACGATGGTTACGGCCAGTACGACAACCTGATTGCGGCGATGGCGCCAGCTCTCGGCAAGGATGGTCTCGATTGCTTGAAGACCCTCTTCGTCCAATGGTCCAAGGAGCCGAAAGACAAGCCGGCGGAAGACGAGCGCGAGATCATCGGCTGGGGCAGCGCGGGCCCCCTTTACGAAGATGAGATCGGCGGCACGCAGCGAGATCTAACGGTGCGCATAGCCTTGCAGGAAATTGCCGACGCCCAGGGCGATGTTGATGCCTACATTGGCCAACACCCCGAGGACGCGCGCAAGGCGCCGATGATAGCTGCCGACATCGCCAATCGTCTGCTCTCGGCCGGTCGGGCGAAGGAAGCGCTTGAGACGTTGGATGAGGCCGACAGGAGAGGCTGGGCCGACATGCCATTCGAATGGCAGCGCGCGCGCGTTGAGACGCTCGAGGCCCTGGGGCGTGCAGCGGAGGCACAGACCTATAGATGGACATGTTTCGAGCAGTCGCTGCATAGCGAGCACCTCAAGGCTTTCCTCAGGCGGCTGCCTGATTTCGACGATCTTGAGGCCGAGGAGAAGGCATTTGTCCATGCCCGGGCTTTTCCTGACGTCCACCAGGCACTTGCGTTTTTTCTCAATTGGCCGACGCCTGCCGAGGCGGCAAAACTTGTAGTGAGCAGAAAGGCGGAACTGGATGGCAATCTCTATGAGCTGATGACGCTGGCGGCCGAAGCTCTGGCGGAGAAACATCCGCTCGCGGCAACCATTGTCTTGCGCTCCATTATCGATTTCGCGCTCGATAGCGGCCGGTCCGGCCGCTATAAGCATGCGGCGAGGCATCTGGCGGACTGTGCATCCTTTGCGCCTCATATCGATGATTTCGGCAACACCAGATCCCATGACCTCTATGTCGCGGAACTCAAACGTCGGCACGGCAAGAAGCATGGCTTCTGGAGCCTGGTGACCTAAGTTGCTCCGGATACTTTACCTCAGAGAGGAATTCCATGACGACCACTTCCTGGCACGCCGATCCGCTGACTTGGGGCACTGGATCCCGCATCTTCGAAGCCTTTCTGGAGCCGACTTGCCCTTACTCGGTCAGAGCGTTCAATAAGTTCGAAGAACTGCTGAGCCAGGCGGGCGAAGACAGGATCACCGTGAAGATCCGCCTGCAGTCGCAGCCCTGGCATATGTATTCGGGTGTCCTCGTCCGCTGCATCATCGGAGCCTCAACGTTGGAAGGTGGCAAGCAGACAGCAAAGAAGGTGATGGCCGCCATCGCGGCTCACCGGGAGGAATTCGAATTCGAGCGCCATGCCGGCGGCCCGAATATGGATGTGACGCCGAACCAGATCATCGAGCGCCTGGAACGCTACAGCGGCGTCAAGCTGAAAGAAGCCTTCGCAATCCCGGATCTCGACCGGGAGATCAAGTGGCACTGCAAATATGCCCGGCAAAACGGCATCCACGTCTCGCCGACCTTCATGATCGATGGGCTGGTGCAGGCAGATATGAGCAGCGGTGATGAGGTTGGCACCTGGGTGAAGAAGGTGCTGGGTACCTGACGAGATACCGCACCAAGAGCCACCCCGTATATTTGTCTCCTGCCTGTTTCGCTCAATGCATATCGGGCAGAATCAGCGCAAGCAAAGCGCGATGTTTGATTCGGGAGCGGCTCTCGTGCGGCCTTGGAATGCATGCGATTCTGAGCGCCGGTCACGGCAATCTCCCGGTAATCTCAAAACGTTAATAATCCCGGGAAATTCATGGCGGAGAGGGTGGGATTTGAACCCACGATACCCTTGCAGGTATGCCGCATTTCGAGTGCGGTGCATTCGACCACTCTGCCACCTCTCCGCGGTCAGGTCGGCGCTTGTTCGGCGCGGGCGTTCTCATAACGAGCCTGTGACGGGTTGGCAAGCCGAAAAGTCGAAGCATTCCATCCTTTTGCCTTGACACTTTTTTGTCACTCGCGTATCTCGGCTGCGCAATAGGTTCGGAGTAATCCGTGCCTTGCCAGTCCCGCGCTCGCGTGGGGCGTTTCACCGGCAGGAAGAGCTCGAGGCCAGCCCTCTGAAATCCCTGCTTAACTTCGACTGATAAAAAGACGGCCACCCTGCTGATCAGCGGGGAGAGCTGGAACGAACATGAAAGGATAAAAAATGTTCGCAGTCATCAAGACCGGCGGTAAACAGTACCGTGTGGCAGCCAACGACGTGCTGACCATCGAAAAGCTGGAAGCCACCGCTGGCGACTCCATTGAATTCACCGAAGTGCTCGTGATCGGCGAAGGCGCCGACGCTGCGATCGGTGCGCCCTTCGTCACCGGCGCCTCTGTCAAGGCAGAAGTCGTCGAACAGAACCGCGGCAAGAAGGTCATTGCCTTCAAGAAGCGCCGCCGTCAGAATTCGAAGCGTTCGCGCGGCCATCGTCAGCATCACACGGTCGTCCGTATCACGGACATCGTGGCTGCCAAGTAAGATCAACGGGACAAGGTTTAAAGGAGAACTCCAATGGCACACAAAAAAGCTGGCGGTTCCTCGCGCAACGGTCGCGATTCCGAATCCAAGCGCCTTGGCGTGAAGAAGTTCGGCGGCGAAGCCGTCATCGCAGGCAACATCCTCGTGCGTCAGCGCGGGACGCAGTGGCATCCGGGTTCCAACGTCGGCCTCGGCAAGGATCACACGATTTTTGCGCTTACCGCCGGCAATGTGAACTACCGAACCAAGGCCAACGGTCGCGTCTACGTGTCTGTCATGCCGAAAGCGGAAGCAGCGGAATAAGCCGGTAGCGCTCTAAAACAGCCGGCGTCTCATCGACCCGGCTGGCCGTACCAGGTTCAGTCCAGAAAACAGGGGAGATGGGGCGCCATCTCCCCTTTTTCTTTGTCCAAACAGGAGGACTAAACATGCAAGGCGAATTGTTAAGGGTTGACCAATCTCGGTCGCCCCGGGAAGGCCAGGTGGCTTCCCAAGAACGGCTGAGGCCGGAGCGGTTAAGGACCGATTGCCCTGTCTTGTTATCGGAAAGGCTCGTCATGCGCGCGCCCCACGAAGAAGACATCGACGCCCTTGCCCATCTCGCCAATAACGCCAAAGTCGCCACCATGGTATCGCGTATGCCGCACCCTTATACCGCCGATGATGCTGCCGACTTCGTGCGTCGCACGAAAAATGGCGAGATTGGCAAGTGCGTCTATGCAATCACCAAAGCCGAAAACGGCGCCTTTATCGGCTGCTGCGGTGTCGAGCCGCATGCCGACGGCAGGACCGTCGAGATCGGCTACTGGCTGGGCGAGCCCTATTGGAACAAGGGTTATACCACCGAGGCCTGCCATGCCCTGGTCGATATGGTGTTCAGAACACGCCAGGATATCGACCAGATCGACGCCCGCTGCCGGGTGATGAACGTCGCCTCGCGCCGCGTCATCCAGAAGTGCGGCTTCCAGTTCCAGGGATCGGGGCTTGCCGCTTCGCTGGCGCTCGGCAGCAACGTGCCGGTGGAATGGTACAGGCTCGACCGCAAGACCTGGATGTCGCTCCGAAGCTGGGGGAACATCGCATGAGCACGACCGCGCTGCAAAGGCCGGAGACAAAGCCGATGATGCCAGGCCCCGCGCCTGTCATCTCGACCGCCCGGCTGACGCTCCGCCCCCACAGGATGAGCGATGCGCCAGCGATTGCGGAATCGCTTTCCGATTTCGCCGTCACGCGCATGCTGTCCCGCGTGCCCGCGCCGTTCGACCGGCAGGATGCACTGGACTGGCTGGTTCCGGTCACCTCGGGCGCCTTGCCGGACTGGCCGTTGGCGATCACCGGCAAGGACGATGTCCATATCGGCAACGTCTCGATCGAGCTGCGCCACGGCCGCTGGCACCTCGGCTATTGGCTGAACCGCTATTACTGGCGGCGCGGCTATATGAGCGAGGCGGTGGCTGGGATTATCGAGCGCTTTTCGCGCCGCATGCCGGAGACGCCGATCCATTCCGGCGTCTTCGCCGACAACCCGGCTTCGCTGCGGCTGCAGGAGAAGCTCGGTTTCCGCATGACCGGTTGCGGCGAAATCTATTGTTTCGCCCGCAACACCATGGTCTCGCACATCGAAACCGTGCTGCAGCCGGGCATGCTGCAGCCGCGCAAGGTGGCGTAATCACAAAGGAGATGCTGCCGCCCGCGGCGGCGTCTCCGTCAATTGCCGATCTCGACCCATAGGGGAAAATGATCAGAGCCGACGGATTGCGTATCGATCCGGGCGGATTTCAACCGGCCCTCGAGGCCGCAACTGACGAAGCAATAATCGAGATGCATGCGTTCGCCGTGATCGTCGGGATTCATCCAGCTGTAGCTCTCCGGGCGGTAAGCTTTGAGCGCCGCAAAGGCGTCGACCGGCGTGCCGATCCTGGAGATACGGCCGTAATATCCGCCGCCGGCGCCGGCAAGTGCGCAATATTCCGGCGATTCCGGCTCCATGTTGAAATCGCCCATGACGACGTAATCCTCCGGCAGCGGCGGCTCCGGCAGATCGAATTCGCTACCCCCCGTCAGCGACCCGCCCTCCTGGACGAAAGCGTTGATATGCGCGTTCAGAAATTGCAGCTGGCGAATGCGCTCGTCGGGAGAGACATGGTCGAGATGAACGGAATAGGCGCGGATCGCCCCGCCCGGTACCGCGATCACCGCCTCGGTCGCGCCGCGCTGCAGGTTGATCTTGCCGATCGTGCGGCTGCGCGGCAAAAGCAGCGTCCGGGTCGAAAGGATCGGCCAGCGCGACAGCACCATATTGCCGAACTGGAAGCGGGTGCCCCGCACCGGCTGACGACCACCGCTATCCGCCTCGACATGGATGTCGCAGGCCGGCCCATACACCCAGAAATAGTCGGGAAAGCAGGCTGCAAAGTCGGCCGCCATGTCGGCAAAACCGTTGCGCGAGAAGCCGCGGGTCACCTCCTGCAGTGCGATGACATCGGCGCCCTCAAGGCTCCGGGCAATGCGCGCGAGATCGTATCTGCCGTCAAGACCGAAGCCGTACTGTATGTTATAGCTCGCAAAATTCACGATAATCTTTGACCTCCGTCGGAACCGCCTATATCGAATGGGCCAAGACGGGCCGTCCAACTGCCACCGGATACTGGAAGTAAAATGAAATTTCTCGACGAAGCAAAGGTCTATATCCGATCCGGAGACGGCGGCGGGGGCAGCGTTTCCTTCCGGCGCGAGAAATTCATCGAGTTCGGCGGCCCCGACGGCGGCGATGGCGGTCGTGGCGGCGATGTCTGGGTCGAGACCGTCAACGGCCTCAACACGCTGATCGATTTCCGTTTTCAGCAGCATTTCAAGGCGACGATCGGCACCCATGGCATGGGCAGGAACCGCACCGGCGCCAATGGCAGCGACGTGACGCTCAAGGTTCCCGTCGGAACCCAGATCTTCGAGGAAGACCGGGAAACGCTGATCTGCGATCTCACCGTCGAAGGTCAGCGTTACTGCCTCGCCCATGGCGGCAATGGCGGCTTCGGCAACGCTCATTTCAAGACCTCGACCAACCAAGCGCCGGATTGGGCCAATCCCGGCCTGCCCGGCGAGGAAAAGACCATCTGGCTGCGGCTGAAGCTGATTGCCGATGCCGGCCTCGTCGGCATGCCCAATGCCGGTAAGTCGACCTTCCTGGCATCAGTCACCCGCGCCCGGCCGAAGATCGCCAATTATCCCTTCACCACGCTGCACCCCAATCTCGGCGTCGCCACCATCGACGAGCGGGAATTCATCCTGGCCGACATTCCGGGCCTGATCGAAGGCGCCCATGAGGGCGTCGGCATCGGCGACCGTTTCCTCGGCCATGTCGAGCGCACCCGCGTGCTGCTCCATCTCGTCTCCGCCCAGGAGGAAAAGGTCGGCAAGGCCTATAAGACGGTGAAGCACGAGCTCGAAGCCTATGGCAACGATCTGACGGACAAGCCCGAGATCGTGGCGCTGTCGCAGATCGACGTGCTCGACGAAGCCGAACTGAAGAAAAAGACGAAGGAATTGGCCAAGGCCTGCGGCAAGACGCCGTTCCAGATTTCGGCCGTCACCGGCAAGGGCATGACCGAGGTGCTGCGTGCGCTGCGCGACATCATCGTCGAAGAAAATGCCGAGGAAAAGCCGGCCAAGGTGCCGAAGCTGCGCCATCGCGACATTGCTGTCGCCGATGAGGCTGAGGACCTTGGCGAGGATGGGGCCGATGACCAGCCGTAAGCCGCTCGGCCGCTACCGCCGCATCGTCATCAAGATCGGCTCGGCCCTGCTGGTCGATCGCAAGGCCGGGCTGAAAAAGGCCTGGCTTGACGCCATGTGCGCCGACATTGCGGGGCTGAAGGCCAAGGGCATCGACGTGCTCGTCGTATCCTCCGGCGCCATCGCGCTCGGCCGCTCGGTGCTCGACCTGCCGTCCGGCGCGCTGAAACTGGAGGAAAGCCAGGCGGCGGCGGCCGTCGGCCAGATCGCGCTGGCCCGCGCCTGGTCGGAAAGCCTGTCGCACGGCGAGATCGTCGCCGGCCAAATCCTGCTGACGCTCGGGGATACCGAGGAGCGCCGCCGTTATCTCAATGCGCGCGCCACCATCAATCAGCTTTTGAAAATCGGCGCCGTGCCGATCATCAACGAGAACGATACGGTCGCCACCAGCGAAATCCGCTATGGCGACAACGACCGCCTGGCTGCCCGCGTCGCGACGATGACCGGCGCCGATCTGCTCGTCCTTTTGTCCGATATCGACGGCCTCTACACCGCGCCGCCGCATCTCGACCCGAACGCGACGTTTCTGGAGACGATTTCCGAAATCACCCCGGAGATCGAGGCGATGGCCGGCGGCGCGGCTTCCGAGCTTTCGCGCGGCGGCATGCGCACCAAGATCGATGCCGGCAAGATCGCCACGACATCGGGCTGCGCCATGATCATCGCCTCCGGCAAGACTGAAAGCCCACTGTCGGCGATCGAAAACGGCGCCCGTTCTTCCTGGTTCGCGCCGTCGGGCACGCCGGTCACCGCCCGCAAGACCTGGATCGCCGGACAGTTGCAGCCGGCCGGCGAACTGCGTGTCGATGACGGCGCCGTCACCGCCCTCGGCGCCGGCAAGAGCCTGCTTCCGGCCGGTGTGCGCGGCGTTTCCGGCCTGTTCAGCCGCGGCGATACGGTGGCGATCGTCGGCCCTGAAGGTCGTGAGATCGCCCGCGGGCTTGTCAGCTACGATGCCGAGGATGCCCGCCGGATTGCCGGCCGCAAGTCGGCGGAGATCGAGGCCATTCTCGGTTATCCCGGCCGTGCCGCCATGGTCCATCGCGACGACATGGTGATGACCGCGCAGATCAGACAGAAATCGGAAAGGCAGAAGAAGGACGCGGCCCATGCTTGATACCGTTGCGCTAAGCCCTGACATTGACGCGCTGATGAACGACATCGGCCGCAAGGCAAAGGCTGCCGCGCGACCGCTGAGCTTTGCGTCCACCGAGGTCAAGAACAGGGCGCTGAACGCCATGGCCGATGCGATCCTGGCCAACAAGGCGGAGATCCTTGCCGAGAATGCCAAGGATTTGAAAGACACCGAAGGCAGCGAGATGCTCGCCTCCTTCGTCGACCGGCTGACGCTGAACGACAAACGCGTTGCCGAGATGGCCGAGGGAATCCGCGCCATTGCCGCCCTTGCCGACCCGGTCGGCGAAGTCATCGCCGCCTGGGACCGGCCGAACGGGTTGAAGATCGAGCGCGTCCGTACGCCGCTCGGCGTCATCGGCGTCATTTTCGAAAGCCGGCCGAACGTCACCGCCGATGCCGGCGCCCTCTGCCTCAAGGCGGGCAATGCCGTGATCCTGCGCTGCGGTTCGGATTCGCGCCGTTCATCGCAGGCGATCCATGCCTGCCTGGTCAAGGGTCTGAAGGCGGCGGGACTTCCAGAGCATGCTATTCAGCTCGTGCCCGTCACCGACCGCGCGGCCGTCGGCGCCATGCTGCGCGGCTTGGACGGAGCGATCGACGTCATCGTGCCGCGCGGCGGCAAGAGCCTTGTCGCCCGCGTGCAGAGCGAGGCCCGCGTGCCGGTTTTCGCCCATCTCGAGGGCCTCTGCCATATCTATGTCGATGGCTCGGCCGATATCGAGATGGCCAAGCAGATCGTCGTCAATGCCAAAATGCGCCGCACCGGTATCTGCGGCGCGGCTGAAACCCTGCTTGTCGATGGCGCCGCGATCGGCACGCATCTGACGCCGCTGCTCGAGGTGCTCACCGCGGCCGGCTGCGAGGTCCGCGCTTCGCCGACGGTGCTGAAGGTCGCCCCCGGCCTGAAGCCTGCGACCGAGGAGGACTGGTCGACCGAATATCTCGACGCGATCATCTCGGTCGCCGTCGTCGACGGCATATCCGGCGCGATCGCCCATATCCAGAACTACTCCTCGAATCATACCGAGGCTGTGATCGCCGAGGACCCCGATGTCGTGGCGCGGTTCTTCACCGAAGTCGATTCGGCGATCCTGCTGCACAATGCCTCGACGCAATTTGCCGATGGCGGCGAGTTCGGCATGGGCGCGGAGATCGGCATTGCTACCGGCAAGATGCATGCCCGCGGCCCGGTCGGCGTCGAGCAGCTGACGTCGTTCAAATATCGGGTGCACGGCGCCGGACAGACGCGGACCTGACGTGACGACGGAGAGTCTGGACCGGCATTATCTCCGCATGCCGCACAGCGAGCGCGGCATGGTCGTCGGTCTGTTCGGCGGTTCGTTCAACCCGCCGCACCAGGGCCACGCGCTGGTCGCCGAGATTGCCATCAAGCGGCTCGGCCTCGACCAGCTCTGGTGGATGGTCACCCCCGGCAATCCGCTGAAGAGCCGCAACCACCTGGCACCGCTTGCCGAGCGCATTGCCGAAAGCGAGCGTGTCGCCGCCGATCCGCGCGTTAAGGTCACCGCCTTCGAACAGGCGCTCGGCGTCAGCTACACCGCCAATACGCTCGCCCGCGTCAAGGCCCGCAATCCGCATGTGCATTTCATCTGGATCATGGGCGCCGACGGCCTGCAGACCTTCCACAAATGGCAGAAGTGGCAGGAAATCGTCCGCACCTTCCCAATCGCGGTGATCGACCGGCCGGGCGCCACGCTCTCCTATCTCTCCTCGAAAATGACGAGGACCTTCGATTTCGCCCGCGTCGACGAGGACGACGCGCGTATTCTCTGGAAGAAACCCGCGCCGGCCTGGACCTTCATCCACGGCCCGCGCTCCGGGCTGAGTTCGACAGCAATCCGCAACGGCGCGCTGCCGGGCAGTTCCGAATAGGCTGATTTTCAAGGAAATCCTAGAAACGAGAAAGCCCGACGGGGGAGGATCCGTCGGGCTTATAAACTCGATCGACAACTGGGAGGAGGAGTGTTGTCGACCCTATCGAACGGCTATGGGAGGAGGAGAAAGCCGTTTCGATGACTATGTTTTATCATATTCCGCAGGAAGGTGAATATCGATTTGTGCAATGCAGCAATGCGAGCGATGCAATCCTATCGAGGACGAACTGGGGAATGCTGCCGTTTTTATCGGCAGGCCAGACACCCTTTGCCCGGCTGGGCCCATAGCATCTCGTCTGGTATCCCCGTGCCAGTTACGCGCCCGCATATGGTTTTTCTCCGAAACCCCGGCGCTTCCTGATTCCGTGAATGGCGGGTGCCCAGCCGATACGGTTATATTTTGTTGGATATATCCCTGGCCAAGTCATGAGCATCGTTATATTCGTCGCAATATTTCGATCCCTGGGGAGTAAATCATGCAGAACCGCCGGCAATGGATGAAACTGGCAACCACCGCAATCACCGCTATCTGGCTTGGAGCAGCCGCGCTTCCGACGCCGGCCGCAGCCGCCGACAAGCTCACCGTCTTTGCGGCGGCGAGCCTCAAGGATGCGCTCGATGCCGCCAATGCCGCCTGGGCCAAGGAAAGCGGCAAGGAAGCCGTCACCTCCTATGCGGCAAGCGGGGCACTGGCCAAGCAGATCGAAAACGCGGCACCCGCCGATGTCTTCATCTCGGCCGACCTTGCCTGGATGGACTACCTCGCCGAGAAGAACCTCATCAAGGCCGATACCCGTTCGAATCTGCTTGGAAACCGGATGGTGCTCGTTGCCGAGAAGGCCAAGGCAAAACCGGTCGAGATCAAGCCGGGCTTCGATCTCGCAGCGCTTCTGGGTGATGGCAAACTGGCGATGGGTGAGCCGAAATCGGTCCCGGCCGGCAAATACGCCATGGCCGCCCTCGACAAACTCGGCGTCTGGAAATCCGTGGAAAGCAGGGTCGCCGGCGCCGAAAGCGTCCGCGCCGCCCTCGCCCTCGTCTCCCGCGGCGAAGCGCCCTACGGCATCGTCTATCAAACGGATGCCGCCGCGGATAAGGGTGTCGCCGTCGTCGGCACCTTCCCGGCCGATTCCCATCCGCCGATCATTTACCCGGTCGCCATTCTTGCCGAGAGCAAAAACCCGGATGCCGCAGCCTATCTCGACTTCCTGAAATCCGACAAAGCCGCCGCCTTCTTCACGGCGCAGGGTTTTACCATCCTTAGTGATTGAAGCGGCCAAATGATTGCGGAATCAACAGTGACAGCTTAGCGTGAAGGCTCACTTAGGCGAGCCTCCTGTCCGGTTCGAGCCAATGGCTGCCCTTCACCCTAACCCTCTCCCCGCTCGCGGGGAGAGGGGACGTGCCCTGCGAAAGGTTGGCGAGGGACGGAGAGGTCGCGGCATATCCCCTTCGCCCCGTTTGGGGAGAAGGTGGCGGCAGCCGGATGACGGGCAGACACCGAGTGATACCGAATTTCCGGGGGAGATAGCTGCATTTGGACATCTTCGGCCTGAGCAACGAGGAATGGACGGCGATCCTGCTCAGCCTGCGCGTCTCTTTTGTTGCCATGCTGGCGAGCCTGCCCTTCGGCATTCTCGTCGCTCTGCTGCTTGCCCGCGGCCGCTTCTGGGGCAAGTCGGTGCTGAACGGCATCGTGCACCTGCCGTTGATCCTGCCCCCCGTCGTCACCGGCTTCCTTCTTCTCATCCTGTTCGGTCGCCGCGGTCCGGTCGGCAGCCTGCTCGACCAGTATTTCGGCATTGTCCTTTCCTTCCGCTGGACGGGCGCGGCACTCGCCTGCGCCGTCATGGCCTTTCCGCTGATGGTGCGCAGCATCCGCCTGTCGATCGAGGCTGTTGACCGTAAGCTGGAAGAGGCGGCAGGAACCCTTGGCGCCGGTCCCGCCTGGGTGTTTTTGACGATCACCCTGCCGCTGACGCTGCCCGGCATCATCACCGGCATGATCCTTTCCTTCGCCAAGGCGATGGGTGAATTCGGCGCGACGATCACCTTCGTCTCCAACATTCCCGGCGAAACCCAGACGCTGTCGGCAGCGATCTACACGTTTACCCAGGTGCCGGGCGGCGATGCTGGCGCACTGCGGCTGACAGCCGTCGCCATCGTCATTTCCATGGCCGCGCTGCTCGCCTCCGAATTCCTCGCCCGCCTCGCCGGCCAAAGGATCGATCCCGAATGACGCTGATCGTCGCGGCAAAACAGAGGCTCGGCGGCTTTTTGCTCGACGCCGCCTTCACCTCCGAGCGTGGCGTCACCGCACTATTCGGCCGCTCCGGCTCCGGCAAGACCTCGATGATCCGCATCATCGCCGGCCTCGCCCGCCCCGACGAAGGCCGCGTTATCCTTGACGGCGAGGCCCTGACCGAAACCGCAACCGGCACTTTCGTCCCAAAACATCGCCGCCGCTTCGGTTATGTCTTCCAGGAGGCGCGGCTTTTCCCGCATCTCAGCGTCCGCGCCAATCTTTCCTACGGCCGCTGGTTCACGGCGAAGACCGTAGGCGGGGAAAACTTCGATCGCATCGTCGACCTGCTCGGCATCGAGCCGCTGCTGGAGCGCAGCCCGGCAAAACTTTCCGGCGGCGAGAAGCAGCGTGTCGCCATCGGCCGCGCCCTTCTCTTTGCGCCCCGCCTGCTGCTGATGGACGAGCCGCTGGCGGCCCTCGACGAGGCGCGCAAGGCCGAGATCCTGCCCTATCTGGAGCGATTGCGCGATCAGACCGAAATTCCGATCATCTATGTCAGCCATTCGATCGCGGAGGTGGCGCGGCTGGCAAACCAGGTAATCGTCCTCAGCGACGGCAAGGTGGAAGCGACCGGCCCGGCCGTCGACATCTTGAGCCGTCCCTCTGCGGCGGCCGACCGGAAAGAGGCGGGCGCGCTGCTCGAAGGCATCGTCGAAAGCTTCGATGCCCATCACCGCCTGTCGACCGTCGCGCTGAAATCCTCGCAGCTGCATATTCCGGGCGCAGCGCTTGCGCCAGGCCGACCGGTGCGCATCCGAATTCCATCGCGCGACGTCATGCTGGCGACCGTCAGGCCCGAGGGCCTCAGCGCGTTGAACATTCTCGAAGGCAGGATCGAAGCCATATCTTCGGACGAGGACGGAACCGTCGAAATCCGGATCGACTGCGGCGGCGACGCCATTCTTTCGCGCATTACCGCATTGTCCTGCGAGCGCCTCGATCTTCGCCCCGGCAAGACCGTCTTCGCCGTCATCAAGACGGTTGCTTTGGAGGCCTGATCCGTTCTCTACAGACCGCGTTTTGCTTCGAGCCAGGCGAGATCTTCGGCGAGGCTCTCGCGCATCGTCTTTTCCATCCGGCGAAAACGCTCGAGCAATTCTTCCCCGAACGGCGTCAGCGCCGCGCCGCCGCCCTTCTGACCGCCGCGCTGCGGCTCCACCACCTGTTCAGAGAACATTTGGTTCATCTCGCTGACCAGCAGCCATGCGCGCCGATAGGACATGTCCATCGCCCGGCCCGCCGCCGAGATCGATCCGGTCGCGCGTATGTGCTCCAGGAGCTCCATCTTGCCGTGGCCGAGCCGATCCTCATCCGGGAAGCTGATTCGCAGGACGGGCACGAGTGTTTTTGCGGCTGGATCGGTCATCGAATCGTGAAATCGTGAAATTTGGCGCACTTTACGCGGCGGTACGGAAACTGTACACCGCCTGCACCAGCAGCCCGCGCGGCAATATTCTTCAATTCGGACGCCAGATCGGATTTTCGGCCGTTCTGTATCTTAGCACGTCTTGAAACATTAATGGTTTGATGCCTATCTTAACCATGATCCGGTCTCGATCGGATCTCGTGTTGTGCATGGTTTGTCATTCCAGGAAAGGGAAAGCACTGACAACAGTACACGCCAAGGGAAAAACGTTCGCCGTTATCCCGAAGAGTGCGGAACGTGGCGCCGATGCCGCCGCCCGTGCCCTAGAAACCGTCCTCGCCAGCCTCGAGGACTCCAAAGCTGAAGATATCGTCACCATCGACATTGCCGGAAAATCGGCGCTCGGAGACTACATGATCGTCGTCTCCGGCCGATCGAACAGGCACGTCATGGCGATCTCGGATCACCTGCTCACCGACCTGAAGGACGACGGCCTCGGCACGGCCCGCGTCGAAGGCCAGGAAGGCGGCGATTGGGTGCTGATCGACACCGGTGACATTATCGTGCATGTGTTCCGTCCTGAAATCCGCGAGTTCTACAACATCGAAAAGATGTGGGCGGCTCCGGATATGGATGAAGAAACGCGGCACTGACAGGCAGGCCGGCATTCTGTCCGGCGCCTGAACGTGGCATTGGCTGGCCGGGCAATATGAAAACCGGCCGGCGGCGCCTTGTGCGCCCGATGTGCCGCATCAGCGGGAGCGGATGAATGCGAATTGGTCTTTTTGCGGTGGGACGGCTGAAATCCGGCCCCGAAAAGGATCTTGCGGCCCGTTATTTCGACCGTTTCGCCAAGGCCGGCCCTGCCGTCGGCCTCGAACTTACCCGTGTTGCGGAAGTGGCCGAAAGCCGCGCCTCCAATGCGGAAACCCGCAAGCGCGAGGAAGCGGCACTGCTTCTGAAATCGCTTGCCGATGGCAGCATCCTCATTCTTCTCGACGAACGCGGCAAGGCGCTCGACAGCGAAGCCTTCGCGGGCCTGCTCGGCGCCTATCGCGACCAGGGCAAACGCGACCTGACGATCGCCATCGGCGGCGCTGACGGCCTCGATCCCTCCCTCTACGACCGTGCCGACGCCACGCTTTGTCTGGGCAAGATGACATGGCCGCATCAGCTCGTGCGCACGCTGATCGCCGAACAGCTCTATCGCGCCGTGACCATCCTGTCCGGCCACCCCTATCACCGCGTCTGATGCTCCAGCGTTCGGCAATTCGCATTGTCACGCAGCCGTGTTCCGCCTGCCGGCCGTTGGCCGTCAAACTTTCTGGCAAAGCGCGCCAAATCAGCTTAGTCTCCGCGCGATTTGAGAAAGTGCCCTAACACGCATGACGAGAGAAGCAACCAGGCGACACCGCATGATCCTGCCGGCTATCGCGGCCGGTGTCGGTGTAGCGGTGGTTGCCGTGTCGGCAAATCCCTTCATCGTCCGGGCGCAGGATGCCGCACCTGAAGCGGCGCAATCTGCGCCGCAGCCGGCAGCCGAGCCGCCGCCGCCCGACCCGGCCGCCGAGCTGGCCGCCAAACGGGACAAGACCCGTGCCGAACTGGAAATCCTGTCGAAAACGATCAGTCTTTCCAGCGACAAGGTGAGCGCGCTTCAACAGAGTATCGCCGATCTGGACAAGAGCACGCAAAGCATCCGCCAAGCGCTGATCGAGTCCGCCGCCCGCCGCAAGGCGCTCGACAAGCAGATCCTTGCAAGCGAGAAGAAGCTTGCCGATCTCGGCGTCAAGGAGGATGGCATCCGCCGGTCCCTGCACGAGCGCCGCGGCCTTCTGGCCGAGGTGCTGGCAGCGCTCCAGCGCATGGGCCGCAACCCGCCGCCCGCTTTGCTCGTCACCCCCGATGACGCGCTCGCCTCGGTGCGCAGCGCCATCCTGCTCGGCGCCGTCGTGCCCGGCATCCGCAAGGAGACCGACAAGCTTGCCGCAGACCTGGCAAGCCTTGCCGCCTTGCAGACAGCAAGCGCTGCCGAAAAGGCCGGCCTGACCGCGACGATGACCGATGGTATCGAGGAAGAGCGGCGCATGGACCTGCTGCTTGCCGAAAACGACAAGCTCAGCCGCAGCAATGCCGCCGAACTCGAGGCCGAGAAGAAACGCTCAGAGGAACTGGCGGGCAAGGCGACCAACCTTGAAGGCCTCGTCGCCTCGGTGGAATCCGAGATCGCTTCGGTGCGCGATGCGGCTGCGGCCGCCCGCCAGGCGGAGGAGAATCGCAAGCTGATGACCGACGAGCAGCGCGCCCAGGCCAAGGCATTGGCCGACAGCGGCGTGCCCGATAAAAACCGCATTGCGCCCGCATATCGCTTCGGAGAATTGAAGGCGAAATTGGAGGTGCCCGTTGCGGGCGATATCCTGCGCCAGTTCGGCGATGCCGACGGCACCGGACACGAGGCAATGGGAATGACGGTCGCCACCAATCCGGAAACGGTGGTGACGGCGCCTGCCGATGGCCTGGTGGTTTTCGCCGGCGCCTTCCGCAGTTACGGCCAGATGATCATCCTCGACACCGGCGATGGCTACCACTTGGTTCTCTCGGGAATGGAGACGATCAATACCCGTCAGGGAAAATTCGTTTTCGCCGGCGAGCCGCTCGCCGTGATGGGCGCGAAAAGAGTGGCAAGCGCAACTGCATTGGCGCTGGAAACGGACCGGCCAACGCTTTACATTGAATTTCGAAAGGACGGTAAACCGGTCGATTCCCGACCGTGGTGGACCGCCAAAGACACTGGAAAGGCACGCAATGATTCGTAGGGCTTCTCTTGTTCTGGTCGGCGCATTGATGGGTGCGACCGCCATGAGCGTCATTTACTCGGCGGGTGTGCCGGCAGAAGCGGCCGGATCGTCCACGTACAAGGAACTCTCGGTGTTCGGCGATGTCTTCGAGCGTGTGCGCGCCCAGTACGTGACGCCGCCGGCCGAAGACAAGCTGATCGAGAACGCCATCAACGGCATGCTTTCCTCTTTGGATCCGCATTCGAGCTACATGAATGCGAAGGACGCCGAGGATATGCGCACCCAGACCAAGGGTGAGTTCGGCGGCCTCGGCATCGAAGTCACGATGGAAGACGAACTCGTCAAGGTCATCACCCCGATCGACGATACGCCCGCCGCCAAGGCCGGTGTTCTCGCCGGTGATTACATTTCCGAGATCGACGGCCAGTCCGTGCGCGGCCTGAAGCTCGAGGACGCGGTCGAGAAGATGCGCGGTGCCGTCAACACGCCGATCAAGCTGACGCTGATCCGCAAGGGCGCCGACAAGCCGATCGAGCTGACGATCGTCCGTGACGTCGTCGCCGTCCAGGCCGTCAAGTCGCGTGTCGAGGACGATGTCGGCTATCTCCGCATCATCTCCTTCACCGAGAAGACCTATCCCGACATGGAAAAGGCGATCAAGAAGATCAAGGACACCGTTCCGGCCGATAAGCTGAAGGGTTATGTCCTCGACCTGCGCCTCAATCCGGGCGGTCTGCTCGATCAGGCGATCAACGTCTCCGACGCCCTCTTGCAGCGCGGCGAAGTCGTCTCGACCCGCGGCCGCAATCCCGATGAAACCCGCCGCTTCAATGCCGGTCCTGGCGACCTGACCGATGGCAAGCCGGTTATCGTGCTGATCAACGGCGGTTCGGCTTCCGCATCGGAAATCGTCGCCGGCGCCCTTCAGGATCTGCGCCGCGCCACCGTTCTCGGCACGCGCTCCTTCGGCAAGGGCTCCGTCCAGACGATCATTCCGCTCGGCGAAAACGGCGCGCTGCGCCTGACCACGGCGCTCTACTACACGCCGTCGGGCCGCTCGATCCAAGGCACCGGCATCACCCCCGACATCAAGGTCGAAGAGCCGCTGCCCGAGGAACTGCAGGGCAAGATGGTGACCGAAGGCGAATCCAGCCTGCGCGGCCATATCAAGGGCCAGAGCGAGACCGACGAAGGTTCGGGCTCCGTTGCCTATGTGCCGCCGGATCCGAAGGACGACGTCCAGCTGAACTACGCGCTCGATCTGCTGCGTGGCAAGAAGACCGATCCGGCCTTCCCGCCGAACCCTGATAAGGCGGTCGTCGCCAAGTAATCATCACCTCAAGGCCGGGCACCGCCCGGCCTTGACCCTTTCTGCTGTTTCCCGGTTTTGGAGCGGGTGAAAAATTGGGAACGGACCTGCATGCGCCTTTGGGCCGCAACCGCAAAGCCGGCCGCCGGCGCCCGGGTGTTCTGCGCCTCGGCCGCATCGCCGCCAGTCTTTGTCTTTTCGCGATAGGCGGCTTTTCCCTCTATACGGCGTTTCGCGGCGATGGGCTCGAACGCACCAAACCACCGGCGGCCGGAGAGGCCGCAACGCCACCCTCCAATACCGCTCAGCCACCGGCGACGACCACCAACCAGGCGGCGGACGGCATGCCGCGCGCCGAACCGCGCTCGGGCGCCAATGTCGAACAGATGGTCACAGGCGACGGCTCCGTCGTCACCAAATACAGCCCCCGCCCGCGCGACGGCAGCGGGCCGGTGCTGGTGGATGCCATGCAGATCGGCCAGGATCCGCGCATGGCGGCCCAGCCGAATGAAGCACTGCTCGAAGACACCCCTTTCGGCAGGCTGCCGATCGTCGGTCCCGATGGCCGACGGCCGATGGACCAATATGCCCGTCCCTCGTCCGGCGCGCGTGGCGTCCGCATCGCCATCGTCGTCAGTGGCCTCGGGCTCAGCCAGACCGGGACGCAGCGCGCCATCGCCGAATTGCCTGAGGAAATCACCTTCGCCTTTGCCGCAAGCGGCAACAGCCTGCAGCGCTGGATGCAGGAAGCCCGCCGCGGCGGCCACGAGATTCTTCTGCAGGTGCCGCTCGAGCCCTTTGATTACCCGGCGAATGATCCCGGCCCGGAAACGCTGCTGACCACGAAACCCGTGGCCCGCAATATCGAGAACCTGCACAAGGCGATGGGCGAGATCACGAATTACACCGGCGTCATGAATTATCTCGGCGGTCGTTTCCTGTCCGATTCCACCGCCATGGAACCTGTCATGCGTGATATCGGCAAACGCGGGCTGCTGTTCCTCGACGACGGCACCTCGGCGCAGTCGAAGACGGCTGATGTCGCCAAGGGAACGGAACTGCCCTATGCCTTCGCCGACCTGCAGCTCGACGGCCAGCTCGATATCAACGCCGTCCTGAAGAAGCTTGACGAGCTCGAGCGCATCGCGCGCAAGAATGGCCAGGCGATCGGCGTCGCCTCGGCTTTCGATGAAAGCGTCGACGCCATCGCCAAATGGAGCGAGGAGGCTGCGATACGCGGCATCGAGATCGTCGGCGTCGCCGCCCTTTCCAACGACCCCCGGAACCCTTGAGATCAGTCTCTTAAGCGAATCCCTGAACGGAGAAGAAGATGAGCCAGGCGACCGTGAAAGCCGAGGACCTGCCCTACCGCCCCTGCGTCGGCGTGATGATCCTGAACCGCGACGGCCTCGTCTGGGCCGGGCGGCGCATTCCCGACGGCAATTCGGAATATGACGGCTCGCCGCAGCTCTGGCAGATGCCCCAGGGCGGCATCGACAAGGGCGAGGATCCGTTGGACGCCGCCTATCGCGAGCTCTACGAGGAGACCGGCATCAAGACGGTGACCCTGCTTGCCGAAGCGGGCGACTGGATCAACTATGATCTGCCGCCGGCATTGATCGGTATCGGATTGAAGGGAAAATTCCGCGGCCAGACGCAGCGCTGGTTCGCCTTCCGCTTCGACGGCGACGACAGCGAGATCGCCATTAATCCGCCGCCCGGCGGCCACGAGCCGGAATTCGATGCGTGGGAATGGAAGCCGATGCAGGAACTGCCCAGCCTGATCGTCGCTTTCAAGCGGGGCGTGTACGATCAGGTCATCGCCGAATTCCAGCATCTGGCGACACTGCAATCGGAAGACTGATCATGCCGGGGTGACGCCACCGTTTGCGCTCGGCAAGCGGCAGGAGTTCCGGCCGCCCAAAGGCGGCCGGCATCTCGTGGTAGCTTATTCTGCCTCGTTGGC
Source organism: Rhizobium sp. 268 (assembly GCF_036571585.1). Classification (NCBI taxonomy): domain Bacteria; kingdom Pseudomonadati; phylum Pseudomonadota; class Alphaproteobacteria; order Hyphomicrobiales; family Rhizobiaceae; genus Rhizobium; species Rhizobium sp. 268. The sequence continues at coordinate 119,369 of NZ_JAPPSO010000006.1, read as the reverse complement.
GGAATCCGCGTTCAGCTGGCCGTATTTGCTCTCGCCGATTTTCCCGAGTAGATCGAGCTGCGTTTCGAGGAAGTCGATATGGCCTTCCTCATCCATCAGCAGTTCTTCGAAGAGCTTCATGGAAACGTAGTCGCCAGCTTCGTGACAGATATCGCGCGACTTCTTGTAGGCTGCGCGGGCGTCGTATTCGCCGGCAAGATCGGCCTCCAGCACTTCCTTGACGTTCTGGCCGATGCGCAGAGGTGCAAGGGTCTGCAGATTAGGATGGCCTTCGAGGAAAATGATGCGCGCAACAAGCCGGTCGGCATGATGCATCTCTTCGATCGATTCGGCGCGCTCCTTCTTGGCGAGCTTGGTGTAACCCCAATCCTCAAGAAGACGATAATGAACCCAATATTGATTAACCGCCCCGAGCTCGAGGAACAACGCCTCGTTAAGCCGCTCGATGACTTTTTTGTCGCCTTTCAATGTCCGCTCTCCTGTTTTCCTCATGGAATTGTTTCAAGCGGGACATGAAATCAAATATTTCCGTCTCCGTCGAGTGGCGACGGGCGTGATACTCCTCCGTCGTCTGGATAATGATGTCGACGACGTTGGGGAAACAGCCGCAGCAACGGCCGCGTTTTTCCATAGCGTGATAGACCTTCGCCGGCACGATAAGCTGCCAACAGTCTTCATCGAGAAGGTTGGTGATAACCTCCCGGATTTCCTTGTCGGTTATATAATTGCAGCTGCAGACAAGCACGTCTTCATTCCAAACATGACACTGACTATCGTGTTTTCTGCTAAAGAAGATGGTGGCTGTCAAGAAAAAATTCGAGCCCCGCTTCATCGGACGCGGTGTCGGAATGACAAGCCAATGCATATCGCCCGAGATTATGCAGTGCTTCCAGGGTGATGACGCCATGAGGCAAGTGAAGGGGACCGACGATCCCGATCGGTGCTCACGCATTTTAATGGAAGTTGCGTCCGCGCGGCATCACCTCGGCGGTTTCCGCTGCGCCGGAATTGCGGCCTGTGGCCACCATCCGTTTTTCCAGCTCCGCTCTCTCCTGCGCCTGCGCAAGCTTTCTCTGCCGCTGATCGACACCTGGATTCAGCACTTCGTCTGCCCGCTCACAGACGCCGAAACGCCGAGCCTCGCGTTGCAAAATGCCGAGCGCCGGCGTCATGTCCTCGATATGCTCGACGACGGTATGGATCACGCCGCTCTGGCTTTGCAGCCTACCGCGGATTTTCACCAGCCGGGCGCCCATCACGACCGAGCGGTATGTGTCGAAGATTTTCGGCCAGACGATCGCATTGGCGACGCCGGTCTCATCCTCGAGCGTCATGAAGATCACGCCTTTGGCCGATCCCGGCCGCTGGCGCACCAGCACGAGGCCGGCGATCGTCACCCTTCTGCCGTTGGGGACCTTCAACAGATCGACATTGCGCGTCACATCCGCATGCCGCAATTCCTCGCGCAGGAAGGAGACCGGGTGCGCCTTCAGTGACAGCGAGAGATAACGATAGTCCTCGATGACCTGCTCTCCCGGCAGCATTTCCGGCAGCTTCGTTGCCGGTTCGGCCTGGAGATCGACATGACGGGCCTGTTCGAAAAGCGGCAGCTCCTCGGCCGCGCTCTTCACATCCAACGCCCGCACCGCCCAGAGCGCGTCGCGTCGTGATAGCCTCAGGGATTGGAACGCATCCGCATCCGCCAGTCGCTCGATGACGGATTTCGGCAGGCCGGACCGCAGCCAGAGATCCCGAACGGAACTGTAGCCTTTGCCTCGATTTTTGACGAGCAGCTCCATCTCTTTATCCGAGACACCCTTGATCTGCCGGAAGCCGAGCCGCACCGCGTGCCGGGCCCTGATGATCCCGCGCATCTCACGGTGGCGGAAATCGACGGCACTCGGATCGAAAGCGGCCTCTTCCAGACCGCAATCCCAGTCGGATTCGTTGATGTCGACCGGCAGGATTTTAACCCCGTGCTCGCGTGCATCCCGCACCAGCTGCGCCGGCGCATAAAACCCCATTGGCTGGGAATTCAGCATCGCCGCGCAGAAGACGTCGGGATAATAGGCCTTGAGCCATGAGGAGGCATAGACGAGCAGCGCAAAGGAGGCGGCATGGCTTTCCGGAAAACCATATTCACCAAAGCCTTTGATCTGGTTGAAACACTGCTGGGCGAATTCCTGAGCATAGCCCTTTGAGGTCATTCCCTCGATGAACCGCGTCTTGAAATTGCCGATCGTGCCGGTTCTCTTGAATGTCGCCATCGCTCTGCGAAGCTTGTCGGCCTCTGCCGGTTTGAAGCCTGCAGCAGTAATCGCGATCTGCATCGCCTGTTCCTGAAACAGCGGCACGCCGAGAGTTCTTTCGAGAACCGCTTCCAGCTCCTTGCTTGGATATTCGATCGGGATATTCTTGGCCCGCTGCTCTCGGCGCTTCAGATAGGGATGCACCATATCGCCCTGGATCGGTCCAGGCCGGACAATGGCCACCTCGATGACGAGGTCGTAGAACAGCTTCGGCTTGAGGCGCGGCAGCATGCTCATCTGCGCCCGGCTCTCGATCTGGAAGACGCCAAGCGTATCGGCCCGGCCCATCATCTCGTAAACCGGCCTGCCTTCGTCCCCATGTTCCCTGTTGCCGAGATCTGCCAGCGTCTTCTTCACACCGTAATGCCGTTCGAGCAGCGAAAAACCCTTCCGCAGGCAGGTCAGCATGCCGAGCGCCAGCACATCCACCTTGAGGATCTTGACGTTGTCGAGATCGTCCTTGTCCCATTCGATCATGTACCGATCCGGCATCGCCGTCTTCATGATCGGCACGACCTCGTCGAGCCGATCCCGCGTGATGACGAAACCGCCGACATGCTGGGTGAGATGGCGGGGGAAGCCGAGAAGCTCGGAGGCATATTTCAGCACGTTCCTGGTGACCGGATCCTTGATGTCGAGACCGGCCGCCTTTGCATCCCGCTCGGAAAGATTGTCCTCCGACCAGCCCCAGACGAGGCTGCTGATCGCCGACTGGACATCCTCCGACAAGCCGAAGGCCTTGGCGACTTCGCGGCCGGCCGAGCGGGTCCGGTAGGTGGTCACTCCAGCCGTCAGCCCGGCATGTTCTCTCTTGTAGGTTCTGTAGATGAACTGGATGACCTCTTCGCGCCGATCGTGCTCGAAATCGACATCGATATCCGGCGGTTCGTCACGATCCATCGAAATGAAACGGTCGAAGAGCAGCGTGCTCTTTTGAGGATCGACTTCCGTAATTTCGAGGCAATAGCAGATGACCGAATTTGCCGCCGATCCGCGCCCTTGGCACAGGACCTTGAGGTCATAACGGGCGTGATGGATGATCCTGTGAACCGTCAGGAAATAGGAGGCATAGTTCTTATCGCCGATGAGTTTTAGCTCATAATCGATCTGCTTCGCCACCTTGGCCGGGATACCCTCGGGATAGCGCCTTGCGGCTCCCGCCCGCGTCAGCCTCTCGAGCGTCTCCTGCGGCGTTTCGCCGGGATCGTTTTCAGGCGGATAATTATGCTCCAACTCCTTCAGCGAAAAGGTCAGTTTGCCGAAGAAGACCTGGGTATTTTCGATCGCACCAGGATAGTCCCGGAAGATCCGGACCATTTCACGTGAATCCTTGAGGTAGCGCTCGGCATTCGGCGCCAGCAGGAATCCGGCTTGCGCGATCTGCACATGCTCCCGGATCGCAATCACCACATCCGAAAGCGGCCGGCGTTCGGGATGGTGGTAAAGCGGCTGATTGGTCGCAATCAGCGGCACGCGATTGCGCGCCGCAAGCATGGCAAGCACCGCAAAGACCTGCCTGTCGCGGCCGTCATAGGCTGGCGCCAGCGCCATAAAGAAATCCTTGCGGAACCGTCTGCGAAACCGTTCCAGATAATCTTCCAGCGCCGACTGGCCCTCCTGATGATCGATAAGGGTGCGATCGGGAACCAGTGCGAGCATCATCTCGTCCCCCCATTCCATCAGCTCCGCTTCCGTCAGGATGCAGTTCCCCTTGACCGCTTCTTCCTTCAGATTGCCGGCGCTGAGAAGACGGCAGAGATTTGCCCAGCCCCGCCGATTGCGTGGGTAGGCGAGGATATCCGGCGTGTCATCTGAAAAGACCAGGCGGGCGCCCGGCTGAATCCGGATGGGCTCGAGAATCTCTTCCCGTTTCCCTTCCTTCTCCGCCTTGGCCAAGATCGCCTCTCTGTTCCTGTATCTCTCTTCGAGCTGCAGCGCCTGCGCATGCGCCCTGACCACGCCGGCAACCGAATTCCGGTCCGCAATGCCGAGACCGCCAAGCCTGAGATGAGCGGCCTGCACGACCATCTCTTCCGGACCGGAGGCGCCTTCGAGAAACGAAAAATTCGTTCTCACGCCGATCTCGAAAAATGCGGACCCGCTCTTCATGCAAATACACCGTGCATGAACCAGCGAGGATCGAGTTCGCGGCCATAAAAACCGCGACGATAGATCCAGAAGCGATGTCCGGTCTCGTCCTCGATGCGGAAATAGTCGCGCGCCTCGGCATCATCCCCATCGATCCACCATTCCATGGCGATCCGTTCCGGCCCTTCGCTTCTTGCAACCTGATGCTGCAAGCGCCGCCAGCGGAAAATCTGCGGCGGACCATCGGGCACTTCGGCAAGCATGATCTCGACCGGCTCCGGCGTGGCGAAGAGCCGCAGCGGGCGCTCTTGGCGGAAAGGAAGCTGGATATCCTGCGCCGCCATCCGCTTGGGAAGACGATCCATCACGGGAACGGTGATGACGGCGCGTTCCGGCACATGGCTCTCGCGGAGCTGGAAGCTTTGCAGGCAATCCGCACCCAGCCGGGCCGAGACCCGGTCGACGAAAACAGAAAGCGAGATCTCTCCCTGACGGTCGCCCTCGAAATCACCCTGCGCCTCATTGAAGGGATCATGCCGCAACACATTCAACCGCAGGATTTCGAAACCATAGCCAGCATCGAGATCGTCATAAACCGCCTGCAATCGCTCGGAAAAAAGCCCGGCAATGAATTTTGGTTCGCGAAGCGGCTGCGAAGCGCCGACGGCGATACGAAAAACCCTGCCGTCGACGCGGAACAGCACCAGTTCGAACACCCGCCCGCCAATCCCCCGCGTCTCCAGCGACGGCTGCAGCGATATGGCGACCTGCCGGGTGACGGCAAGGATCTGTTCTTCCGTGCCGATCGGCTCGATCAGGCGGCTTTCGGCCGAGAGGCTGGCGACCGGACGCCGCGGCGAGACCGGCTCCTCCTCGCGTCCCAGCGCCTGGTCGAGACGCAGAAGCAGTCCTGCGCCGAACCGGCGGGTCAGCGGCGCGCGCGGTGCATCGATGACGTCGCCGACATATTTCAGGCCAAGCTTCCTCAGCGCATCGACGGTTTGTCCTTCCAGCCGCAAGGCTGCAACCGGCAAGGACATCAGCACCTGCTCCGCCTCCTCGTCTTCGATCACGCCGCCTTGCCCGAAGCGCGACGCTGCCCAGGAAAGGCCTGGTGAGGATGAGATGGCGCCACGCGCATCGATCCCCATATGAAAAAGCCGCGACAGCACATCCTTGAGAAGCGCCTTTTCCCCGCCGAAGAGATGGGCGCAGCCGCTAATGTCGAGAAACAGACCGTCCTTGCCGTCGAACGCCACCAGCGGCGTATAACGGTCGCACCAGTCGGCAATGGCCTCCAGCAACCGGCGGTCGGCTGCCGGATCGTCTTCGGCGACCTCGAGCGTTGGGTACATGGCGCGCGCTTCGGCAACGCCCTGATCCTTTTTCAGCCCCAGCCGCTCTGCCAACTCGTCCAGCGCCGTCAGCCGCATGGCATTGTTGAGCTTGCCGGAACAGACGATAGGCGGTGCCTCAGGACGCCCTGTCGAACGCCAGGAGAGCCCCCATCGCCTGCGGGCGATGCGGTCCGTTGGCAGATGCGGAAAGCTGAGCGCCAGAATACGCTGACGGCTCGCCTGGAGGACGAACGAGGTTTGGCTCGGCGAGAGGGAGAAATTCGCGTTCATGGGGGTTCCACTCCAGAAAAAAGCAGAGCGGGGCCGGATTACGGCCCTTCTCCAGCGTGAGACGGAAAATCGGATTGCCGATGCTGCCGGAAAGCTTCGATTCCCCCGGCAACGGCCGCAGAGCGGATGGACCCGGTTCGACATGCAGACGGAAGGCCGCACTGCTTGCCTCCTCCGCCCCGGCCTGGCGGACAAGAAAGAGCGGACGGCGGGCAGCACGCGCCCGAAGACTGAGCCTGCGGCTTTCGGTCAGGCCGAAATGGGCGGGATTGCCGCGCACTTCGAAGATGACGGCCGAGAAGGCAGCGCTTTCCAACGCGGTTTCCACCAGCCAGAGCGCCTCGTCCAGCTTGCGCGGCGCCGCATGGAGAAACCGCTCCGGGCTCAGCCCGAAATCCCGCAGCCCGGGAGCATAGGGACGACCGGCCTCCAGCGTGCCGACGGCATCGCCGATCCAGAGCAGCGGCAGAAGCCTGCCGGCATCTGCTTCCTGCTTCTGCAGTCGCGCGGCGACAGCCATCGCCAGCCCGCTTGCCGCACCGGCATCACGCGACAGAGCGGAGCGGAATTCGGTGATCGCATCGAGGGGCAGGCCGCCTTCCAGCGCCTCGTCAAGACACTCCACCCCAAACGCCAGCGGCGGCAGACTGCATCTCCGAGCTGTCTTTCCCCCCTCTGCCAAGGCTTCCCGCTCCGCTGCCGCAAGCGCCGGCGCGGGCTTCCCCTCCAGTTTGGCGATGGTTTCGCGGAGCGCAAAAAGCCGCTCGCGCGCCAGGGCGTGCTGCGCCATGGCGTTCTCCAATCCGTATTGTTCCTGTTATGTTCTTATAGATTCCAGAGAGCTAATGAAGAGTCAACGGCCATTTTCTATGAATTTATTCCTGCCTTTGATTCCGCACTCGAAAATCGGCGATAAAGGTTCTATATGGGCCCGCAAAGGAAGGAATATTCATGGCCCGCATAGACCAGAGCGATGATTGGCGGGACCGCCATGCGCCGACGATCAGCACCTTCGAGTCGCTGGCCATGGAGGCCTATAGCCATCTGCCGGATGAATTTCGCCAGCTGACGACCAACCTTACGATCGAGATCGAAGATTTCCCCGATGACGATGTTTTCGAGGACATGGCGCTGGAAACCCCTTTCGATCTTCTCGGTCTTTTCGAAGGCAGGGGTATTTCCGAACGTTTCACGCTGGAAACCGGCGAGATGCCGAACCGCATCCGCCTCTACCGGCGCCCCATTCTCGATTACTGGGCCGAGAACGACGAGACGCTCGGCGATATCATCACCCACGTCCTGATCCACGAGATCGGCCACCATTTCGGGCTGAGCGACGACGATATGGAGCGGATCGAGGCAAGCGCCGAGGAAGCCGCCGAGCGCTAGCGCATCGGCCCGAAAATCGGAATCGATTTTCGGATAGCACGATGCGTAGATTCAACTGTTACAGCGTCCTTTGCGCGTCTGAAGACGCGCGGCGCTGTAATACATGTCGCCCGGAAAGTGTGCAGCGGTTCCGGGATAACGACGTGCACAAACAAAGAGCTGAAGCCGTGCTTCCGGCAGGACGCGTTATTGCTCGGAGAGCTTTATCTCGGGATGGTAATCCTTGCCTTCGACCGTCTTGACGACGGCCTGGCCGCACTGCATCGCGCCGGTTGCGGCATTGAAGGCATAGGTCGGCGAGCCCTCCAGCGACCAGCCCTTGTTGAGGGCGGCGGTGACCTTGTGGCAGAAGGAAGCATCGTCGGGACCGGTCAGGAAGCGGTAGAGTTTCATCAGGCGGGCTTTCTTGCAGAAATCAGGCGAGCTTTATGAACCAGAGCTTCGGCTTGGACAAGATGCAGCCGCTCGATCATCCGCCCGCCTGAATTGATGACATTCAGCCCCTGGGAAGCCGGATCGGCAAAGGCAGCGATGATCGCCTCCGCCTCCGCAATCGCTGCCGGATCCGGGCCGAAATGCCGATTGGCGGCCTCGATCTGGGTCGGATGGATCAGCATCTTGCCGGCAAAACCCATGGCCCGGCCCTGCAGGCATTCGGCATCGAACCCCTGCTCGTCCCTGAAGTCGTTGAAGACGCTGTCGATCGCATCGAGCCCGTAGGCGCTGACCGCCAGGACGACCTGCATCAGCCACGGCACGAGATAGGTTCGTCCCGGCTGCGGCAGGACGCCTGTTTCCTTGCGCAGATCATTGAGCCCGACGACGAGGCAATCGAGCCGCGAGCCCGGCGTGCGGCCGGATTCGGCGATCGCTCCAGCATTCAGCACGCCGCGCGGCGTCTCGATCATCGCCCAGATGCGCAGTTCCTCCGGCGCATCTGAATCGGCGAGCAGATCGCCCATATCGGTGATATCCCGAGGTCCGTCGACCTTGGGAAGCAGAACGGCGTCGGGCAAAAGCGCCTTGACAAGATCCAGGTCCGCCGGCCCGAATTCGGATGACAAAGAATTGATGCGGATGATCCTCTCCTTGCCCTCAAGCGGCGGGCCGGCAAAAAAGGCGCGCAGATTTTCCCGCGCTTGCCCCTTCTTCTCGGGCGAGACGGAATCCTCCAGATCGAAAATAACCGTATCGCAATCAAGCGAATGGCTTTTTTCGAGCGCTCGGAGATTAATGGAGGGCACGCTCAGCACCGAGCGGCGCAGATTTAACGAACGGCGAGGGATGGTTTGGCTCATCGATCATTAGTGCCAAGCTTCGCAAAGCCCGGCAAGACAACAAAAAGCCATGCTTGCCTTGCAGAGAGGAAAAAGAAGGACCACATTCCTTTCCGAAGAAAGGTCTAAAACCCATGCAGAACATTCGCTCCATCTTCTTCATGCTTGCCGGCGCCACCGTTTTCGTGGCCATGCTGCTTTTCACCTTCTCGGTGACGCTTGCCGTCGGCGGTATCCTGACCGTGCTGATGGTCGGACGTGCGCTATCGATGAAGATGAAGCCCGCTCCGGTGCGCGCCAAGGCAAACAATGGCCAACGCGAAATGCGCATCTGGAACGACGGCCGCGGCACGATCATCGATCTCTGAACGGCTCACGCTTAAAAAACCTGACTGACACTGTCGCATCATGCTTCCATCATACGTCTTAGAAGCAGCCGAGCATTCTGCCGGCGCTTCAAAACGAATGGAGGAAGAGCATGGATGCGACGGAAAACAATCCGGTCAAGATGCCGCCGGTCAAGAATGGCCTGCTGCCCTATCTGACGGTCGGCGGCGCTGTGAAAGCCGCGGAATTCTACAAAAAAGCTTTCGGCGCCGAAGAAGCCTATATCGTACCGGTCGACGAGAGTGGCCGGACGATGCATGTGCATCTCTACATCAACGGCAGCTCCCTCATGCTGTCGGATGCCTATCCCGAATACGGCCATCCCTTCAAAGGCCATGAAGGCTTCGCTATCCAGCTGGTTATCGACGATATCGATTTCTGGTGGGATCGCGCCGTCGCTGCCGGCGCCGAAGTCGTCATGCCGGTCGAACTGATGTTCTGGGGCGACCGCTACGGCCAGCTTCGCGACCCGTTCGGTGTCCTCTGGGGCCTGAACGCACCGACCAAGTAACGGCACATACGCAGAGGGCAGGCCGCGCGAAACGTCGCGTGGCTGCCTTTTCCAAAGATTCTCCTTCATTTCGGCGGAAAACTGGACTAGATGCAAATTCAGAAAGTAGATTTGCTGAAATGGAGCATGGGTCATGGATAAATTCGTGAAGCTCACGGGCGTTGCTGCGCCACTGCCGGTCGTCAACATCGACACCGACATGATCATTCCGAAGGATTATCTGAAGACCATCAAGCGCACTGGCCTCGGCACCGGCCTTTTCGCCGAAGCCCGTTATAATGAAGACGGCTCCGAAAATCCGGATTTCGTGCTGAACAAGCCGGCCTATCGCGACGCCAAAATCCTGGTCGCCGGCGACAATTTCGGCTGCGGTTCCTCGCGCGAGCACGCTCCCTGGGCATTGCTCGATTTCGGCATCCGCTGCGTGATCTCCACCAGCTTCGCCGATATTTTCTACAACAACTGTTTCAAGAACGGCATCCTGCCGATCAAGGTCAGCCAGGAAAATCTCGACAAGCTGATGGACGACGCCTCGCGCGGCTCCAACGCCATCCTGACCGTCGACCTTGAGAATCTCGAGATCACCGGTCCCGATGGCGGCTCGATCAAGTTCGATCTCGACGAGTTCAAGCGCCACTGCCTGCTGAACGGCCTCGACGACATCGGCCTGACGCTGGAAAAGGGTAAGGCGATCGACAGCTTCGAAAAGAAGAACGCCGCTTCGCACCCCTGGGCTGCTTAAGCCATCCAACTGGTGATCGATCAAGCCGGGCCTTCGCCCGGCTTTTTCTTTGATATCAGGTCAGAGAAACTTCTCTTTCCAGAGCCGCAGCTTTTCGAGCGATACGCCGATGCCGCCGCAGACTTCGATCAGCGGATTGTCAAAGCGGGCAAACAGCTCGGCATGCACATCGGCAACGGCAAGTGCTGCACCGCAGGCCGGCTCGACCAGAATGCGCTGCGCATCGGCAAATTTCAGACAGGCGGCAACCGCATCGGCGTCGCTGACGAGAACACTTTCGATCGGATGCTGTTTCGGCAAGTCGAAGACATGCTGCGCCACCTGCCGCGCGCCGAGCGACGTGGCAATCGAGGTGATGGCGGGCAGGGTGATACGTTCATTCGCCTTGAGGCTGGCGTTCAGCGAGGCCGCCCCTTCGGTTTCGACGGCAATGACAGGCACATCGGCAAGCCCATTGCGCTTCAACCCCTCGACAATACCGGCAAGCAGCCCGCCGCCGCCGACGCTGGTGACGACGCAATCGAATTTTGCACCCTTCGCCACCACCTCGTCGATCAGCGTCGCATGACCATCCCACAGAAGCGGATGGTCGAAGGGATGCACATAACTCGCCTTGCGGCTCTCCGCGAGTTCGACGGCATGGGCATTGGCTTCGTCGAAAACCGACCCGTGGACGAGGACATTGGCGCCCGTTGCGGCGATCGTCTGCCGGACATCGGCCGCCGTCGTTTCCGGCACGACGATGGTGACCGGCACGCCGAGCGCCCGGCCGGCATAGGCCGCGGCAATACCGGCATTGCCGCCGGACGCACAGAAGATCTCGCGCGCGCCATTTTCCACTGCGTGCTGGCAAAGCCGGCCGACGCCGCGCAGCTTGAAGCTGCCGGAAGGCTGCAGCGCATCGAGCTTCAGCCAGAGCCGCTTGCCGCTGGCGCTGTAGTCAGGCGCTGTCTGAACCAAGGGCGTATCGAGATGGAGCGGTGCTAAAGGCATGGGAAACATCCGGGGACATGGAAGGTAAGATGCCGTTCTAGCCTGTTTGCAAGCGCAGCAGCAATCATCACGACCGAAACCGAAGCGTACCGATTCACTGCTTCTCTCGCTTGAAATGCCCATTTCCGGGGTCTAAGAAACCGCAACTTGTTTTTCCAGGAGGGTTTCATGACTGTGCGCAATCTTTTCCTGCTGCCGGGTGACGGCATCGGTCCCGAGGCGATGGGCGAGGTCCGCAAGATCATCGCCTATATGAACGAGGCGATGGGTGCCGGTTTCGTCACCGACGAAGGCCTTGTCGGCGGCTCCGCCTATGATGCGCATGGCGCGGCGATCTCCGAAGCCGATATGGTAAAGGCACTTGCCGCCGATGCCGTTCTCTTCGGCGCCGTCGGCGGTCCGAAATGGGATAGCGTTCCTTACGAAGTGCGCCCGGAAGCCGGCCTGTTGCGGCTGCGCAAGGACCTTCAGCTGTTTGCCAACCTGCGTCCCGCCATCTGCTATCCGGCCCTTGCCTCGGCCTCATCTCTGAAGCCGGAACTGGTCGAAGGTCTCGACATCCTGATCATCCGCGAACTGACCGGCGGCGTCTATTTCGGCGAGCCGAAGGAGATCATCGATCTCGGCAACGGCCAGAAGCGCGGTATCGACACCCAAGTCTACGACACCTACGAGATCGAGCGCATTGCCGGCGTCGCCTTCGAAATGGCCCGCACCCGGCAGAACCGCGTCTGCTCCATGGAAAAGCGCAACGTCATGAAGTCGGGCGTGCTCTGGAACCAGGTGGTGACCGAGACGCACAAGGCGAAATATTCCGACGTCCAGCTCGAACATATGCTGGCCGATGCCGGCGGCATGCAGCTGGTGCGTCAGCCCAAGCAGTTCGACGTCATTGTCACCGACAATCTCTTCGGCGACATGCTCTCCGATGTCGCCGCCATGCTGACAGGCTCGCTCGGCATGCTGCCGTCGGCCTCGCTCGGCGCGCCTGACGGCAAGACCGGCAAGCGCAAGGCGCTCTACGAGCCGGTGCACGGCTCGGCCCCCGACATCGCTGGCAAGGGCATCGCCAACCCGATCGCCATGATCGCCTCCTTCGCCATGTGCCTGCGTTACTCCTTCAATCTGGTGAAGGAAGCCGACGACCTGGAAAAGGCGATCGCCAACGTGCTCGACAAGGGCATCCGCACCGGCGACATCATGGCCGATGGCGCAAGGCAGGTCGGCACCGTCGAGATGGGCGATGCGATCCTTGCCGAGTTCAAGACGCTGTCAGCCTGATATATTTCACGTGAAACATGGGCCCTCCGCATGACATGCGGAGGGCTGTTTATGCGGGAGCGCGAGCCGCAACCCGCTCGGTCGATTTCTCCGAAACGGACTATTCTCGGCCGCAATCTCGTGTATTTTTGCGCCGGATTTCAGCGAGCGCCTATCCCGGTAATAAGCGCGCCCTCGACGCGCTTTCGGGCGCGCGGCGCTCAAGGGCGAATTCGAACGGACGATGGCAATGCGGGCATTTTGGGCTTCCCTGGACAGGCGCTGGCGCCGGAGCGGCGTCGGCATGCCGCCATTGCGTTGGAAGGCCTGCCTCTTCATCACGCTCAATGCCGTGATCCTCTCCATGCTGCTCTTCGATGCACCGATCGGCGCCAGCGAAGTTCCCGCACCGGTGAAGCACCTCGGCGAGATGATGACCGGTTTCGGCGATTCCGCCTGGCTGATCTTTACCAGCATCCTGCTGTTCTTTCAGGGCAGGGCGGGCTACAAGCTGGTGAAGACGGCGCGCTCCAAGGCGCAGGCGCTCTATGTCAGCTGGATCGGCGCCTATCTCTTTGCCACCGTCGTCTTCTCCGGGCTTCTCGCCAATCTGCTGAAACGGGCGATCGGCAGGGCCCGTCCCGACCATTTTTACGACTACGGCATGTTTTCCTTCACGCCCTTTTCAGGCCATGCCGCTTTCGAAAGTTTCCCCTCCGGCCATTCCACCACGGTCGGGGCCTTCTTCGCCGCCTTTGCCCTGTTGTTTCCGCGCTACCGCGTTGTCTTCATCGCCGGCGCCATCTGGCTCGGCATGACGCGCGTCATGGTCGGCGCCCACTATCCGAGCGACGTCATTGCCGGCCTTGCCTTCGGCGGCTGGTTTTCGCTGCTGACGGCGATCGTCTTTGCCCGCTGCGGCTTGCTCTTCAAACTGGGGCCGGATGGCTGGCCGATTGCGAAACACTTCTTCCCCGACATGAAAAAGCCCGGCGCCTTGTAAGCGCCGGGCCATTTACCTCAAGCGCTGAAGCGCCGCTCAGTCCATAGCGTGGATATCTCTGTTCTTCGTTTCCGGCAGGAAGATCAGGCCGATCACCAGGGTGATCGACGCAAAGACGATCGGGTACCAGAGACCGTAATAGATATCGCCCGCGGCAGCGCTCATCGCGAAGGCCGTCGCCGGCAGCAGGCCGCCGAACCAGCCGTTGCCGATGTGATAGGGCAGCGACATGCCTGTATAGCGAATGCGGGTCGGGAAAAGCTCGACCAGCAGAGCGGCGATCGGGCCATAGACCATCGTTACATAGAGGACGAGCACGAACAGGATCGCAATCGTGCCGATCCAGTTGACGCGGGCGGGATCGGCGGTCATGGCGAAAGCGCCGCCATTGGCGACGTTATAGACCGCCATGTCGGTGACGCCATTGGCCTCATCCGCCGTCAGCAGCTTGGTCTCGACCAGCTTGGCCGCCGGCATGGTTTCCTTCTCGCCGGCACGCACGGTATCGGCATTCAGCGACAGTTCCGGATTGGCTGCGATGAAAGCATCGAGCTTGGCATCCGGCACCTTGGCGGCGCCGCGCTTCAGCGGATAGCCGGCATCGTGGAGCGCGATATTGACGCCCTTTTCGAAAGCCGCGGTCATGCCCTTGGCCTTGTCGCCGGCGGCAACGACGTCGAAGCTCGGGATCGTCTCGTTGCCGACCTTTACCGTTGCCGGCTGACCGGCGGGACCGGACACGACATCATAAGGCACCGAGTTCTTTGTCAGGAACGCCGTCGCCACGTCGCAGGAGCTGGTGAACTTCGACGTGCCGGTCGGATTGAACTGGAATTTGCAATCCGCCGGATCGGCCGTAACCGTTGCCCGGATCGAGGCCTGTGCTTCGGCAAGCGCCGGGTTGGCCGTCCAGGTCATCGCCTTGAACAGCGGATTATACGTTACCGCCGCGATGAGAAGGCCTGCCATGATGATCGGCTTGCGACCGATCTTATCGGAGAGACCGCCGAAGATGACGAAGAACGGCGTGGCGAGGAAGAGCGCGATGGCGACCATGATGTTGGCCGACTGCAGGTCTACCTTCAGCACGTTCTGCAGGAAGAACAATGCATAGAACTGGCCGCCGTACCAGACGACCGCCTGGCCCATGGTGGCGCCGAGAAGCGCGATGATCGCAATCTTGGCGTTTCTCCATGTCCCGAAGGCTTCGGTCAGCGGCGCCTTGGAGCCCTTGCCTTCCGCCTTCATGCGCTGGAACGCGGGTGATTCGTTCATCTTCAGGCGGATCCAGACGGAAATGCCGAGCAGGACGACCGAGACCAGGAACGGAATGCGCCAGCCCCAGGCAGCAAATTGAGCCGCACCCATCAGATATTGAACCAGAACGATGACGATCAGCGACAGGAACAGGCCGAGCGTCGCCGTCGTCTGGATCCATGAGGTGAAGTAGCCGCGGCGCCCGTTCGGCGCGTGTTCGGCGACATAGGTTGCCGCACCGCCATATTCACCGCCCAGCGCCAGACCCTGGAGCAGGCGCAGTGCGATCAGGATGATCGGGGCTGCGATGCCGATGGTGGCGGCACCCGGCAGGATGCCGACGAGGAAGGTCGACAGACCCATGATCATGATCGTCACCAGGAAGGTGTACTTCCGGCCGACCAGATCGCCGAGACGGCCGAATACCAGCGCGCCGAACGGGCGCACCAGGAAGCCGGCGGCAAAGGCAAGCAGCGTGAAGATGTTGCGCGTCGCCTCGGGATATTGGGTGAAATAGGTCGCGCCGATATAGGTGGCGAGCGAACCGTAGAGATAGAAATCATACCATTCGAAAACGGTGCCGAGCGAAGAAGCGAAGATCACCTTCTTCTCTTCGCCGGTCATCGGACCGGCCTTCGCGCCGTCGATGCTTGCGACATTTGCCATTGTCTGTCCTCCACAGAGTGATGAGCACGCGCGCGACCTACTCTCCTCAAAGCAGACCCCTGGCCGCGACACGCCTGACGAGAGTGTGCCAGAAACGGCAGATCAAAAAGAGAGATGCTTTGGGATTATGACTTTAGTCTAATGGCAACGCGCTTGGCAGGCAGCCGAGTCGTCAGCCGGCCTGGTTACGCTCTCAGCGCCTGCGCCGGCGATTGCCGGTAGGCGAGCACCGCCGGCAGCGCGGCCAAAATTGTCGCGAAGAGGAGCAGCACCGCCGCAAGCCCGGCGTCTTCACGGGCGAAACCGACCGGCATGGCGATCCCGCTCGTCTGAGAGAACATGCCAGACAAGGTCAGCGCCGCAGCGTAACCGAACGTGAAACCGAGCCCGATGCCGACGACCACCAGGAAGAAGAATTCCAGCCAGACGATGCCGAAAATCGCGCCGCGCGGGGCGCCGAAAGCCCGCAGCGCGCCGATCTGGCGCCGGCGTTGGCCGATATGGATGACCGTGACCAGCACCAGCGAGGCGGCGACGAGCGCTTGCGCGCCGGCGGCGACCGCAACAAGGATCTGTTTGGCGTCGCCGAGCGTGCCGTAGAGATTGGTCAGCACCTCGCCGGGGAAAACGGCGACGGTATTGCCGCTGCGATACTCCTGCCGCAGCTTATAGGCGTCGGCTATCGTCTTCGGCTTGACGAGGATGGCGGGAAGGCCGGGAGCATCCGCAGCCCACTTCTCGTCGATCACGGCATCCGGGTCGATTTCGCCGTGATGCTCATGTACATCGTGACCGGCGCCTTCATGCTCATGATCGTGTCCAGCCTCGCCTTCATGCTCTTCCGCCCCCAGACCATGGATATGCCAGACGGCCTGGATCGGAACCAGAATGGCCCGGTCCCAGGCCGTGCCGGTCGGCCGCAAGCGGCCGGCGACGTGATAGACGAGTTCGGTGTGGGTCTCGCCGCCTTCTTCCGCCACGCCATGCATCGGCTTGATCTCGGCCCCGAGCGGTAACTTAACCGCAGAGCCGATCACCGCTTCTCCCTCGCGGGCGAAAATCCTGCCCTCGGCAAAGCCGCCAGACAGGTTCTCCGCCAACGTCACCGTCGTGCCGACGATCGGATAGCCGGAGAAGGAATCACCGAAGCCGATCGGCGCCGCCCAGTCGACGCGGGGATCGGCGGCAAGCCTGGCCAGCACATCGCCCGGCATCAGCGGCAAAGGCGAGGGCTGCAGGAAAACGGAGGACAGCACGAGCTGCGTCTCGCTGCCGCCGGCGCCGATGACGAGATCGAACTTGTCGGCAGCGCGTGCGCTGCCGAGACGAAGCGCCCGCTCCTGCAGCACGACGCAAACGCCGAGCGCGGTCGCAAGCGCCACCAGCAGCACGACCACCAGCGACCCCGCCCAGAGGCGGCGAAGATCGGAAAAGATGAAACGGATCATATAGCCTCTCCCGCCGTTGCCGCGGAATCGTTGCTAACCCGGCCGGAACCGAAGGTGATACGCCGGTCGAGGCGGCCGGCAAGGCGCTGATCGTGTGAAACGACGATCAGCGTGCTGCCTTCGGCAATGGCGAGATCGAGGATGAGATCGCCGACAGCCTCGCCGCTTTCGGCATCGAGGCTTGCCGTCGGTTCGTCGGCAATGATGACGCCGGGCTTGCGCAGCAGCGCCCGGCCGATCGCCACGCGCTGCATCTCGCCGCGCGACATGGTTTCGATCTTCTGGCCGGGGCGGGAAAGACCGACCGTGCTCAAAAGCGCATGCGCCCGCTGGATGACATCAGCCGTGGCGACACCCGCAAGCCGCGCCGGTAAAAGCACGTTCTCCAGCGCCGACAGGCCGGGAAAGAGATGAAATTCCTGCATGACCAGGCCGATATTGGCGGCACGGAACCGGTCGCGCCGGCTTTCGGAAAAACCAGCAATATCCTCGCCGTTCCAACGGATACGGCCCTGGCGCGTCCGTTCCAGCCCGGCAACGATATTGACAAAAGTGCTCTTGCCGGATCCGGACGCGCCTGTAATGGCAACCCTGCTGCCGGCATCGATCGACAGGCTAGTGATTGCCAGCGCCGACGAGGACAGGCCTGGGAAGGTGACATCTAGGTTTTCGATATTGAGAGCGAGCATATCGGTTCAGACGGCGGAATATTCGGCCCGGCGGATCCGCAGCAGGCTGACGAAGCCGGTGTCCGGGTCCGTCCAGGAGCCATATTCCAGCATGCCGCGCACTTCGATCGTCTGGCGCGGCTGCACGAAGGTCTGTTTCTCTCCGAGATAGACGACGACGATATTATCCGGCCAGTCCGCATCCGAGGAGCAGAAGGGGCAGAGCGACATCGGCATCTCGGTGAGCACAAAGAACTGAGCCTCGGCCTTCAGCGGCGGCGCCATGAAACCTTTCATGCTGATTTCCTGCCCGGCAAGGCGCTTCACCTTGTCGGAAATTTCAAGGCCGAGCACGCCGAACTTGTCATAAAGCTCATCGAAACCGATCACGGAATCTGCAGCAAAACTCGGGCGAGCAACTGCGGCGAAAGCCAGCGTGCCGATGGCGCCGATCAGGCCGCGCCGGCTGAGATGCAGCGAAGGGAGCTTTTCCATGGCAATCTCCAAGAATTAAATCCCGGCCGCTGAACGGCCGGGACCATGATCGACGAAACAGGCAAGGCCGGCAAACGACTGCCGGATCGGCCTCACATCAATTCGTCTGCTTGGCGCCGAGAGCGAAGGTGTCGGCGAGCACGCGATAGACGTCGCTCTGTTCCATGTAGCCATGGAACTCTTCAGAACCCGGACCAGCCGACTGCAGGACGACGTCGTCGACCGCATGGACGCCGCTGTCGCCGGTCTTCGGAATATTGCCCTGCACGAAGACCGCGCCGGGAACATCCTTGTACTGCTCGTTGGCGACATATTCCTTCTTTTCGTTCTGGACAGCCGGAACGAACGGACCATCGAGCTTCGGACGGAAGGTCTCGTAGTGGTCAGGGCCGTTGTTGGCGCTCAGGAACAGGCGGCGGCTGACATCGATCTTGTCAGGGTAACCGTCGCCGTTTTCGTCCTTGTAGTTCGGGAAGCCGGCTTCCGCATAGGTGCCGACCTTTTCGCGCATTTCGGTGCCGGGCTTGTCGTCATCGACGGTGCCGATGATCGATACACCGTGGGTGTGGTCGCCGGTGACGACGATCAACGTGTCCGGATGGGCCTTCTGGAATTCGCGGGCAACGCCGATGGCCTGGTCGAATTCGATGGTTTCGAAGACGGCGCGATCCCAATCGAGCGGATGCGACATCTTGTCGATCGAGGAACCCTCGACCATCAGGAAGAAACCGTCCGGATTCTTGGAGAGGCGGTCGAGCGCAACCTTGGTCATGGCGACGAGACCCGGCTGGTTCGGAAACTTGTCGACGGTGCCCTTCTTCAGGAACTCGCGATCGAGCGTGACGTCCATATTGCCGGTGTGGAAGAGACCGAGGAGATTGCCTTCGCCCGATGCATTGACGGCGAGCTCGTTCTTGTCGGTCGCAAGCTTGTAGCCGGCATCCTGGAACAGCTTAATGTAGTCCTGGTTGTCCTTGCGCTTGGAACCGGCGACCTCTTTGCCGAGGAAATAGGCCGAGCCGCCGCCGAGCAGGACTTCCGGCTTGACGTCGAGCAGCATGCCGACGACATCGGCCTTGTCGTTGCGGTTGCGGGTATGGGAAACGACGGCAGCCGGCGTCGCGTCTTCGACTTCGGCGGTTGCGACGATGCCGATCGACTTCTTCGTCGTGCGGCGAACAGCTTCCGCGAAGGTTTCGACGCGCGGGTCATCGAGCGAGGCCGGGGTGCGGTCCGCGTAGACGCCGAGCGCGTTGACGGCGGTCTTGTGGCCCGTCATGTAGGCCGACATGGTATTGGCCGAGTCCGTGGAGACGGCATTCGTCGAGGAGGTGCCGATGAAAGCCATGCGATCGAGATCGTCCATGTTCAGGCGGCCGTTCGCCTTGCCCTCGGTCATGCCCTTCGACATGATGCGGGCAGCGGTGCGATGCGCGACGGAAAGACCGTCGCCGAGCAGGAAGATGATGTTCTTGGCCTTCGGCTGGGCCGCGGTTTCGTAAACATTCCAGGTGACGGACGTCGTTTCGTCGCCGGCAGCAACCTCGACCTTGTAGGCGCCGGGAGCCGAGATCTTCAGGCCGCGCAGCAGCAGAGCGGAACCGAGAGCCTTATCCTCTTTGCCCTTTTCCAGTTCGACGAACTGCGCCTCGCCGCCGAGGACGGTCTTGTAGTCCTGGCCGTTGACCGTGATCTTCACGTCTTCGGGCTTGACCTGCTTGTTGAGTTCGACCTTGAAATCGAACGGCGAACCGGCAAGAATCGTGGCGCGATCGAGCGGATAGACCGTCGTCGCCTGAGCGGCGCCCGCAAGCATGGTGGTGGCCGCAAAGGCGGCAAGAAGCGTACGCATGGAAAACCCCCGTTTTCGTTGCAGTCATTAAATAACCGAGCCGGGATACCTCCCGGGGATGACAGCGGCATGACAAAACGCCGCAGCGTCGTGGCTGCCGCTTTCGCCTGCAGGCTCCGAGCGCAAAAACCTTGACTCCTGTGGAAAACCTTCTAAGAGCAACAGCGGAAAAGGAATCTCCATGGTTCGCGACGAACACGCCATTGCTGACCGCAATGACCGGGCACGGGTTGCCGGGGTGGATATTGCCGTTCCGGTTTCTGCCAAAACCAAGGCCAAAACGACGACGAAAACCGTCTGACGTCTCTGGCCTGCCGCTCTCTCCCCGGCTCGGCTGGGGACAGGAAGACGCGATCCGTCGCGCCTTTCCCCTCACCGGACAAGAGGAGAGAAGAGAAAGAGAGCTTGAGAAATGGGTTTCAAAGTAGCAATTGCGGGAGCAACCGGAAATGTCGGCCGGGAGATGCTCAACATTCTCTCCGAACGCGGCTTCCCCGCCGATGAGGTCGTGGCGCTCGCCTCCGCGCGTTCGCAGGGCACCGAGGTTTCCTATGGTGACCGGACGCTGAAGGTTTCCAATCTGGAGAATTACGATTTCTCCGACACCGATATCTGCCTGATGTCGGCCGGCGGCGAAATCTCCAAGAAGTTTTCGCCGAAGATCGGTCAGCAGGGCTGCATCGTCATCGACAATTCCTCGGCCTGGCGTTACGACGCCGACGTGCCGCTGATCGTGCCGGAAGTGAACCCGGACGCCATCAGCCAGTTCACCAAGCGCAACATCATCGCCAACCCGAATTGCTCGACCGCCCAGCTGGTGGTTGCGCTGAAGCCGCTGCATGACTTCGCCAAGATCAAGCGTGTCGTCATCTCGACCTACCAATCGGTCTCTGGCGCCGGCAAGGACGGCATGGACGAGCTCTTCAATCAGACGCGCGCCGTCTTCGTCGCCGATCCGATCGAGAACAAGAAGTTCACCAAGCGTATCGCCTTCAACGTCATCCCGCACATCGACGTCTTCATGGAAGACGGCTACACCAAGGAAGAGTGGAAGGTGCTGGCCGAGACTAAGAAGATGCTCGACCCGAAGATCAAGGTGACCTGCACGGCAGTGCGCGTGCCTGTCTTCATCGGCCATTCGGAATCCGTCAACATCGAGTTCGAAAACGAGATCACCGCCGACCAGGCCCGCGATATCCTGCGCGATGCACCAGGCTGCCTCGTCATCGACAAGCGTGAGGACGGCGGCTACATCACGCCTTATGAATCCGCCGGCGAGGACGCGACCTACATCTCGCGCATCCGCGAGGACGCGACGGTCGAAAACGGCCTCAACATCTGGGTGGTCTCCGACAACCTACGCAAGGGCGCCGCATTGAACGCCATTCAGATCGCCGAGCTGCTGGTCAATCGCGGCCTCGTCAAGCCGCGCAAGCAGGCCGCCTGATACGATTTGTAAACCATAAGATGTTAAAGCCCTGCTCGGTGAGCGGGGCTTTTCCGGGGCAAATCAACTGTATAAGCGCTCGCTAAAAGGTGATCGTGACAAAATCGTGAGTGGCTGGCATTCTCTTGCCCGCCTAAAAACTATGCAGATCGAGAGCGGGGTTTCTCAATGCGCATGAAAAAGTTGTTTCTGGCGGCCGCTACGGCAATGGGCGTCCTCCATGCGGTACCGGCGTTCGCGCAAGGACCGCAATGCGGCAATACCAGCGCCGGCTTCGAGGCCTGGGTTGCCGATTTCAAGCAGACGGCAGCAGCCAATGGCGTCAGCCAGGCGGTTCTGAGCCGCGCCTTTGCCAACGTCAATTACAACAAACCGACGATCGCCGCCGACCGCGGCCAGAAGAGCTTCAAACTCTCCTTCGACGCCTTCATGCAGAAGCGCGGCGGTGCCGCCGTCATCTCCCGCGGCCGCAGCATGAAAGCCGCCAACCAGGCGCTTTTTGCCTCGATCGAGCGCCGTTTCGGCGTTCCGGCCGGCCCGCTAATCGCCATCTGGGGCATGGAGACCGGTTTTGGCAGCTATATGGGCAACCAGCACACGCTGTCGGCCGTTTCGACGCTCGCCTATGACTGCCGCCGTTCGGACTATTTCACCGACCAGCTCTATGCCGCGCTCCAGCTCGTCTCCGAGGGTTATCTGAGCCCGCAGGCCAAGGGTGCTGCCCACGGTGAAATCGGCCAGACGCAGTTTCTGCCGCGCAATGTCGTGCGCTTCGGCGCCGACGGCGATGGCGATGGCCGAGTTGACATGGTCGGTTCGCGTGCCGATGCACTGGCCTCGACGGCGAATTTCCTCAAGGGCCATGGCTGGCGCGCCGGCGCCGGCTATCAGCCCGGAGAGCCGAATTTCGTCGCCATCCAGGGCTGGAACGCCGCCAGCGTCTATCAGCAGGCAATCGCTTATATCGGCCAGCAGATCGACGGCAAATAGGTCTTCTTCGACAACGATACCCGAAAACGCCGCTGGGACATGCGGCGTTTTTTATATGCGGGAATCAAAGCCGCCGCCGGAGGCCGTCTTGCGGCGCTCCTCCTGCGCCGGGACGATTGGCCCCGAAACGACACAATTGCGGCCGGAGGCCTTGGCGGCGTAGAGCGAGAGATCGGCGCGTTTGACCAGATCCTCGAAGTTCCGGTTGGCGGCTTCATTTGCCCGGCCGGCACATCCGAAACTTGCCGTCACCCTGAGAACCTCGCCACTCTCCAAGGGGATTTCCGCCGCCTCGATCGCCAGCCGCACGCGCTCGGCAACGATTGCCGCATCGTCGGGCGTCGAATCCGGCAGGAGCGCCAGGAACTCCTCGCCGCCATGACGGACCAGCAGATCGAAGGAACGGAAATTCGCGCGCGCGACGCCCGCGACATGCCGGAGCACGGCATCGCCAGCGTCATGGCCGTTGATATCGTTGATCTTCTTGAAATGATCGAGGTCGAAGAGCACGACGGAAATCCAGCGTGATCCGTGCTCGGCCTGCGTGAGAAGCGCCGATGCGGCAAACTCGAAGCCGCGCCTGTTGTAAAGGCCGGTCAGGAGATCGGTCTGGGCCGCGTTGCGCAACTCGCCGACCAGCGTCTCCCGGTCCCGCGTCAGCCGATCGATCAGGCGCAGACCCCTTGCCGCCAGCATCATCACCAAGGTCGCGAGGATGAGCAAGCCGGCGCACAGCGCCAGGATCCGCGTCAGGTGTATATGCGAACGCGTCGAAAAGTTTTCGCCGGTCTCGTGAATATCTCTCGCCGCCTCGATCATTTTCTGTTGCAGGAAAGTCATGCGTTCGCTCTGCGCAGCCGCCCAGACGTCGCGCACCTCAGGCGTCGGCCGCGATCCGGCGAGAATGGCGTCGGTGATCGCATTCGCCTTCACCTGGTCGCGGCGACCGAGATAGGCAACAATGTCGCGTACGATCGGCGCCGCCGAATGGAAGACCATGTGATCCATGCCCTCGCCGATCATGACCTTGCCCTGCACGAACAGCTCCACCGGAAATCTGGCGGACACGCCCTGGTCAAGGTAACGGCTGCCAATGCCGGTGATCAGCCTCTCCCCATAATAGGTCAGCATGATGCCCATCAGCTGGTTGGATTTCTCCAGCAGCACCGGGTCGCTGATCAAGGGTGAAAGCGCATCGACGACGGCAAGCTGCTTGAGAGCTGCGTACCAGTAGATCGACCCGGGATCGCTGCCGACATAACGGCCCTGGTCGACGGCGCCGCGCGCGGCGACGATGCGGCTGTAGGCAAGGCTGAGAATCGACAATTCTTCCGCAAGCCCTTCATCGAGCGTATCGCGGGAAGGCAGGCTGGCATAGAAGGCAAGGCGCTCGTCATCGAGCGTTGCCCGGCTTTTCTGCATATCAGCGGCAGTTTTGCTGCTCGGATGCGCGAGATAAATGCGAGTGGCACCGATTTCGCTCAGGATCTCCGTGGCGGCGATCGACCCGCCACGGGCAAGAACGTCGGCGAACTGCCGGTCTTTCTCGAGATCCCTGTATTGGTTGACTGAAGCCCGTATGACGACGACGCCTTCAATGAGCATGAAGACGAAGGGCAGCATGATGGCGGCCAGGATAACCCTTTTGATGGTCTCGAACTTCATCGCCAATCGCCACGGTACTCAAAACGTCGGTCGTGCGCGACCAATTGACGCCAATCTTAGCAGCAATTCTTAATAAACTGATAAAGCGGCAGATCCCTAGATTTGGGGACGAATGAAGTCACGTGTCTCGGCGTCCATCACCCAGAGTTCGCCGGTCGAAATATCGAACCACGCGCCATGGAGATGCATTTTTCCCGCTTCCTCGAGTGCCTTGATGTCGGGAAAGCTTCTGAGATTTTCGATCGAATTGCGGATCGAGACACGCTCCAGCGCCGTCTGCCGCTCTGCGGCCGTCATCACGTCATTACTCTGGATCTGCTCGGCAGCGGGCTTGACCAGCGACATCCAGCGGCCGATAAAATCGCCCGGCGACAGCGGCTCGGCATTGGGATCGAGCGCGGCGCGGATGCCGCCGCAGCGGCCGTGGCCCATCACGACGATATCCGAGACCTTCAGCGCCTGCACCGCAAATTCGAGCGCGGCCGACGTCGAATGGAAATGGCCGTCCGGCTCGTAGGGCGGCACCATGTTGGCGACGTTGCGGATAACGAAGAGCTCACCCGGGCCGGCATCGAAGATCAGCTCCGGTGCGGCACGTGAATCCGAACAGGCAATGACCAGCGTGCTCGGACTCTGACCGTTTTCGGCAAGCAGTCGATACCTGTCGCGGGCATCGGCATAACGCCCGTTCATGAAGTTGCGGTAACCGTCCAGAAGGGAATTTGGAAAACGCTGCATGCTTCTGGATTAGCGCGCGCGGAAGACAAGATCAACTGCTGCACTGCAAAATGAGTACATTGACGGATGCGTCATTTTTTCCGCCGCTGCGCCGGGTGCACGAGCCGGCGCATCTGCACCATGGCCATCGGCGTCGAGAGGCTGGACGCATCGCTCGCCAGCATCAACTCGTTGCTGCCGCGCTTGACGGCGCGTGCCAGCACCTCGAAGACGCTTGCTGTGGCAAGCTGAAGCGCCTTTTCGTCCTCGAGACCGGAAAGCAGGCGCGACAGGAAGACGGCAGCCAGCAGGTCGCCGAGACCGTTCGGCGGGTTTTCGACGACGCGGTGCTCGGCAAGAAGCGCGTGACGGCCGGAAAGATAGAGATTGCCGGTACCCCCTGCCATCATCGGCACGGCCGAGGTGACGAGCATGCGCGACGGCCCGAGCGCCAGCGCCGCCTCCATGATCGCGCTGTTGTCGTCAAGTGCTGCCCCGGACAGCCATGCAAGTTCGTAGCGGTTCGGCGTCGCCAGCGACGCGAGTGGGATCAGATGGTCGCGAATGGCCTCGGCGGTCGCCTCCGGCACGTAGAGACCGCCGAGATCACCCATGACGGGGTCGCAGACATAGAGAAGCTCGGGATTATCTTGCCTGAGCGCGGCGATCAGCCGAGCCACGGAGCGCGCCTGGGCGGCATTGCCGAAATAGCCCGAAAGCACCGCCTTGACTTCGCCGATCCAGGGCGCCCGGATCAGATCGTCGATCGCCGCGTCGAAATCCGCTTCCGCAAATGTAAGCCGCGTCGAGCGGCCGTGGCCGGGATGCCAGGGCAACACGATGGTCGGCATCGCCCAGACCGGATGACCAAGCGTCTCCAGGGCAAAGACGGCCGCCCGGTTTCCGACCGAGCCGCGCACCACATGGCTGGAGATGACGATGACTGCGCCCGCTGCATTTTCCGACATGAGACAAGATCCGAATGATGACCGCGTTTGATGATCTTTTTGACGCCACGCTGTCAACCGTTCTTCACGTGAACATGGAAATGTGCCGCGGAACGAAAAACAAAAAGAGGATCCTTCCGTTCGTTTTGGCCATGAAATCGGAAAAATCTCTGACAATTTCCCATTTCCAGCGTCAAAAAAGCATCAATACGATCCCTCAAGGCCGCATTTTAGAGATTTTTTCGCGAAATCTTCTGCTAGCTTGCAGAAAACCAGTCCATTGCGGGAGGCGATTCATGGCTGCCAGAAACAATCCGAAACGGGAAAAGCAGATCGAAAGCGCGCGCAAGATCGCCAAGGCGACGGGCGAAGCGCATCTCGATCCGGAAATTCTCTTCGGACGGGCCAGCAATGACGATCTCGAACTCTATACGCCTGAGATGCTGGCGCTCTCCGCCGTGCATTCGGCAAAGGAACTCGCCGCCTGGAACGGCAAGGCGCCCCGCGTCGGCATCGACACCATCGCCGATGTGACGCCCGGTGGCATTGCCGTTTCGGTGCTTTCGGTCACTGATCGGAACATGCCTTTCCTGTTTGAATCGGTCATGGGTGAAGTGACGAGCACCTATCGCGATCTGTTCATGGCCGTGCACCCCATCCTGGTCATGGAGAAAGGTAAGGCGCCTGCGCTCTATTCCGCCGATCACCCGAGCGACCCGGCCAACCGCGTCAGCCATATCCAGCTCCATATTGCGCCGCTCAACTCCGACCAAGCCTCTGATCTCGTCAAACGCATCGAAACCGTGCTCGAGCAGGTCCGCCTGTCGGTGTCCGACTGGAAGCCGATGCTCTCCAAGATCGATGGGGTGATCGCCGAGCTTTCAGCCAATGGCGCCAGCCGGAAGAAGGCTGATCGCGATGAAGCCGTCGCCTTCCTGACATGGCTTCGCGACGAGAATTTCACGTTCCTCGGGATGCGCGAATATGTCTATTCCGGCAAGGGTTCCGACGCCAGGGTCGAACGCGACAAGGGTACCGGCCTCGGCATTCTCTCCAATCCCGATGTGCTCGTGCTGCGCACCGGCAAGGATGCCGTGACGACGACGCCTGAGATCCTTGCTTTCCTCGACGGTCCCGACTTCCTGATCGTCACGAAGGCGAATGTGAAATCCATCGTCCATCGCCGGGCCTATATGGATTATGTCGGCGTCAAACGCTTCGACGCCGACGGCAACGTCACCGGCGAGCTGCGCATCGTCGGGCTTTTCACCTCGACGGCCTATACGTCGCTCGCCTCGGAAATCCCGCTGCTGCGTTCCAAGATCGAGAAGGTGAAGGAACATTTCGGCTTCGACCCGATGAGCCATTCCGGCCGCATGCTCGACAACACGCTGGAATCCTATCCGCGCGACGACCTTTTCCAGATCGACACCACGCTGCTTGCCAGTTTTGCCGAACAGATCAACGACCTCGCCGACCGGCCGCGCGTGCGCGTCCTGCCGCGCATCGACCATTTCGACCGCTTCGTCTCGGTGATCGTCTACGTGCCGCGCGAGGAATATGACTCGATCGTCCGCGAAAGGATCGGCACCTATCTGAAGACCGTCTATGACGGTCGTGTCTCCGCCTATTACCCGGCTTTCCCGGAAGGCGGCGTGGCGCGCGTGCATTTCATCATCGGCCGCTCCGGCGGCAAAACACCGCGCATTCCGCAGTCAAAGCTCGAGCAGGTGATCCGCGAGATCACCGCCCGCTGGGATGACCGTTTCGAGGCGCTGGCCGGACCCAAGGCACCGAAGATATCAGTCGACCAGGCCTTTCAGGATTCCTTCACGCCTGAAGAAACCGTGGCCGATCTCGCCGATATCGTTGCCTGCGCCGCCGGCGAGCCACTTCGCATCGAATTCTACCATCGTCAGGAAGAGCAGAGCCGCACCCTCTCGCTGAAGATTTTCCACGCCGGCGGCCAGCTGGCGCTGTCGCGCCGCGTGCCGCTGCTTGAGAATCTCGGCTTCAATGTCGTCAGCGAACGCACCTTCGACATCGATGTACCGGCGACAGACGGAGAAACGAAACTCGTCGTGCTGCACGATATGGAACTCGAGGCCCGCAACGGCGGCGACATCGATCTGCAGCGTTACGGCTCCGCCCTCGAGGAAGCTTTTGTCGCCGCCTTCGCCGGCACGATCGACAATGACAGCTTCAACCGGCTGATCCTCTCGGCCGGGCTCTCGGCGCGCGAGACGAACGTGCTGCGCGCCTATGCGCGTTATCTCCGCCAGGCGGGCATCGCCTATTCGCAGGATTATATCGCCACCACGCTCGACAAATATCCCGGTGTCGCCGCCGCCATCTTCCGGCTCTTCCACGACACGCTCGATACCCGGCTTTCCGAAAAGGCCCGTGTCAAGAAGCTTGCCGACCTGCATCAGGCGATCGAAGTCGAGCTTGCCGACGTGCCGAGCCTTGACGACGACCGTATCCTGCGCCGCTACGTCAATATCGTCGATGCGACGCTTCGCACCAATTATTTCCAAAAGAATGCCGATGGATCGCCGAAGCCGATGCTGGCCTTCAAGCTTGATCCGCACTTGGTCGACGGGCTGCCGCAGCCCAAACCCTTCCGCGAGATGTTCGTCTACGGCGTCGAAGTCGAAGGCGTGCACCTGCGCTTCGGCAAGGTGGCACGCGGTGGCCTGCGCTGGTCGGACCGCGCCGAGGATTACCGCACCGAAGTGCTCGGTCTCGTCAAGGCCCAGCAGGTGAAGAACGCGGTCATTGTGCCGGTCGGCGCCAAGGGCGGTTTCTATCCGAAGAAGCTCCCCGTCGGCGGCAGCCGCGACGAGATCTTCAACGCCGGCCGCGAGGCTTACAAGACCTATATCCGCACGCTGCTGTCGATCACCGACAATATATCGGGCGCCGAGATCGTGCCGCCGAAGGATACGGTCAGGCTCGACGGCGACGACCCCTATTTCGTGGTCGCCGCCGACAAGGGCACCGCGACCTTCTCAGACACCGCCAATGCGCTGGCGCAGGAAGCCGGCTTCTGGCTGGACGATGCCTTCGCCTCCGGCGGCTCGGCCGGTTACGACCACAAGAAGATGGGCATCACCGCCCGCGGCGCCTGGGAAACCGTCAAACGCCATTTCCGTGAAATGGACATCGACATCCAGACGACGCCCTTCACGGTCGCCGGCGTCGGCGACATGTCGGGCGACGTTTTCGGCAACGGCATGCTGCTCTCTCCGAAGATCCGGCTGATAGCCGCCTTCGACCACCGCGATATCGTCATCGATCCTGATCCCGATATGGAAAAGACACTCGCCGAACGCCAGCGGCTCTTCGACCTGCCGCGGTCAAGCTGGCAGGATTTCAACAAAAGCGTGCTCTCCAAGGGTGCGATGATCATCTCCCGCGCGACGAAATCGGTCACGCTGACACCGGAAGCGGTGGCCGCCATCGGCATCGACAAGGCCGTGGCCACGCCCTTCGAAATCATCACGGCGATCCTGAAGAGCCCGGTAGACCTGCTCTGGTTCGGCGGCATCGGCACCTATGTGAAAGCCCCGTCCGAAACCGATGCCGAAGTCGGCGACCGCGCCAACGACCCGATCCGCGTCACCGCGGTTGAGGTGCGCGCCAAGGTGATCGGCGAGGGCGCAAACCTCGGTGTCACCCAGAAGGGCCGCATCGCCTACGGTCTCAAGGGCGGACGCTGCAACTCCGACGCCATCGACAATTCGGCCGGCGTCAACACCTCGGACGTTGAGGTCAACATTAAGATCGCACTGGCGGCCGCCATGCATGACGGGCGCCTGACTCGGGCAAAACGCGACCAGCTTCTGTCTTCGATGACCAGCGAAGTGGCGAGCCTGGTGCTGCGCAACAACTACCTTCAGTCGCTGGCAATTTCATTGACGGAACGCAAGGGCACGGCAAACGGCCTGGAGCTTGGCCGTTTCATGAGCGTGCTCGAGGCGGCCGGCCAGTTGAACCGGAAGGTCGAGACGCTGCCGGACGAACAGACGCTGGCCGAACGCTATACCGCCGGCAAGCCGCTGACGCGACCGGAAATCGGCGTGCTGGTATCCTATGCCAAGATCGTGCTCTTCGATGCGCTGGCCGCCAGCGATCTGCCGGATGACCCCTATTTTACCGCGACGCTTTTGAATTATTTCCCCGTCAAGATGCAGAAGTCGAACGCCGGCGATATCGCCGGTCATCGCCTGAAGCGCGAAATTGTCGCGACGGTGCTTGCCAACGAAGCGATCAACCGCGGCGGGCCGAGCTTCACCGTTGCCATGATGGATGCGACGGCGGCTTCGGCACCGGAAGTGGTGCGCGCGGCAATCGTTGCGCGCGATGGTTTCGACCTGACCCGGCTCTGGGCCGAAACGGATGCGCTCGACGGCCGGATATCCGGCGAAATGCAGAACCGTATCTACGAGGAAATCAGCCATAGCTTTACCGTATTGACGCGCCTGCTGTTGAAGACCGCGATGACCAAGTCGGATATGGCCGAAGTGATTAGCCGGCTGCAGGCCGCTCTGAAGAAACTGAAGCCCGCCTTTGCCGAACAATCGGCCGGCGATGCCGCGGCGCGCCAAGCCGAATATACCCAGGCGGGCGTGCCCGAAAAGCTCGCAGCCGAGATCGCCAACCTCCAGACCTTCGCGCTCGTGCCTGAGATCATGCAGATCGCCGAGCGCACCGGCGAGCCCCTGGTGCGCGCCGCTGAAAACTACTTCGCAGTATCCCAGACCTTCCGGATTGCCCGGCTGCTGGCGGCGGGTGGGCGGATCCTCACCTCCGACCATTACGAGAACCTGGCGCTTGCCCGCAGCATCGACCAGATCGCCAGCGCAAGACGCGACATCGTCATCTCGGCGCTGTCCGATCACGGCAAGGAAAAGCTCCCGGTTCAGGCCTGGCATGCCCAGGATCGCATCCGCATCAACCGGATCGTCGAAGAGCTATCGAGCCTCAGCGACGGCGGCGATCCCAATCTTGCGCGTATTACCGTTGCTGCAGGTATCCTGACCGATCTTGCGCGCGACCGGGCGAGGTGAGACAGTCCGCGGAAAAGGAGCGGATGTTGAATCGCATCGACTGGACAGGAACGCAGCCGCCGAAAGCCACGGAGAAGGGCATCTGGGGGTGGATGTTCTTCGATTGGGCAGCCCAGCCCTTCTTTACCGTGGTCACCACCTTCATCTTCGGTCCCTATTTCGTCTCCCGTCTGACCGATGACCCGGTTTCCGCGCAGACGACGTGGAGCAACATGGCGACGATCTCCTCGGTGATCATCGCCCTGCTCTCGCCCATCCTCGGCTCGATCGCCGACCAGTCCGGCGCACGCAAGCCCTGGATCGGCTTTTTCGCGGTCATCAAGATCGCGAGCCTTTTCTGCCTGTGGTTCGCAGCCCCCGGCTCGCCTGTTCTTTATCCGGTCATTTTCATGATCCTCGCCTCGATTTCGGCTGAGTTTTCGATCGTCTTTAACGATTCGATGATGCCGCGCCTGGTCGCCAAACACGAGGTCGGCAAGCTGTCCAACACAGCCTGGGGGCTCGGTTATCTTGGCGGCATCATCGTGCTCATTGCCGTCGTGACGCTTCTGGCGGCGAGCCCGGAGAGCGGCAAGACCATCCTCGGCCTCGAGCCGCTCTTCGGTCTCGATCCTCGGACCGGAGAGGATGCACGCATCACCGGGCCGATTTCGGCCGTCTGGTATCTGATCTTCATCCTGCCGATGTTCTTCTTCACGCCGGATGTCGGCAGAGGTCTTCCGTTCGGCCCCGCCGTCCGCGCCGGCCTGCGGGAAGTGAAAAACACGCTTGGCGAACTCAAGGAACGCCGCGGCATACTGAGATTTCTCATCGCCCGGATGATCTATCAGGACGGGGTCAACGGCCTGCTGATCCTCGGCGGTATCTTCGCCGCCGGCATGTTCGGCTGGGCAACGATCGAGATCGGCATCTACGGCATCATCCTCAATGTCGTCGCGATCTTCGGTTGCCTGATCGCCGGCCGCATCGACAAGGGTGTCGGTTCGAAGGTGACGGTCGTCATCAGCCTGACCATGCTGCTTCTCGCCACGATCGGCATCATTTCGACAGGACCGGGTTACACCCTGTTTGGCCTGCTGCCGCTGCCGACGGCGGATTCCGGCGGCCTCTTCGGCACTGCGGCGGAAAAAGCCTATATCCTCTACGGCCTGCTGATCGGGTTCGCCTTCGGGCCGGTGCAGGCCTCGTCGCGCTCCTATCTCGCCCGCAGCGTCAGCCCTGAAGAGGCCGGCCGCTACTTTGGCATCTACGCGCTTTCGGGGCGCGCCACGAGTTTCATGGCGACGCTGCTCTTCTCGCTGGTGACCTATATGAGCGGATCACCGCGGCTTGGAATGGCCACGCTGATCCTGTTTCTCGCCGGCGGACTAGTGCTCCTGA
This sequence comes from Rhizobium sp. 268, assembly GCF_036571585.1. Taxonomy (NCBI): domain Bacteria; kingdom Pseudomonadati; phylum Pseudomonadota; class Alphaproteobacteria; order Hyphomicrobiales; family Rhizobiaceae; genus Rhizobium; species Rhizobium sp. 268. Next base: position 87,178 of record NZ_JAPPSO010000006.1, on the reverse strand, counting down.
TCCGCACGCCCTATCCGGCCGACCGCGCATAGACGCCCAATTAGTGCCGGAAGTGGCGCATACCGGTGAAGACCATGGCGATGCCATGTTCATTGGCGGCATCGATGACCTCCTGGTCGCGCATCGAACCGCCCGGCTGGATCACCGCGGTCGCGCCTGCGGCGATCATCGACAGGAGACCGTCGGCAAACGGCAGGAAGGCTTCGGAGGCGACTGCCGAGCCATGCGTCATCGGCACTGCCAGGCCAAGCGCCTTCGCGGCTTCTTCCGCCTTCAGCGCGGCGATGCGGGCGGAATCGACGCGGCTCATCTGGCCGGCGCCGATGCCGGCCGTCTGGCCGTCCTTGGCATAGACCACGGCGTTCGATTTCACGTGCTTGCCGATCTTGAAGGCGAACTTCATATCGTCAAGCTCCTGCGCGGTGGGCGCGCGCTTGGTGACGACCTTGAGCTCCAGATCCTCGACCATGCCGTTATCGCGGCTCTGGACCAGCAGGCCGCCGGAAACGGTCTTCGCTGTCAGGCCCGCAGCACGCGGGTCTGGCAGGCCGCCGGCCGACAGCAGCCGCAGGTTCGGCTTGCGAGCGATGATCGCCTTCGCTTCCTCGGTCACATCAGGCGCGATAATCACTTCGGTGAAGAGCTTGACGATCTCTTCGGCCGTTTCGGCATCCAGCGTCCGATTGAGCGCGATGATGCCGCCGAAGGCGGAAACGCTGTCGCAGGCAAGCGCCCGCCGATAGGCCTCGACCAGGCTCGACCCGGTGGCGACGCCGCAGGGATTGGCATGCTTGATGATGGCGCAGGCCGGCGCCTTCTCGGGCAGGAACTCGGCGACCAGCTCGTAGGCGGCATCCGTATCGTTGATATTGTTGTAGGAGAGCTGCTTGCCCTGGAGGAGGGCAGCCGTGGAAACACCCGGGCGCTTCTCGCCGGTCACATAGAAGGCAGCCTTCTGGTGTGGGTTTTCGCCGTAACGCATCTCTTCCTTCAGTGCACCGCCGATAACGCGGTGGCGCGGCGTGTCGATCGACAGCGCTTCTGCGAACCAGTTGGAAATCACGGCGTCATAGGCCGCGGTGCGGGCATAGGCCTTGGCGGCCATACGCTGGCGGAAGGCATAGGCCGTCTTGCCGGCATCGGCGGAAAGCTGCTCCTTGAACTCGGCATAATCGTTGGGGTCGGTCAGAATGGTCACATAGGCATGGTTCTTGGCCGATGCGCGGATCATCGCCGGGCCGCCGATATCGATATTCTCGACGGTGGTGGGATAATCGCCGCCGGCCGCGCGCACTTCCTCGAAGGGATAGAGGTTGATGACGGCGAGGTCGATGGCCTCGATGCCGTGGGTCTTCATCGCCTCCTGATGTTCGCTATCGTCCCGGATCGCCAGCAGGCCACCATGCACCGTCGGATGCAGCGTCTTGACCCTCCCGTCCATGATCTCGGGAAAGCCGGTGATCTCGGAGACATCGGTAACGGCAAGGCCGGCGGCGGCGATCGCCTTGTAGGTGCCGCCGGTCGACAGCAGCCGTACGCCTCGTTCCGACAGTGCCTGGGCGAGTTCGACGATCCCGGTCTTGTCGAAGACGGAGAGGAGGGCGGTCTTGATTTCGACCTTGTCGGGGGCGGGGATCTTCTTGGAAATGACGGCCATGAAACCTTCTCCGTTCGGGCTTCGGGAGACATCCGCTTGGTTTAGAGCAGGATTCGGATTTCAGGCCGGCTCGGGCCTAAGATCATCCTGCTCCAGGACGCTCGCATTCTGAGGCCGCGTTAGCACAGCTTCGCCGCCGCGCAAACAGGTGCTATCCCTTGCGGGACAAAAACCAGCGGATTTCCGTCTTCTCGGCAAGATCGAAGTCGATTTCGATCTGGTCCGAGCCGCAAATGCCGGAGCTGTCGGCAAAGAATATGTCCTCGGTGATCAGCACTTCATTGCCGGGCGCCGAAAACAGCCAGCTTTCGCCGTCCGGCGCCGTCAGCAGCACGGACTCCCCGTCGCTCTGCTGCAGGACGATGGAGGGATGGATATGAAAACGGGCGACGGCCTTCAGGGGCTCGTCATGCTCAGATCCTTCCCGGACGACGAGCCGGTCGCGCCCGGTCACGATCGAGCCTGCGCCATTGAGTGTCAGCTCACGCTCGTGCAACACCCCAAACACCCTGAGATAACCGTCATGGCTGAGTTTGATGCCGTCGCGTCCGTCCTCCGTTTCGGCGCGCTCGACGGTGACTGTTCTCACCGGTTCGGTAATCGCGTGATTGAGGAAGGGCGAGGGCGAAAAGCGGCTGGACGAAGTGTCGTTCAAAATAACAGTCGAATGCGCCGCCGTCGTGCGCGCCATCTGGACATAGCGGTGCCCGGCAAATTTCGGCGAGCCCGAATTGATGATGAAGCGGTGGCGGCCGGACGACATTTCGAAGGAGAGGCTTCCGGCATGCACGGTCCGCAACGCGCCTCCTGAAGGCGGCGTGCCGGCATCGGCAATGATGACTGTTTTTCCGCCGGAAAGCCGCTGATAGCGCGACTGCGGCAAAGCCTTGAACGGCTGGCCGGCGGTCTCGTCATATCTGAGCACCGAGATCAGCTCGTTTGCCAACGTTGATGTCGCCCCGTTGAACAGCGCCAGATCCCCGTCCTGATGGCGAAAGAACCGCAGCGCCGGATAGATGCGGTCTATGCCGGAGATCAGCTTCTGCGGCAGGTCATGGCCGAGATTGACATAGGTTTGTCTCAACGGCAGCAGATCGAGCAGCAATTCCAGGCCGACGCGCGGATTGCGCGAGATATGGCCGCCATCCGGCAAAATCTGGCTATCGAATTCGCGGTCGAGCGCCTGTGCTGCCTTTCTGAGCGTCGATGCGCGGGCAGGCATGGCGACGGAGGCCATGGCGAGCGCGATACGCAGCCGAAACAGCTCCAGGCCGCCAAGCGTATAGGGCGCCATGCGGTGCAGGAACCTCACCTGGAAGGCCAGCGACTTCATGAAGCGGCGATAAAAGCCACGGTCGGCATTCTGCAGCACCACCGGCGAATGCGAGAGCCAGGCTATGACGCGCTGCGCGGTGACGTCGATCTCCCATGCAATCCCCTCCATGCGGCCGGCATGGATGGAAAGCCAGCTGTCGACGATCGCGCGGGCAGCGGCCGAACTGCGCTCCGTCTTGTTCGCTCGGATATGCCGCAGCCAACCGAAGCTGTGAAGGCGGATCGCGAAGGGGCGCGAAGGCAGGGTAAAGGTGAAGGGTGACTTTCCACTCGTTTCCAGCATCCGCCCGGCCAGCAGAAATCGTCCGTTGAGGATCTCGTCGGCCACATGCGAATCGATGCTGCGGAGATCGGTCGGCGCGACGATCAGACGCTCGGGCACGTTGATCGAATGGCGGAAGAGCTTTAGGCGCAGCAATGCGACGCGGCGCAAGGCGCGCCGCCAAGCCTCCCGAACATACATGCTCGCAAAACGCCGACCGGACTGCATATTCTATTGTCTATTGACCCTCGTGGTTAAGAATAGGTGAAAAGCGGCCGATTTCATCGCCCGCAATGAATTAATTCGTAACAATGTTCGAATATACGCAAATTAACGTGTTTCGCCCGCGGTCAGGCGCGATGTAAAGCGTCTTGCGTGGGCAGACGTGGCACGACGCGCGTGAGCCCGCAATCAGGCCACGCGCCGCAGCATGGCGGCATAAAAGCCGTCGAGACCGGAGGCGATGCCATCGGGCATTTTTAGCATGGTCGGAAGCGTGCGGAATTCGCCGAGCGGCGTGATCGCCGCTTCAAGGCCGGGCCAGTCGCCGGCATCGATGCGAGCGCGCTCGATCTCATCCGTGTCGGCAAGAACGCGGGCAACGACCTCCTCGCCTTCGGCGGGATCCAGCGAACAATTCGAAAAAACCAGAGTGCCACCCGGCTTCAGCAATGTCAGCGCATGACGCAGCAGCCGCTCCTGCAGCGCCGCCAGCCTGCCGATATCCTCGGGTCCCTTTGTCCACAACACATCGGGGTGCCGGCGTGTTGTGCCAGTGGAAGAGCAGGGCGCATCGAGCAGGATTGCATCGAAACGCTCGGCCGGTTCGAATGTCGTCAGGTCCGCCGCGATCGTCTCTGCTTTAAGGCTGAGCCGGTCGAGATTCGACCGCAGCCGTCTCAGCCGGCTTTCCGACTGGTCAAGCGCAGTGACCGCACCGCCGGCAAGAATGAGCTGCGCCGTCTTGCCGCCGGGCGCGGCGCAGAGATCGGCGGCGCGCTTGCCCGAGAGATCGCCGAACAGTCTGGCCGGAATGCTTGCGGCCGCATCCTGCACCCACCACGCGCCCTCATCGAAGCCTTCAAGCGACGGGATGCCGCCATCGAAAGCCGCGAGCCGCACACCGCCGGTCGGCAGTGCAACGCCGTTCAGCCGCTTTGCCCAGCCTTCGGCATCCGACTTGACGGTCAGGTCGATTGCGGCCGGTTGGAGCTGGGATTCCGAAATCGCCAGCGCCGCGTCCCGGCCATAGGCTTTTTCCAGCCTGGCGATGAACCAGGCCGGCATCGGCGCGACCTTGCCGATTTCGGCGAGCACCTCATCTTTCTCGCGGCCGAGCCGGCGAAGAACGGCATTGACCAGCTTGGCAAAACGCCGGTTGCGCGGATCCTGATTGGCCTGCTCGACGGCAAGATCGACGGCCGAATGGTCGGGCACATCGAGATAGAGGATCTGTGCGGCGCCGATCGAAAGCACATGCTGCAGCGCCCGTGCCCCCTCCGGCAGCGGCGATTCCAGCAGCGAACCTATGGCGGCATCGATACGCGGCAGATGGCGCAGCGTCGTGTTCAGGATGGCGCGGACAAGCGCCCGGTCGCTTTCGCCAAGCGCCCGATAGGCCGGATTGCCGTGTTCATGATCGAGGGCACCGTCGAGCGGCAGTTTGCGATCGATGACGGCGCCGAGAATTTTTGCCGCCGCGGCCCGTGCCTGCAGGCCAGGTTTTACAGGCGCGGATCGCTCGGCGGAGGGCCTATGCTTGCGGAATGGTTTCTTCGTGCCGTCTGAATTCAAGACCATGGACCTTTTGGCGGTTGCGAACCACCGCGACCAAGACCCGTATCCGGAACAGAGCGCGATTTGCGCGACGGAGTAGCAGCCCGAACCGGCGGCGTCGAGACGTTCATGCCGCCCTGCGCCATGTCCTGCAGCGCAGCGATGCGGTTTTCCGTGTTCGGATGCGTGGAAAACAGATTGTCCATGCGCTCGCCGGAGAGCGGATTGATGATGAACATATGCGCGGTCGCCGGGTTGCGCTCGGCATCCTCATTCGGCACGTGAGCGGCGCCGCGCGCGATCTTGCCGAGGGCGGAAGCAAGCCAGAGCGGATTGCCGCAGATCTCGGCGCCGCGGCGGTCGGCCGAATATTCGCGCGTCCGGCTGATTGCCATCTGCACCAGCATGGCCGCAAGCGGCGCCACGATCATCGCGACGAGGACGCCGACGAATCCGAGGGGATTGTTGTTGTTTTCCCGGTTGCCGCCAAAGAAGAAGGCGAAGTTGCCGAGCATCGAGATCGCCCCGGCAAGCGTTGCCGTGATCGTCATCGTCAGCGTGTCGCGGTTCTGAATATGGGCGAGCTCATGCGCCATCACACCGGCGACCTCCTCTGGAGACAATGCTTGGAGCAGGCCGGTCGAGGCGGCGACGGCGGCGTTCTCGGGATTGCGGCCGGTGGCAAAGGCATTCGGCTGCGGGCTGTCATAGAGATAGACCTTCGGCATCGGCAGGCCGGCATTGCGGGCGAGATTGCGCACGATCGCAAAGAACTCCGGTGCGTTGCGCTCATCGACTTGCTGAGCGCGATAGGCCGAAAGCACCATGCGGTCGGAATTCCAATAGGAGAAGAAATTCATGCCGGCGGCAATGACGAAAGCAATCATCATGCCGGCGCGACCGCCGATCAGAAAGCCGACAAACATGAAAAGCGCCGTCATGAAGGCAAGCAACATGGCAGTGCGGACGAGGTTCATTGCGGATCTCCATCTCCGATTTCGCCGGCGCAAGCTTTCAATCGCGGCACCGGCACATTATGATTTGGTTATTAACCAGCCATTTTCAATATTTTCGGGCAGGAGATGCCATGCAGGACGCCGATAACGACAATAGCCAAACGCCGACTGCCGAGGCATCGCAGCCGCGCAAGATGCTGTCCCCGGCTGCCAAACGTGCGCTTGCCGAAGCCGAGGAGCGGCGAAAGAACCAGAAGCCGCTGGAGCTGCCACCGGAAACCGGCGGCCGCGGCGGCGCCGAGCCGGCCCGCTTCGGCGATTACGAGATCAATGGCCGGGCGATCGATTTTTAGGTTTTCTCGTCTCGGTCGGGAACTGACACGCGAGGTGCTGGACGGAATGGTCGATCGTTGCCAAAGAATCCGGCTAACGTCACCTCGCGGGCAATCTTCTCTTACAGCAATATGAGGAGCCGCCGGCCACGCCTCCAAATGTAGGAAGTGAGCCGCCCCAGAACCCGATAGGCTGGAGCGGCTCGCTATATCAGGCCGTCGCCTTGTTTTGCCGGTTGGCGATCAGATCGTCGACGACGGCCGGATCGGCGAGCGTCGAGGTATCGCCAAGCGCGCCGAAATCGTCTTCGGCGATCTTGCGCAGGATCCGGCGCATGATCTTGCCGGAACGGGTCTTCGGCAGGCCGGGCGCAAACTGGATCTTGTCGGGTGCGGCGATCGGGCCGATTTCGGCACGCACATGTTTCACCAGTTCCTGGCGGAGCGTGTCCGTTCCTTCGTGACCGGCCATCAGCGTCACATAGCAATAGATGCCCTGGCCCTTGATCGGGTGGGGGTAACCGACGACCGCGGCTTCCGAAACCAGATTGTGCGAGACGAGTGCGGATTCCACCTCCGCGGTGCCGAGCCGGTGGCCGGAGACGTTGAGCACGTCGTCGACACGGCCAGTGATCCAGTAATAGTCGTCCGCATCGCGCCGGCAGCCGTCGCCGGTGAAATACTTCCCCTTGTAGGTGGAGAAATACGTCTGGATGAAACGGTCGTGATCGCCATAGACCGTGCGCATCTGGCCCGGCCAGCTGTCGGTGATGCAGAGATTGCCGTCGGCGGCCCCTTCCAGCACCTTGCCTTCATTGTCGACCAGCTGCGGCTTGATGCCAAAGAACGGCACTGTCGCAGAACCGGGTTTCAGATCGATGGCGCCGGGCAGCGGCGTGATCATATGGCCGCCGGTTTCGGTCTGCCACCAGGTATCGATCACCGGGCAGCGCTTGTCGCCAACGACATTGTAATACCACTCCCAGGCTTCCGGATTGATCGGTTCACCCACAGTGCCGAGCAGGCGCAGCGATGAGCGCGAGGAGCGCGTGACGAAATCGTCGCCGGCCCCCATCAGCGAGCGGATCGCTGTCGGCGCGGTGTAGAAGATGTTGACCTTGTGTTTGTCGATGACTTCCCAGAAGCGGCCCTGATCGGGGAAATTCGGAACACCCTCGAACATCAGCGTCGTTGCGCAGTTGGCGAGCGGCCCGTAGACGATATAGGAGTGGCCGGTGACCCAGCCGACATCGGCGGTGCACCAATAGACGTCGCCGTCATGATAGTCGAAGACATATTCATGCGTCATCGCCGCATACACGAGATAACCGCCGGTCGTGTGCAGCACGCCCTTCGGTTTGCCGGTCGAGCCTGACGTATAAAGAATGAAGAGCGGGTCTTCCGCCTTCATCTTCACCGGCGGGCATTCCGGCTTCACCGTGGCGATTTCCTGGTGATGCCAGAGATCGCGGCCCGGCGCCCAGCCGGTCTTGCCGCCGGTGCGGCGCACCACCAGCACCTTGCTGACATGCACATGTTGGCGGGCGGCGATATGGATCGCCGTATCGGTATTGTCCTTCAGCGGCACCGGCTTGCCGCCGCGCAGACCTTCGTCGCAGGTGATGACGAAGGTGGATTCACAATCGACGATACGCCCGGCGAGCGCCTCGGGCGAAAAGCCGCCGAAGACCACCGAATGCACCGCGCCGATGCGGGCGCAGGCGAGCATCGCGTAAGCCGCTTCCGGGATCATCGGCATATAGATGGTAACGCGATCGCCCTTCTTGACGCCATGCTTCTTCAACACGTTCGCCATCCGGCAGACATGTTCGTAGAGCTCGTTATAGGTGACCTTCTTGTCGATATAGGGATTGTCGCCCTCCCAGATGATCGCTACCTGGTCGCCGTTGGTCTTGAGATGCCGGTCGATGCAATTATAGGAGACGTTGGTCTGCCCGTCTTCGAACCACTTGATCGAAACCTTGCCGGTAAAGGACGTGTTCTTGACCTTGGTATAGGGCTTGAACCAGTCGATCCGTTTGCCGTGTTTGCCCCAGAACTTGTCCGGGTTCTCGACGCTTTCCTCGTACCATTTCAGGTACTTTTCCTTATCGATCAGGGCGCGCGCCTTCACCGGCTTCGTGACCGGATAGATCTTCTCCGACATGCAACTCCTCCTCATGGGACATGCGACGGGCTGCCTGAGTTTAGGGCCCGGATTTCAAAACACGGCAATTCATAGCAGCTCGCATCGTGGCGGCAATTAGACAAAGGTCATTTCATTCCGGAAGAATTGCAATTCTGCGACAGTGCGGTTATATAGCGCCATATTTCCCGGACATTGTGGTGACAATCCACGGACCGCGACCGGCGCGGACGATAGAAGGACTATATCCATGGCTCAAACACTGCTCATGCCGAAGGCGACCGCCATCTGGCTTGTCGACAACACGGCACTGTCTTTCGATCAGATCGCGCAGTTCTGCAAACTGCATCCGCTCGAAGTCAAGGCGATCGCCGATGGCGAAGCCGCGCAGGGCATCAAGGGCCTCGACCCGATCTCGACCGGACAGCTCTCCCGCGACGAGATCGCCCGCGCCGAAGCCAATCCGAACCACAAGCTGAAGCTTTCCGAACCGAAGGTGCGGGTGCCGGAATCCAAGCGCCGCGGCCCGCGTTATACGCCGGTTTCCAAGCGTCAGGACCGTCCGAACGCCATTCTCTGGCTCGTTCGCAACCATCCGGAGCTGAAGGACGCGCAGATTTCCCGCCTCGTCGGCACGACGAAATCCACCATCGAGCAGATCCGCGAGCGCACCCACTGGAACTCCGCCAACCTGGCGCCGATGGATCCGGTAACGCTCGGCCTTTGCAGCCAGATCGATCTCGACATGGAAGTGGAAAAGGCTTCCAAGGGCCGTCCGTTGCCGACCGCCGCCGAGCTTGGCGCGACGCTCCAATCGGCCCAGGAAACCGAGCGCCTGACCCCGAGCTACGAGCGCGAGGAGGAAAAGGAAAAGGAAATCGATGCCGACGCCGTCTTCCGCAAGCTGAGTTCGTTGCGCTCGGCGCCGAAGGACGAGGACGACGACGATCAGTACTGAGAGATCGACGATCTGATAAAAAACCCCGCCGGTATGAGCTGACCGGCGGGGTTTTTTGTTGCGGATTAGCTGCGGAACAGGGTGAGGATGTTCTGCGCCGAGCTGTTGGCGATCGACAGCGACTGGACGGCGAGCTGCTGCTGCGTCTGCAACGCCGACAGCTTGCTCGATTCCTCTTCCATATCGGCATCGACCAGGCGGCCAATGCCGGAGTCGATCGAATCATGAAGACCGCTGACGAAATTTTCCTGCAGCTGGATACGGGTCGAGATTGAGCCGAGAGCCGAGCCGGCGGCCGTCATGGCACCCAAAACCAGTTCGACGCCGGTCAGGGCTGAATCGAGCTGGCCCTGGGTGAAACCGGTAATATCGAGATCATAGATCGACGCCATGACGATGAAGGTGCCGCCATAGGTTCCGTTGAAGGCCGTGCCGATGATCCCGCTTGATGTCTCGATCGCACCGGTGCTCGTCATGCCGAAGAGCACATTTCCAAGCGATCCCGAATCGAGCACATAGTCCGTCGTCTTGACCGAGACGGCATTGCTGCCATCACGCACGAAGGAGGAAACCACGCTCTTCGTGCCGTCGGCGCCGGCGACCCAGTTTTCACCGGAGAAAGACGCCGATTGGGCGATGCTGAGCAGCTGTTCCTGCAACTGATCGAGCTCCTGCTGGATCTTCGTCTTGTCGACGCCCTTTTCCGTGGCGGCAACGATCTTCGCCTTGATTTCACTGACGATGTCGAGCGCGCTGTCCATGGCCGAATAGGCGGTGTCGACCTTGGCCGCGCCAAGTCCGAGCGCGTCGGAGACGGCCGAAAGCGCCTTGTTGTCAGAACGCATGGTCGTAGCAATCGACCAGTAGGCAGCATTGTCGGCTGCCTTCTCGACACGATAACCCGAGGAAACGCGACCCTGGGTGTCCTTGAGGCTGTCGTTTACGCCGCGCAAAGTCTGCAGCGCTGCCATGGCAGCGTTGTTGGTAAGGATGCTTGTCATGATCCGTTCCACAATCTTTGGAGAAAGGGCATTCCGGACTACAGCGCCGCGCGTCTTTCAGACGCGCAAAGGACGCTGTAGCACTTCAACTGCTGCATAATTTTGCCCTTAGATCGATTCCGATTTAAGGAATTATGCAGTAGGCCGGTAACGGCGACCGCGTCATGCAAAGCCTGCTATACAAGCCATTGCCGTTAACAAACCCTTGCATCACATGGTTAACAATTCCTCAATTGGGCTTAAGGAATGTGTAATTTCACATCGGCAGAGAGCCCAAACCACGCCGGCGCAGCGCCTCGGCAATTTCCTCCAAAATCGTTGGATCATCAATAGTTGCGGGCATTTTCCAAGGTATGCCGTCGGCGATTTTCTGCATCGTGCCGCGAAGGATCTTGCCGGAGCGCGTCTTCGGCAATCGGTTAACGGTGATGGCCATCTTGAAGGCGGCGACAGGCCCGATCTGATCGCGAATCATCGCCACCACCTCTGATTCGATCGCCGTCACCTCGCGCAAAACATTCCGTTTCAGCACCAGGAATCCACATGGCACCTGACCCTTCAACCTGTCGATCACGCCGATGACCGCGCATTCGGCGACATCGGGATGACGCGCGCAGACTTCCTCCATCGCTCCGGTGGAAAGCCGATGACCGGCGCAATTGATGATGTCGTCGGTGCGCGACATGATGAAGAGATAACCGTCCTCGTCGATATAGCCGGCATCGGCCGTCTTGTAGGTGCCGGGAAACTCGTCGAGATAAGCCGACCGGAAACGGTCGTCCGCATTCCAGAGGGTCGGCAGGCAGCCCGGCGGCAAGGGAAGCCGTATGACGATATTGCCGAGCGTTCCCGCCTCGATCGGATGGCCGGCATCGTCGAGCACGGCGATATCATAGCCGGGCATTGGCAGCGCCGGCGAACCGTGCTTGACGGGAAGGGCGCCGAGGCCGAGCGGATTGGCGGCAATCGGCCAGCCGGTCTCCGTCTGCCACCAGTGATCGATGACCGGGATGGCGAGCATGCGCTCCGCCCATTTCAGCGTCTCCGGGTCCGCCCTCTCACCGGCGAGAAACAGCGCCCGCAGATCCGGCATGGGATACCGCCGCATCAGTTCCCCGTCGCCATCCTCCCGGCGGATCGCGCGGAACGCCGTCGGCGCGGTGAAGAGCACCCGCACGTTATATTCCGATACAACGCGCCAGAACGCGCCGGCATCCGGGGTGCCGACCGGTTTTCCCTCGAAGATCAGGGTGGTGACGCCCGAGATCAGTGGGGCATAGACGATGTAGGAGTGCCCGACGACCCAGCCGATATCCGAAGCCGTCCAGAAGACCTCACCCGGCTTCAAGCCGTAGATATTCCGCATCGACCAGTTGAGCGCGACCAAATGACCGCCATTGTCGCGCACGACGCCCTTCGGCTGGCCGGTGGTGCCGGAGGTGTAGAGGATATAGAGCGGGTCGGTTGCCTTGACTGGAACACAGGCGATCTCGGCTCCGCGATGCTGCGCCACCGCCGCCTCGAAATCCTGATCGCGGCCGCTGACGAGATCCGCCCGGAGTTCCGGCCGCTGCAGCACCAGACAGCGCTCCGGCTTCGAGCGCGCCAGCATGAGCGCCTGGTCGACAAGGGGCTTATAGGCGACGATGCGGCCGGGCTCGAGCCCGCAGCTCGCGGTGATCACCAGCTTCGCGCCGCAATCATCGATGCGGGCAGCGAGCTCGCTGGCGGCAAAACCACCGAAGACGACGGAGTGAACCGCACCGATGCGGGCGCAGGCGAGCATCGAAAACACCGCCTGCGGGACCATCGGCATATAGAGGATGACGCGATCGCCTCCGGCGATCCCGAGGTCAAGCAGCGTCGCGGCGATGGCCTTCACTTCGTCAAGGACTTCGTCGTAAGTGAAACGGCGCTTCTCGCCGGTCATCGCACTGTCGAAGATAACCGCCGTCTCGCCACCGCGCCCGGCAGTCACATGACGGTCGAGGCAATTGTGGCAGGTATTGGTTTCAGCTCCTGAGAACCAGCGGCCATAGACGCCTTCATCGGGCGAAAATACCCGCGCCGGCGGTTTGAACCAGTCGATATCGGCGGCGGCTTCGCGCCAGAAGGCTTCGGGATCCCGTTTCCAGGCAGTATAAGCCTGATGATAGCCGTTCTGCATCTGCTCCTCCCCAGGATATGCAAGCCTCGATCTCAATCTAGGCGGCAGTGGGGGGAACGGGAAGCCCGACCAAAGCAGAGTATCAGCGGGCGCCGAAAATTGCCGATCCCACGCGCACGCTGGTGGCGCCGAAGGCAATCGCTGTCTCGTAATCGCCCGACATGCCCATCGACAGTTTTTCGACGCCGCATTTGAATGCGAGTTTTGCCAGCAGGGCGAAGTGCGGTCCGGGATTTTCCTCCGCCGGCGGAATACACATCAGACCCTCGATGGAAAGGCCGAGTTCTTCGCGGCAAAGGGCGACGAAGGACGCGACCTCTTCGGGAGCAATGCCGGCCTTCTGCGGCTCGAGCCCGGTATTGACCTGGACATAGAGCCGCGGCCTCTTGTCTTGCCGCTTCATCTCCTCGGCAAGCGCGCGGGCGATCTTTTCCCGGTCCACCGTCTCGATGACATCGAAAAGCGCCACCGCATCCGCCGCCTTGTTCGACTGCAGCGGTCCGATCAGGTGCAGCACGATATCCGGCCGCTCGGCCTTCAGCGCCGGCCACTTGCCCTGGCTCTCCTGCACCCGGTTCTCCCCGAAGACGCGCTGCCCGGCGTCGATAGCCGGGCGGATCGCCTCCGCCTCGAAGGTCTTCGACACCGCGACGAGCTGAACGGAACCCGCAGGGCGGGCTGCCTGGCGTTCACCAGCCGCAATCCGCGACCGCACGTCGTTCAAGCGCTCTTGAAGTTCCATCGTTCTGCCTCGACATACCAGCATGAAAGGATCGGCAATGAACTAACCAGCCATTCTGTGCTTGCCAAGACCCGCTCTCGCGAAATCGCCCGGCCAGGACGAAGATCGGCCGCTTGTACCGCCTGCAAAACTTGACGCTACCGTGGTTTCATGGTGAAGGTCTCGACCAACCTCCCCTGATTTTCCGGAATTCGAATACCATGGCCACCGAACGTTATAATCCGCGCGATGCCGAGCCCCGCTGGCAGCAGAAATGGAACGAAGACAAGGTCTTCGAGACCGACAATTCAGATCCGCGCGAAAAATATTACGTCCTCGAAATGTTCCCCTATCCGTCGGGGCGCATCCATATGGGCCATGTCCGCAATTACGCCATGGGCGATGTCGTCGCCCGCTACAAGCGCGCCCGCGGTTACAACGTGCTGCATCCGATGGGCTGGGACGCTTTTGGCATGCCGGCGGAGAACGCCGCCATGGAGCGCGGCGTGCACCCGGCGTCCTGGACCTACCAGAATATCGGCTCGATGAAGGCGCAGTTGAAGGCCATGGGGCTTTCGCTGGACTGGAGCCGCGAATTCGCCACCTGCGACGTCGAGTATTACCAGCACCAGCAGCATCTCTTCCTGGATTTCCTGGAGAAGGGCCTGGTCTACCGCAAGCAGTCGAAGGTCAACTGGGATCCGGTCGACAATACCGTGCTCGCCAACGAGCAGGTGATCGACGGCCGCGGCTGGCGGTCCGGCGCGCTGGTCGAACAGCGCGAACTCACGCAATGGTTCTTCAAAATCACCGATTTCAGCCAGGATCTGCTCGACGCGCTGGATACGCTCGACCAGTGGCCGGAAAAAGTGCGCCTGATGCAGAAGAACTGGATCGGCCGCTCGGAAGGCCTGACGATCCGCTGGGAGATCGTGGCGGAAACGGCACCCGCCGGGGAGACCGAGATCACCGTCTATACGACCCGGCCGGACACGCTGTTCGGCGCCTCCTTCCTGGCGATTGCCGCCGATCATCCACTGGCAAAGGATGCCGCCGCAAGGAATGCCGATATCGAGGCCTTCTGCGAGGAGTGCCGCCGCGCCGGCACCTCGCTCGCCGCCCTCGAGACCGCCGAGAAGAAGGGCATGGATACCGGCATCCGCGTCCGCCATCCGCTCGATCCATCCTGGGAGCTGCCCGTCTACGTCGCCAATTTCGTGCTGATGGATTACGGCACCGGCGCGATCTTCGGCTGCCCCTCGGGCGACCAGCGCGACCTTGATTTTGCCAGGAAATATGGCCTTTCGGTTGTGGCCGTCGTCATGCCGAGGGATGGCGATGCGGCGAGCTTTTCCGTCGGCGACACGGCCTACGACGGCGATGGCGTGATGATCAATTCGCGCTTCCTTGATGGCAAGACGACGGAAGAAGCCTTCAATATCGTGGCCGACCGGCTGTCGGCCGCTTCGCTCGGCAATGCGCCGCAGGGTGAGCGCAAGGTCAATTTCCGTCTGCGCGACTGGGGCATTTCCCGGCAGCGTTATTGGGGCTGCCCGATCCCTGTCATCCATTGCGATGATTGCGGCGTCGTGCCGGTGCCGAAGAAGGACCTGCCGGTCAAGCTGCCCGACGACGTCACCTTCGACCAGCCGGGCAATCCGCTCGACCGTCATCCGAACTGGCGGCACGTCTCCTGCCCAACCTGCGGCAAGGATGCCCGCCGCGAGACGGATACGATGGATACGTTCGTCGATTCGAGCTGGTACTTCACCCGCTTCACCGCCCCATGGGAGGGAAAGCCAACCGATCCTGAGGCGGCTAACCGTTGGCTGCCGGTCGACCAATATATCGGCGGCATCGAGCATGCGATCCTGCACTTGCTCTATTCCCGCTTCTTCACCCGCGCCATGCGCGAAACCGGCCATGTCGGCGTCACGGAGCCCTTCAAGGGCCTGTTCACGCAAGGCATGGTGGTGCATGAAACCTATAGCCGCGGTGCCGGCGGCAGCCGCGAGTGGGTAGCGCCGGCCGACATCCGCATTGAGGAGATCGACGGCAAACGCCGCGCCCTTCTGCTGACGACCGGTGAGGAAATTGCCATCGGCTCGATCGAGAAGATGTCGAAATCGAAGAAGAACGTTGTCGATCCCGACGATATCATCGCCTCCTATGGCGCTGATACCGCCCGTTTCTTCGTTCTGTCCGACTCTCCGCCGGAGCGCGATGTCATCTGGTCCGAAGCCGGCGTCGAAGGCGCCCATCGTTTCACCCAGCGCCTGTGGCGGCTGATTTCCGAAGCCGCGGCTGCGCTTTCCGCCGTCGCGCCTGCGCCGGCAACCGAGGGGGAAGCACTGTCGATCTCGCAGGCCGCCCACAGGACCCTGAAGGCTGTCGAGAACGATTATGACAAGCTCTGGTTCAACAAGGCCGTTGCCCGTATCTATGAACTGGTGAACGCGCTGGCGGCGCCGATGACGAGGGTTGCGGCGGGCGAGGGCGATACCACCTATCGGGCGGCAGTGCGAAATGCCGCAGAGATCCTGATCCAACTCGTCGCCCCGATGACGCCGCATCTGGCTGAGGAATGCTGGATGGCACTCGGCAATGAAGGGCTGCTTGCCCGGACCGGCTGGCCGCAATACGACGAAACGCTCGTCATCGAAAATGATGTCGTCCTGCCGGTCCAGATCAACGGCAAGAAACGCGCTGAATTGACAATTTCTCGCGACGCAGATCAGAATGCCGTCACCAACGCCGTGCTGGATCTGGATGCGGTGAAGAACGCGTTGAACGGACAGGCACCGAAGAAGATCATCGTGGTTCCCCAAAGGATTGTGAACATTGTCGTCTGATATCGCTTGCAAGCTGGCTCGCAACGCCGGCATCGCCATGATCCTTGCCTCCGCGGCTTTTCTCTCTGCCTGCCAGGTCCGGCCGCTTTATTCGGAAAATTCCGGTCTCATCGAAAAGCTTGCCGCGGTCGGCTTTTCCCCGGCAGGCAGCCGGATCGAGCAGCAGGTCCGCAATCATCTGATCTTCATGGCGTCGCGTGGTGCCGGCGAACCTGAAAAACCGGATTATCAGGTCGACTTGCACGTCACTTCATCCGTGGCCGATACGCTGCTTACAGATTCAGCCGATACGTCGCGTGCCGGTCGCGTCACCGTCAGCGTTACCTACACGCTGCGCGCGGCAACCGACAACCATGTCATCAAGGCCGGCAGCCGCTCGACCACGGCACTGGTGGATTTCCCTGACCAGGAGTTCGCCAAGCAGCGGGCAATCCGCGATGCCCAGAACCGCGCGGCGGACCAGGTGGCGGAATTCGTCGGGGCCGATATCGCCGCTGCGCTCAGCCGCTGAGGGCGGGGATGTGGCGGAGATCAAATCCCACGAATTCGAAACCTTCCTGCAGAAATCGGCGCGGAACTATCGGATCTTCGTCATTTATGGGCCCGACCGCGGTCTGGTGTCCGAACGGGCCGCTCAGCTGGCCGGTAAGACCGGTGTGGCCCTTGATGATCCCTTCTCGCTGACCAAACTCGATATCGGCGACCTGCAGAAGGATCCCGGACGGTTGGTCGACGAGGCCCAATCTATCGGATTGTTCGGTGGTGAGAAGTTGATCTGGATCCGCGGCGCCGCCAATGAGAAATATCTTGTCGACCCCTTGGCGCTGCTGGCCGAAAAGCCACTCGAAGCCACCCGTCTGATCGTCGAAGCCGGCGATTTGAAGAAGGGTTCGCTGCTGCGCAAGACGGCTGAGAGCGCGCGATCGATCATGACGATCCCGTCTTATGCCGATGACAGTCGCGCCCTGAACACTCTGATCGATGCCGAATTGAATGCGGAAAAGCTCGGCATCACGCCGGCCGCCCGCCAGGCGCTGATTGCCTTGATCGGCGGCGACCGCATCGCTTCACGCAACGAGGTGCGCAAGCTCGCGCTCTATTGCCGTGGTTTCCCGACGGTCGAAGAACATCACGTTACCGAAATAATCGGCGACGCCAGTGCGATCTCCGTTGACGATGCCGTCGACGCCATTTTAAGTGGCGATCTCAACGGTTTTCTGCACGCAATGCAGAAGATCAGCAGCTCTAAAACCGCGATCTTTCTTGTGTTGCAAGCATGCCTCAAGCAGTTTCAGCTTCTCGATACAATGCGGGCCGAAATGGAAGAAAAACGCCTGCAGGCGCCTCAGATCATGCAGACGATGGGCCGCCATTTGCATTTCCGCCGCAAGCCGATTATCGAACAGGCGCTGCGCCAGTGGACCGCGGAAGCCATCGCGCGTGAATCCAATCGTCTGCAGGCCGCCATTCTGCAAAGCCGCCGGCGACAGGTGCTGGAAGATAGCGTTGCGATGCAGACGCTTTTGTCCACGACCCTTCAATCCGGCCGCAAATCCGCCTGACCAAACCTCGTCAATACATGTCGTTATCCCGGAACTGGTGCGCAGTTCCGGCAACTTGCATCAACGCCTTTCGAGCAAACGGCAGATTTCTTCGAGCTGCTCCAGTGACTTGTACGAAATTTTGATCTGGCCACCGCTCGTCTTGTGATTGATCGCAACATCGAGACCGAGTGCATCGGACAGCGTCCGCTCCAAGGCCAGCGTGTCTGAATCCTTCTGATCTCGCCGCGAGGCGGCCAGCTGCGGCTCGGATTGAGCTTTGATATTGTTTTGCGCCAGCTTTTCTGCATCGCGCACCGACATGCCTTTGGCAACGATGGTGCGAGCAAGACCCGCTGGATCCGGCGTCGAAACCAGTGCGCGCGCATGCCCGGCCGACAAGCTGCCAGCGGCCAACAGATCACGAACCGGATCGGGCAGTTTCAGCAGCCGCAGCGAGTTTGCAACATGGCTGCGGCTCTTGCCGATGATTTCGCCGAGGTCGTTTTGCGTATAACCATATTCCGCGATCAGCTGCTCGTAACCCAGGGCCTCTTCGAGTGGATTGAGATCGGCGCGCTGTACGTTCTCGACAATGGCGATCTCCAGCGCCGTCTTGTCATCCACGTCCCGGACAATAACAGGGATCTCGATCAGCCCAGCCAGTTGGGCGGCGCGCCAGCGTCGCTCGCCGGCGATGATCTCGTATCGGTCGCGGTCCATCGTCCGCACGACGATCGGCTGCACGATACCGTGCTGTCGAATGGAGCTGGCGAGATCGTGCAGTTCGGTATCATCGAAGAAACGACGGGGATTGCGCGGATTGCGGCTGACGAACTCGATCGGGATCATTCTATCAGCACTGATCGTCCGCTCGGCTTCCACCGGAACAGGCTGATCCATTTCACCAATCAGCGCCGCAAGGCCGCGGCCCAATCGCCTTTTCGATACATCGTCATTCATGATCCAAACTCACCCCTGCAATAATAACTATGCTGCCAGCCTCTGGCGCTCGCGTTGAATGACCTCCGACGCAAGCTGCAGATAGGCCTGGCTGCCGGCGCATTTCAAATCATAGAGAATGGCCGGTTTGCCGTAGGAGGGCGCCTCGGAGACCCGAACGTTGCGCGGAATTAACGTGTGGTAAACCTTTTCGCCAAGATGTGTGCGCACATCGTTGACCACTTGCTGGGCAAGATTGTTGCGCGCATCGAACATCGTCAAGACGATTCCCTGAATATCCAGGCGCGGGTTAACCGTCCGGCGAACTTGGCTGACGGTCTCGAGCAATTGGCTCAACCCCTCCAGGGCGAAGAATTCACACTGCAGCGGTACCAGCACCGAATGGGCCGCCGCCATCGCATTCATTGTCAGCAAGTTGAAGGAGGGTGGGCAGTCCAGGAGAATATACGAAAATGCCATGGCTTCGGGCGACGACAGCGCCTTGCGCAATTTGAACACCCGATCGCTCTGCTGCGAAATCTCCATCTCGACACCGAGCAGATCCATCGTCGAAGGAACGATGAAGAGATTGGGCACGGCGGTCTCGAGTGTCACTTCGGTGATTCCGTGCTCGCCGATCATCAGGTCGTAGGAGGATAGCTTGCGATCTCGACGGTCGATGCCGAGGCCAGTGCTGGCATTTCCCTGCGGATCGAGATCGACGATCAGGACACGCTCGCCAATAGCAGCGAGCGCCGTTGCCAGATTGATAGCGGTAGTCGTTTTGCCAACGCCACCCTTTTGATTTGCGATGGTGATAATCCGATGTCGTTCGCCAGCCATTGCCGCAATATCCGATCTGTTAAACCAAGCGCCGGAGATTCGATATTTCCAGAATGACAGATTCCTGCTCGACGGCGCTACTATGTTCTAACAGATCGAATTCCCACCGACCACGTGCTTTGTCGATTTCCCTCAGGTAATCCCGGCCTTTATGAAAAAAGCCGCGGCAATCTTTTTGGCCCAGCATCCAGTGAGCGGAATATCCGAGCAGTCCGTCAAGGTCGGCGAGCGCCCGGGCCGAAATCGCCCCGCATCTACCGATCTCTGCATGGGCATCTTCGATCCGGGTGCTGTGCACGCTCCCGCGAGCATTTGTTTCCCGCAACGCCGTCCGGAGAAAGGCGGCCTTCTTATGATTGCTCTCGACCAGATGTACCCATCCGTCCTGCAGCTCGGCCAGAAAGATCGCCGTAATGACACCGGGAAAACCGCCGCCGCTTCCGAGGTCGGCCCAGATAACCGGCTTGGGATGGATTTGAAACACTTGGCTGCTGTCGGCGATGTGCCGGTTCCAGAGATCGTCGAGTGTCGACGGCGCCACCAGGTTGATGGTTTTTGCCCACTTCTGAAAGAGCGCCGCGAAGTGTTGAAGCCGTTCCTGTGTTTCACGTGAAACACGTAAGCCGTTTAATTCCATTCTCACTCTCAATATATTGTATCTAGGCGCTATATCGCTCGGAAGTGTTGCGTCGACGCAGGTGCACGAGCAATAGTGCGATGGCCGCAGGCGTCATTCCTTCCACGACTGCGGCCTGGGCAATATTGAAAGGCCGCGCAGCGCCGAGCTTTGCCTTAAGCTCGTTCGAAAGCCCGGAAAGCGCCGCATAGTCGAAATCAGCCGGGATATACCGTTCCTCGTCGCGCTGCTGATCGGCAATCGCCGCGGCCTGCCGATCGAGATAAACTGAATAGCCCGCTTCGATTTCCAATGCCTCCGTGACTTTCTCGGAAATCGTTCCAAGCTCATCAGGCCACACTTTTCGCAGGACATCGAAATCATAGTTCGGATAGGAGAGCAAGTCATAGGCCGTTCGGCGCTGGCCGTCGAGATTGATGTTCAAACCGACGCGGCGCGCCTCGTTCGGCGTCACGGTCAATGACTGCAGCAGCACCCGTCCCGCTTCGATCTCTGTCTGATATCGTGTGAATCGCCGTTTTCGTTCACCGCTCACACATCCAAGCTGTATCGCCAACGGCGTCAGGCGCATATCGGCATTGTCAGCCCTGAGCGTCAGCCGATATTCCGCACGCGACGTAAACATTCGATACGGTTCCGTAACGCCGCGGGACGTCAAGTCATCAATCATCACCCCAATATAGGAATTCGTGCGGCTGAAATGAAACGGATCCGAATCGCTGCTTCGCAACGCAGCATTCAGCCCCGCGGCCAAACCCTGGGCGGCCGCCTCCTCGTAACCCGTGGTGCCATTGATTTGACCCGCGAGAAACAGACCTCTCAGCCGTTTGACCTCAAGCGAGCGCGTCAGCTCCCTCGGATCGACATGATCATATTCGATCGCGTAACCTGGCTGAATAATTCTCGCCCTCTCGAGACCGGGAATCGTCTTGATGAATTCAGCTTGGACCTCTGCTGGCAGAGATGTTGAGATCCCATTCGGATAGACAGTATCATCGTCCAAACCTTCAGGCTCAAGAAAGACCTGATGTCCGTCCCGCTCTCCGAACTTGACCAGCTTGTCTTCGATCGACGGACAATAGCGCGGACCCACGCCTTCGATCTGGCCGGAATACATGGCCGACCGCATGATGTTGTCAACGATGATGCGATGTGTCGCCTCGGTCGTCCGGGTGACCCCACATTTGATCTGCGGAGTGGTAATCGCATCGGTCATCAGCGAGAAGGGGGTAAGCTCCTCGTCGGCCCCCTGGCGACCAACGGCCTGCCAGTCGATGGTCTTTCCATCCAGTCGCGCCGGTGTCCCGGTCTTCAGCCGTCCCAGCCGCAATCCAAGCCTGGCCAGGGTAGCCGACAGCCCGATCGACGGTGCTTCGCCCACGCGGCCAGCCGGCGTCTTTTCTGAACCGATATGAATGAGGCCGCGAAGAAAGGTCCCGGTCGTCAGAACAACGGCCGCCGCTCCAAGCATGCGACCATCCTGCATGATCACCCCGGCCACGCGGCCATCGACGACCTTCAGATCAAAGGCGTCACCTTCGACGATATCCAAACCGGCAGTGGCTTCGATCGCCGCCAACATCGCCAGACGATAAAGTTTTCGATCGGCCTGGGTCCGCGGTCCGCGTACGGCCGCGCCTTTTTTCTTGTTCAGCATCCTGAACTGGATACCGGCGACATCGGCGACGCGCCCCATGAGCCCGTCCATCGCGTCGATCTCGCGAACCAAATGGCCCTTGCCGAGCCCGCCGATTGCCGGATTGCAGGACATCACCCCGATCGTATCGCGTCTATGTGTCACCAAAGCGGTTTTGGCGCCAAGGCGCGCGGCCGCACTGGAAGCTTCCGACCCCGCATGGCCACCACCGATCACAATGACATCATAGACATTATCGGTCATACGATACTCCAAATCTACCCGTCGTTTCAGGTGAAGCCGCGGCATAAACCCCGGTGTTTCACGTGAATCACTTGCCGATACAAAACTCTGAGAAGATCACGCCGAGCAGCTGCTCGACATCCACTCTCCCGGTGATTCTGCCCAAATAGTCCGCAGCAATGCGAAGCTGCTCGGTCCGCAGCTCCAGATTGACATCTGTCGCCGAAATGGCGTTCTCAAGTGCCGCCAAACATTTCGCTAGCGAATCCTTATGCCGCTGGCGGCTTGGGATTGCCATGGACAGGCCGGTAAACCGCGTGCCGACGCTGTTGCCGATCACCTGCCGCAATTCCGACAAGCCGTCACCTGTTGTCGTCGATATCTGCAGGTCGTAATGACCCGAGATCACATCCACAAGATCCTTCTTCGTGCCGACAGTAACATGTGGCGCAGCCTGGTCCAAGTCGTCAGGGAGCAGGGGGTTCGTCATGTCGACCAGCAGCAAGACGAGATCGGCATCTCGCAGCGCGACACGGGCGCGCCGCACGCCCTCCTTCTCGACCCGGTCATCCGCCTCGCGAAGACCCGCCGTGTCATAGAGCTTGATCAGGTAACCATCAATATCCAGATCGACCTGAAGGACATCGCGGGTGGTTCCGGCGATGTCCGTGACAATCGCCACCTCGCGTCGCGCGAGAGCGTTCAGCAGGCTGGATTTCCCCGCATTCGGTGCCCCGGCGATGACCACCTTGAAGCCGTCCCGGATAATCTCTCCCGCCGACGCTACCGACAGGTGCTGCCCGATATCATCGCGCAGCCGTTCCATGTCAGCCCAGACCATGTCGGATACCGAGCCTGGAACATCATCCTCATCGGGAAAATCAAGTTCCGCCTCGATCAGCGCGCGTGCACGCGTTAATCGTTCCGCCCACGAATCGTAAATCAAGGAAAGACCGCCAGCACTCTGTTCGACCGCAAGGCGCCGCTGCATCTCGGTTTCTGCGCCGATAAGATCGGCCAGGCCCTCAACCTCGACGAGATCAAGCTTGCCGTTTTCAAAAGCGCGGCGGGAGAACTCGCCCTCAACCGCCATTCGAACGCCCGGGATTTCATTAAGGGTCTCAAACAATGCCGCCAGCACAGCTTTGCTGCCGTGCAGCTGCAGTTCGGCGACATCTTCGCCGGTAAACGAGCGTGGCCCAGGGAAAAACAGTACGAGGCCGCTGTCGATCTGGCGGTTGTTACGAGTCCGAATCGTTCGACGCGCTGCATATCGGGCTGCCGGAACCGATCCGACGAGCGTAGCCAATATGTCCTTGGTCAACGGGCCGCTGATTCGAACGACCGACACACCTGAGGGTGTGGCACCGCTCGATAGCGCATAGATCGTGTCATACAGCATGGCCATATCGCCTGTTTCGGTTCGACCCCGAATCGATCCTGCCAAACAGAAAAGCTGGCGACATCGTCGGATGCCTCCAGCTTCTATAGGATGAATCCGGCTAAGGATTATGTATTCATCGAATCGAAGAAGTCGGAATTGTTCTTCGTCTGCTTCAGTTTGTCGATCAGGAATTCGATCGCATCGGTCGTGCCCATCGGCGCCAGAATGCGACGGAGGACAAAGATCTTCTGCAGATCCTGCCGCGGAACAAGCAGATCTTCCTTACGCGTGCCGGACTTCAGGATATCCATCGCCGGGAAGATACGCTTGTCGGCAACCTTGCGATCGAGGACGATTTCCGAGTTGCCGGTACCCTTGAACTCTTCGAAGATGACTTCATCCATACGGCTGCCGGTATCGATCAGCGCCGTGGCGATGATCGTCAGAGAACCGCCTTCCTCGATGTTGCGGGCCGCACCGAAGAAACGCTTCGGCCGCTGCAAGGCATTGGCATCGACACCACCGGTTAGAACCTTGCCTGAGGAGGGAACGACCGTGTTGTAGGCACGGCCGAGACGGGTGATCGAATCGAGCAGGATGACGACGTCGCGGCCGTGCTCGACAAGGCGCTTCGCCTTTTCGATGACCATCTCCGCCACCTGGACGTGACGCACCGCCGGTTCGTCGAAGGTCGAGGAGATGACCTCGCCGCGAACGGAGCGCTGCATGTCGGTCACTTCCTCGGGTCGTTCATCAATCAGAAGAACGATGAGATAGCATTCCGGATGGTTTGCCGTGATCGAATGGGCGATATTCTGCAGCAGCACGGTCTTACCGGTGCGGGGCGGCGCGACGATCAGTCCGCGCTGGCCCTTGCCGAGCGGCGCCACCAGGTCGATGACGCGCGGCGACAGATCCTTGGAAGTGGGAATCTCGAGTTCCATCTTGAAGCGCTCGTTCGGATAGAGCGGCGTCAGATTGTCGAAATGTACCTTGTGACGGATCTTTTCCGGATCGTCGAAATTGATGGTGTTGACTTTCAGCAGCGCAAAATAGCGCTCGCCTTCTTTTGGTCCGCGGATCGGTCCTTCGACCGTATCGCCTGTTTTGAGCGAGAACCGGCGAATCTGCGAGGGGGAGATATAGATGTCGTCCGGACCCGGCAGGTAGTTTGCATTGGCCGAACGCAGAAAACCGAAACCATCCTGCAGAACCTCGACGACCCCTTCGCCGATAATTTCGACATCCTGGCTGGCAAGCATTTTGAGGATCGCAAACATCAGCTCCTGCTTGCGCATCGTGCTGGCATTCTCGACCTCGAGCGATTCGGCGAAAGCCAAAAGATCCGTCGGGGATTTGCTTTTAAGTTCCTGAAGCTTCATTTCAGCCATGAAGTGACCAATACTCTTTTCAATTTTGAAGGGGAAAGGCGATGTTGGGTCGTATTCGGTACTGCGAAAGGGCTCGCAGACGACTGAACTCTACACACATGCCACGTAGATGAGTTGCGCGGAAAATAGCGACTCGCAATCGCCGCCGCAAGAGGGCTGCTTAAAATGAAGCAAATTTAACCTCAGGGCGATTTTCCCCTCAGAACGGCTTCACCACGACGAGAATCACGATCACGATCATCAGCAAGGTCGGCGCCTCGTTCATGAAGCGCCAATAGCGCGCGGAGCGGCGATTTTCATCTCGCTCGAAGGCTCGGACCGCCCGGCTGAAAAACATATGAACACCGGTCAGCAGCACGACGAGGCCGATCTTAGCATGCAGCCAGCCGCCCTGGAATCCATAGACCGACCAGGCGAGATAGAGGCCGAAAAGCCATGTCAGCATCATCGCCGGCGTCATGATGATCCGAAGCAGCCGGCGCTCCATCACCTTGAAGGTTTCCGATTGCACCGAGCCCGGTTCGGCATCGGTGTGGTAGATGAACAGCCGCGGCATATAGAACAACCCGGCCATCCAGGAAATCACCGCGATGATGTGGAGCGCCTTGATCCAGAGGTAGAGATTATCAGGGTTCCAGGCGAAAAGCCCGACCGCCATCAGCGCGAAGAAAACCAGCGCAAAATGGGCGCGCCGGCGGGCATAAGCGCCGGGTCTGCGATCGGTCTGCCTTTCCATCGTCACTTCGCACTCCGCACACGATCGACCAGCAGGCGCACATGCTCGGGGTCGGCCTGCGGCGTGATGCCGTGGCCGAGATTGAAGATCAGCGGTCCTTGGCCGAGATGCTGCAGAATATCGTCAATACCTTCTTCCAGGGCCCGGCCGCCGGCAACGACGCGCATCGGATCGAGATTGCCCTGCACCGGTCCGTCCCTCTGAAGTTCGGCGGCAAAGGCCAAAGGCACCGACCAGTCGAGGCCGATCGCATCGGCGCCCGTCTTCTGACGATAGTTCTTCAGCTGGTAACCGGCGCCCTTTGCGAAGGCGATGATGCGCGCATGCGGCCGCTGCGATTTGACCGAAGCGATCATTCGCGCAACCGGCCGGATCGCGAACGCCTCGAACTCCCTCTCGCCGAGAACCCCAGCCCAGGAATCGAAGATCTGCACGGCATCGGCACCGGCATCGATCTGAGCGACGAGATAATCAGCCGATACGTCGGCAAGCAGCATCAGCAGCTGTTCGAAGGCGCGGGGATGGTTGTAGGCGAAGAGACGGGCAGGGGCTTGATCCGGCGTGCCGTGACCGGCGATCATATAGGTCGCAACCGTCCAGGGCGCCCCGCAGAAGCCGAGCAGCGTCGTCTCATCAGGCAACTCCTGGCGCAGCCGCCGCACCGTTTCCAGAACCGGTCTGAGATAATCGACGACCTCTTCCCCGTTCAATCGCCCGATCCCGGTTTCGTCGATTGGATCCATCTCCGGGCCATGGCCCTCGGTGAACCGGACGTTCCGCTTCATTGCATCGGGAATGACCAGGATATCGGAAAACAGAATGGCGGCGTCAAAGCCATAACGCCGGATCGGCTGCAATGTCACTTCGACGGCATGATCGGGCGTATAGCAGAGATCGAGGAAGCTTCCGGCCTTTGCCCGTGTCTGCCGATATTCCGGGAGATAACGTCCCGCCTGTCTCATCAGCCAGAGAGGAGGAGGGGAGAGGCTTTCGCCATCGAGAACCCTCATGATCTTTCGGCGCGTGTCGCTCAAGCGCTTCTTCCCTATAAAAAATCAAAGATATTTTTAAAGGTTTCTATTTCTTAGAGTCGGTGTCTATCAAGGATTAATATCCATCCACTGCCGATGCCATTTGTCGCGTGCTGGCAAAAAATATCGGAAGGATTTCGCTATTTCATCGAAAGTTTGGGGAGAAACCGAATCTGAAAATGATTCCAAATCCTTCCGGAGAGACGATTTTTCTCGTCGCTGTGGATAAGCTGTGGACCCCATCTCGACAAATCAACCTCTTCCACATCGTCCACAGGGCCTGCGGAAAGCGATCCGCAAAATTCGAAATGTGGATAAGGGGGCATGTTTTCCCTTGCCGGGAGATGCCTCGCCGCCTTAGCTCTGTTTCATCCAGTCTTTTCAACAGGCAGTGGAAAATAGCGTGGAGAACAGAACGAACTTCTTTCATCTGCATCTGATTTCTGACTCAACCGGAGAGACTCTGATCTCCGCCGGCCGCGCCGCATCGGCGCAGTTCAGATCCGCGCAGCCGATCGAACATGTCTATCCGCTGATCCGCAACCGCAAACAGCTGCTGCCGGTTCTGCAGGCGATCGATGATGCCCCTGGCATCGTACTCTATACGATTGTCGACCGGGAGCTTGCGAGCCTGATCGATGAGCGCTGCGTCGAGATGGGTGTTGCCTCGGTGAATGTGCTGGAGCCGGTCATGAATGCGTTCCAGATCTATCTTGGCGCCCCATCGCGCCGTCGGGTCGGCGCTCAGCATGTGATGAATGCCGGATACTTCGCACGCATCGAAGCGTTGAATTTCACCATGGATCATGACGATGGCCAGATGCCGGATGATTATAATGACGCCGATGTCGTCATCATCGGCATCAGCCGCACGTCGAAAACGCCGACCAGCATCTATCTCGCCAACCGTGGCATCAAGACGGCGAATATTCCGATCGTTTATGGCGTGCCGCTGCCGGAGAGCCTGTTCACGACGACCAAGCCGCTGATCGTCTGCCTGATCGCCACCACCGACCGCATCTCCCAGGTGCGGGAAAATCGCATCCTCGGCGCGACGCATGGTTTCGATCGTGAACACTATACCGATCGCGCGGCAATATCCGAGGAGCTGAAATATGCCCGCTCGCTCTGCGCTCGCCATAACTGGCCGCTGATCGACGTCACTCGCCGATCCATCGAGGAAACCGCCGCGGCAATCGTTGCCCTGCGCCCAAAGCTGCGCTAAGCGCTGACCGGCAGCCGGTACGTCGAGGAGCCTATGATAACAAAACTCATCCTTGCATCGTCGAGCCCGTTTCGGCGGATGCTGATGGAAAATGCCGGCCTATTCTTTGAGGCGCATGCCGCGCGGATCGATGAAAGGGCGGTCGAAGCCCCGTTGGAAAAAGCCGGCGCTCAGCCGGATGCCGTTGCTCTCGTCCTCGCCAAGGCCAAGGCCCAAGAGGTCAGCAGCCGTTTCCCCGATGGCCTGGTCATCGGTTCAGATCAGACGATGTCGCTCGGCGATCGCGTCTTCCATAAGCCGACGGATATGGCCGAAGCGGCAAATCACCTCCAGACTCTTTCTGGAGCAACCCACCGCCTGAACAGTGCTGTGGCAATCGTCCGCAACGGGGCTGTGGTGTGGGAACATCTCGCCCATGCCGATCTAACCATGCGGCCGCTGACCGCGGATTTCATTGGGCGGCACCTGGCCCGTGTCGGCAACAAGGCGCTCTCCAGCGTCGGCGCCTATCAATTGGAAGGGGAGGGCATTCAGCTGTTCGAGAAAATCGAAGGTGATTATTTCACCATTCTCGGCCTGCCGATGTTACCGCTTCTGGAAAAATTACGCGACCTCGGAGCGATCGATGGGTGATTCACGTGAAACATTCGGGCCGAAAGCGTTTGTCACGGGCTTTCCGGTCAAGCATTCGCGCTCGCCGTTGATCCACGGATATTGGCTGAAGACGCTCGGCCTGCCAGGCAGCTATCGCGCCCATGAAGTGGCGCCCGAGGGCTTTGCCGATTTTATTGCTTCGCTGAAGGATGGCAGTTCCGGCTTTGCCGGCGGCAATGTCACCATTCCCCACAAGGAACTGGCTTTCCGTCTCGCCGACAAGCCGGACGAACTGTCGCGCGAACTCGGCGCCTCGAACACGCTCTGGCGGGAGAATGGCCTCCTGCATGCGACGAACACCGACGGCGTCGGCTTCACTGCCAATCTCGACGAACGCCATCCGGGGTGGGACCGCCACGACACGGCGGTCGTCTTTGGCGCCGGCGGCGCCAGCCGGGCGATCATCCAGGCGGTTCGCGACCGCGGTTTCAAGACGATCCATGTGGTCAACCGTACCGTCGAACGCGCCCGTGAACTGGCCGACCGTTTTGGTCCGAAAGTTCAGGCCCATCCGGCGGGTGCCCTGGCCGAGGTGATGAAAGGCGCCGGCCTCTTCATCAATACCACCTCGCTCGGCATGGACGGCGAGGCCGCACCCCAGCTCGATTTCACGCCTCTCGCAACTGAGGCCGTCGTCACCGATATCGTCTATATCCCCCTGAAGACTCCGATCCTGGCACAGGCGGAAGAGCAGGGCTTTCCGATCGTCGATGGTCTCGGCATGCTGCTGCATCAGGCTGTGCCGGGATTCGAAAAATGGTTCGGCAAGCGTCCTGTCGTCGACGCGGCACTGCGCGCGCTGATCATCGCGGATATGGAAGCACACTGATGCTGAAGATTGGACTGACCGGCTCCATCGGTATGGGAAAATCGACGGCGGGCAAGCTCTTTGCCGAGGCCGGCATCCCGCTGAATGATTCGGATGCCGTGGTCCACGATCTCTATGCCGGCGAGGCCGCACCCCTGGTGGATGCCGCCTTTCCCGGCACGATGAAGGATGGCGCCGTCGACCGCCACGAACTTGGCCGTCAGCTGGCGCTTGATCCCGGCGGCTTCAAACGCCTGGAAGCGATCGTCCATCCGCTGGTGCGCAAACGCGAGATGGAATTTTTAAAACGGCAGCGCCGCGCCGGCGCCGGGATGGTCGTGCTCGATATTCCGTTGCTCTTCGAAACCAACGCCTGGGAAAGAGTGGATGTCGTCGTCGTCGTCAGCGCCGGTCCACAGATTCAACGCGAGAGGGTGCTTGCGCGCGAAGGCATGACCGAGGAAAAATTCGAGATGATTCTCTCACGCCAGACGCCGGACGGGGAAAAACGGCGGCGGGCGGATTATCTGATCGACAGCAGCCGCAGTATCGCGGAGACGAAGGAACGGGTGCTCGAGATTATCGCCGACCTGAAAACGCGGATTGCCAAGGGAGATTTCCGGAATGCGTGAGATCATCTTCGATACGGAAACCACGGGCCTCGACAACCGTGCCGACCGCATCATCGAAATCGGCGGCATCGAGCTCTTCAACCATTTCCCGACCGGCAATGTGATCCATATCTACATCAATCCAGGCGATCAGAAGGTTCATCCGGATGCGCTCGCCGTGCACGGCATCACCGACGAATTCCTGAAGGACAAGAAACCCTTTGCTGAGGTCGCCGAGGAAATCCTGACCTTCTTCGGCGACGCAAAGTGGATTGCCCATAACGCCACCTTCGATATGGGCTTCATCAACGCCGAATTGGCGCGGATCGGTTTGCCGCCGATCCTGCCGGAGCGGGTGCTGGACACCCTGTCGATGGCGCGGCGCAAACATCCGATGGGCCCGAATTCACTCGACGCGCTCTGCCGGCGCTACGGCATCGACAATTCGCACCGCACCAAACACGGCGCGCTGCTCGACTCCGAACTGCTCGCCGAAGTCTATATCGAGATGATCGGCGGCAGGCAGGCAGCTTTCGGCCTCAGCATGACCGCTACCTCAGGTCAGAACGGTCGCGGCGATGCGACTGAGGAGGACGATGTGGTGATTGCATCCGTGTTCGAGCGGCCTCGCCCGCTTGCCCCCCGGCTCAGCCAGTCCGAGGCGCAGGCGCATGAGGCGCTCGTCGCCAAGCTCGGTGAAAAAGGCATCTGGGCAAAATACGCCAGCCCGAACTAAACCGGCCGCAATTGAAAATGCCCGGGACTTGCCCGGGCATCTGCATCTCAAAACCGAAAAGATCCGATCAGTTCGGAACGGCCTCAACCTTTGCGCGGGCCTGTTCTTCGGCAACGCGCTGGGCGAACATCTGCGTGAAGTCGATCGGGTCGATCATCAGCGGCGGGAAACCGCCGTTGCGGGTGACGTCGGCGATGATCTGACGGGCGAAGGGGAAGAGCATGCGCGGGCACTCGATGAAGAGAACCGGCAGCATGTGTTCCTGCGGGAAACCGGCAACGCGGAAGACGCCGCCATAAGCGAGTTCTGTATGGAACACCGTCTTGTCGCCGTCCTTGGCTTCGGCATTCAGCGACAGCACGACATCGAAATCCGTATCCGAAAGCGGGTTGGCGTTAACGTTCACATTGATGTTGATCGTCGGCGCCTTGTCGCGGGCCTGCAGCGAACGCGGCGCACCCGGATTTTCGAAGGAGAGGTCCTTGGTATATTGCGCAAGGATCGAAAGGGTGGGGCTGGCCGCACCGTTGGTGTTGTTATCGTCTGCCATTGGCTTTTCCTCGAGGGGCATGGGAATGGTGCCGCCATCTAACATTTCAGGGAAGGGCTTACAACCCTGAGCGCTTGGCGCCGTTGATCGGTCGAAGCGCCTCAATCTCCGAGATGTTTGCCCGACCATGGCGAGTTGCGGTCCGGCTCCCTATGATAGTCCTCGTCGTCGAGGTCGACCACCTTCGAATTCCGGTTGCCGTCGCGGAAATCCGGTTGCGAGGAGGCGGAAAAGCCGCTCCTGGCGTTGACCGTGACGAAGCGTTTGGCGACCCACCGCCAGACGAAATCACGCACCGGCGGAATGAGGATCAGGATTGCGATGACATCCGTGATGAAACCGGGAACGATCAGCAGCAGCGACGCGATGACGTTCATCGCCGGCTGCAGCAGCTCGCGGCCCGGCATCACCCCGTTTCGTCCTTCGCTCGACATGCGGCGCAAAATACCGATGCCCTGCCGGCGCAGCAGAACCACCCCGAGAACGAAGCCCAGCATGACGAGCGCCAGTGTCAGCCACAATCCGATTGCCCGGCCGACGACGACGAAACCGGCAATTTCGGCGAGCGGCAGCAGTAGAATGAAAGCTGGCAGGATCGAAAAACGCATGGTCGTGATGTCCCGGGCTTGCCGGTCTCCTCTTGGCGCTGGCGAAGATGCCAGCCATCATTTGAATCATCTGTATAGGCAGACTATATGGGAGTACAAATCAGAGATGTTAACGGCGGCTGCGATACGATATGAGTTCGAACGACTTCATCACATTATTCTTCCTGGTCGCGGCTGTGCTGATTTTCTTTCAGCTCCGCTCCGTGCTCGGGCGCCGCACAGGAAATGAGAAGCCGCCGCGCGATCTCTATACGCCGCGCGATGCGGCTCCGGCCGAAACCGCCGATGCCGGCAAGGTCGTGACGCTGCCGCGCCGCGATGCGACGAGCGAGGATGAGGATCGTTTCGCTGCCATCGACGCCTTCGCCGCACCCGGAACGCCGCTCAACGAATCGCTGCGCGCGCTGAACAAGGCCGATCCGGCCTTCAGCCCGAAAGAGTTTTTGAATGGCGCCCGCATGGCTTACGAGATGATCGTCATGGCCTATGCCGATGGCGACCGGAAAACGCTGAAGAACCTGCTGTCGCGCGAAGTATACGACGGCTTCGATGCCGCGATCGGCGAGCGCGAAACCCGGGGCGAGAAAGTGAAGTCCACCTTCGTCGGCATCGACAAGGCCGAAATCACCCATGCGGAGACGAAGGGCAGTGAAGCGCAGATCACCGTTCGCATCATCAGCCAGCTGATATCGGCCACTTACGACAAAGCGGACGTGCTGATCGAAGGCGACGCCGAAAACGTCGCCGAGGTCAACGACCTCTGGACTTTCGCCCGCGACACCCGCTCGCGCGATCCGAACTGGAAACTCGTGGCGACCGAATCGGAACATGAGTGACCACGCATCGGACTTCGTCCTGCAGGCCGTAAGCTTCGACACTCTGGAAGGCTGGAAGGATGACGATCCCTCCGGCCTTTTTGAAGTCATGCGGCGCTGCCGCCGCCAGATCAGCGATGTCAAACTCTACCGCACCGGATCGCTTGGCCTGAGCTCGGAAGACCTGCTGCCGCTTCTGCACGCCGCCGAAGATTTCACGCCGTCATCGCCATCAGCGGCGCGCGCCTTTTTCGAGACGCATTGTCGGCCCTTCCTGATTCGCCGCAAGGATGGCAATCCCGGCTTCGTCACCGCCTTTTACGAACCTGATATCGAGGTGTCGGAGCGGCCGGACGAGGTTTTCCGTTTCCCTTTCTACCGGCGCCCGGACGATCTGATCGATCTCGACGATGCCAATCGCCCCGCCGATCTCGACAATTCCTATGCTTTCGGCCGCCTGCATGATGGCCGCATCGCTGCCTATCCGGATCGCCGCGCCATCGACCAGGGTTTTCTCGAAGGCCGCGGTCTTGAAATCGCCTGGGCGAAGTCGAAAGTCGACGTCTTCTTTGTGCATGTGCAGGGCGCGGCCCGTTTGCGTTACGGCGATGGCCGCATCGGCCGCATCACCTATGCGGCGAAGGCCGGCCATCCTTTCTCGGCGGTCGGCAAGCTGCTGATCGACCGAGGCGAGATCGCTCGCGCCGACGTCTCGATGCAGTCGATCCGCGCCTGGCTGGCGCGCAATCCCGAGTACGTAGACGAGGTGCTGTGGCATAACCGCTCCTATATCTTCTTCCGGGAAGCGCCCGTTGCCGATCCCGAGGCCGGTCCAGTCGCCGCCGCCAAGGTTCCGCTTTTGGCCGGACGCTCGCTTGCCGTCGACCGGATGATCCATACCTTCGGCTTTCCCTTCTTCATCCGCTCCGAAAGCCTCACCCATCTCGATGACGCCCGGCCCTTCCGCCGGCTGATGCTGGCGCTCGATACCGGCTCGGCGATCGTCGGGCCGGCGCGCGGCGATATCTTCACCGGCTCGGGGGATCTGGCCGGAGAAAGGGCCGGCACCGTTCGCAACGATGCCGATTTCGCCATCCTTATTCCCCAAGCTGCCGCCGGACGATTCGACTGATGGCCAGGGATCGGAAACTCAGCGCGGACGAGAGGATCCTCTGGGGCAAGGTTGCCCGCAGCACAAGGCCGATGCCCGGTAAGGCGGGTGAATTGACCGAACTCGATGCTTTTCTTGTCGAAGCCGAAGCGGCGGCCGAACAGGAGAAGGCAGGAAAGCAGACATCCGCCGCACCTCTGTCGCCGCAGCACGCAGCACCCTCGGCGCCGAAACCGCCGACAGGCGTGCATCATCCACTGGAAAAGCCGGTCAAGCGCAAGATCGCCAAGGGCCGGCTGGCGCTCGAAGCGCGGATCGACCTGCATGGGCTGGTGCAGAGCGAGGCTCATGTCATCCTGCTCGATTTCCTGATGCGCGCCCATGAGCGCGGCATGCGCCATGTCCTGGTCATCACCGGCAAAGGCAGCTCGATGGGCAGCGACGGCGCGCTGAAGCGGGCCGTGCCGCTTTGGTTCTCGAAGCCGGAATTCCGCTACCTGATCTCGTCTTATGAATCGGCCGCACAGCATCATGGCGGGGAGGGCGCTCTCTACATTCGCCTGTCGCGGCGGCATGGGGAAAAGCCATGACCCCTTTCGGAGAGGCGATTCGCAAGCTGAGAGCGCGTAAGGGTGTCTCGCAGAAGGAGATGGCGGAAGCGCTGAATGTCTCTCCCGCCTATCTCTCGGCGCTCGAACATGGCAAGCGTGGTTTGCCGACATTCGATCTGCTGCAGCGCATCGCCGGCTATTTCAACATCATCTGGGATGAGGCCGAGGAACTGTTTCTGCTCGCCCGCTCCTCCGACCCGCGCGTCGTCATCGACA
Source organism: Rhizobium sp. 268 (assembly GCF_036571585.1). Lineage (NCBI taxonomy): Bacteria > Pseudomonadati > Pseudomonadota > Alphaproteobacteria > Hyphomicrobiales > Rhizobiaceae > Rhizobium > Rhizobium sp. 268. Next base: position 52,686 of record NZ_JAPPSO010000006.1, on the reverse strand, counting down.
CATCAGGCCTGCCGCCGGAATATACCGAATTTGCCAACCGATTGGCGCGGCGGATCCGCAGCCTTGACAGCGCAGAGATAGGGCGGCTATCCGCTCTTCTCGAAAATGGCGTCAAAGGCGACGGAAAAGCGTCATAATCCCCTGTTTTATGCCTTGTTCAGGGGACTTGCCATTGGGAAGTGTGTCCAAAAAACCTATATACGAGAGTGAAGAAAGCCGGTGATTCGCAAGGCGCGCCGCAGCTTTACGACAACAGGGAAAATCTCGACAGAATGAGCGATACATCCGCGACGGAAAACGGCGTAAGCACCGAATATGGCGCAGATTCCATCAAGGTTCTGAAGGGCCTTGATGCCGTGCGCAAGCGTCCCGGCATGTATATCGGCGATACCGACGATGGCTCCGGCCTTCATCACATGGTCTATGAGGTCGTCGACAACGCGATCGACGAAGCGCTTGCCGGCCATGCCGACATCGTCACCGTCACGCTCAATCCGGATGGCTCGGTGACCGTCACCGATAACGGCCGCGGCATCCCGACGGATATTCATACCGGGGAAGGCGTATCGGCGGCCGAAGTCATCATGACTCAGCTGCATGCCGGCGGCAAGTTCGACCAGAATTCCTACAAGGTCTCCGGCGGTCTGCACGGCGTCGGCGTCTCCGTCGTCAACGCATTGTCCGTTTGGCTGAAACTGAAGATCCGCCGCCAGGGCAAGATCCATGAAATGAGCTTCACCCATGGTGTGGCCGATGCGCCGCTCAAGGTCACCGGCGAAGCGCCCAATGAGACCGGCACGGAAGTGAGTTTCATGCCGAGCACCGATACTTTCACCATGACGGAGTTCGACTACGGCACGCTCGAGCATCGCCTGCGCGAACTCGCCTTCCTGAACTCGGGCGTGCGCATCCTGCTGACCGACAAGCGCCATTCCGATATCAAGCAGGAGGAGCTGCGTTATGACGGCGGCCTCGAGGCTTTCGTCGCTTATCTCGACCGTGCCAAGAAGTCGCTCGTCGACAAGCCGGTCGCCATCCGCGGCGAAAAAGACGGCATCACCGTCGAAGTGGCGATGTGGTGGAACGACAGCTACCACGAGAATGTGCTCTGCTTCACCAACAACATCCCGCAGCGCGACGGCGGCACCCATATGGCCGGTTTCCGGGCAGCCTTGACGCGCCAGGTCGTATCCTACGCCGACAGTTCCGGCATCACCAAAAGAGAAAAGGTGACGCTGCAGGGCGAGGATTGCCGCGAAGGCCTGACGGCGGTGCTTTCGGTCAAGGTGCCTGATCCGAAATTTTCCTCGCAGACCAAGGATAAGCTGGTTTCCTCGGAAGTCCGTCCGGTTGTCGAAAGCCTCGTTAACGAGGCGCTGAACACCTGGTTCGAAGAGCATCCGAGCGAAGCCAAGATTCTGGTCGGCAAGGTCGTCGAGGCAGCGGCGGCGCGCGAAGCGGCCCGCAAGGCCCGCGAATTGACCCGCCGCAAGGGCGCACTCGATATCGCCTCGCTGCCCGGCAAGCTCGCCGACTGCTCAGAGCGTGATCCGACAAAATCGGAGGTCTTCCTCGTCGAGGGCGACTCCGCCGGCGGCTCGGCCAAGCAGGGCCGCTCGCGCGAAAACCAGGCGATCCTGCCGTTGCGCGGCAAGATCCTCAATGTCGAGCGTGCCCGTTTCGACAAGATGCTGTCGAGCCAGGAAATCGGCACGCTGATCACAGCACTCGGCACCGGCATCGGCAAGGACGAGTTCAACGTCGAAAAGCTGCGCTATCACAAGATTATTATCATGACGGATGCTGACGTCGACGGCGCTCATATCCGCACCCTGCTGCTCACCTTTTTCTTCCGCCAGATGCCGGAACTTATCGAGCGCGGCCATCTCTATATCGCCCAGCCGCCACTCTATAAGGTCTCGCGCGGCAAGTCGGTGCAGTATCTGAAGGACGAAAAGGCGCTGGAGGAATACCTCATCAGCCAGGGCCTGGAAGATGCGGCTCTGAAACTCGGCAGCGGCGAAGTCCGCACCGGCCAGGACCTGCGCGAGGTCATCCTCGACGCGTTGCGCATGCGCGCTTTGCTCGACAATCTCCATTCGCGTTACAATCGCGCGGCCATCGAACAGGCGGCGATCGCCGGCGCCCTCAATGCCGAACGCGTCAGCGATCGGGCAAGAGCGCAGGCATTGACGAGCGAGGTGGCAAGCCGCCTCGACATCATCGCCGAGGAAACCGAACGCGGTTGGCAGGGTGATCTGGCCAGCGATGGCGGCCTGCGCCTCGAACGCATGGTCCGCGGCGTCAAGGAAATCGTCGTGCTCGACATGGCGCTGATCGGCTCCTCGGATGCTCGGCACATCGACCAGCTGACGTCACGGCTCAAGGAAATCTATCAGACGCCGCCGTCCCTGCATCGACGCGAAGGCGACCTCGAGATCTCGGGCCCGCGCGCCTTGCTCGACGCCATCTTTGCAACCGGCCGCAAGGGCCTGACCATGCAGCGATACAAGGGTCTTGGTGAGATGAATGCCGAGCAGCTCTGGGAAACGACGCTGGATCCCAACGTGCGCTCCCTGCTGCAGGTCAAGGTCAACGACGCCACTGATGCTGACGGCCTCTTCGCCCGACTGATGGGTGACGAAGTCGAACCGCGGCGCGAATTCATCCAGGACAACGCACTGAGCGTCGCAAACCTCGATATCTGATTGTTATTTTACCAAGCAGAAGCCGCGCCGTCTCTAGATGGCGGGGCTTTTGCTTGTGAGGGGCGATTAATCCGCGAGGAAACGGCCGTTGAACGCGACCTCGGCGAGCGGTTTGCGCTGACTGGGGAATTCGCGCGCCTGGTTGCGTTCGGAAAGAACGCTCTTGTCGGCCAGACGGCCGACGGCAACGCCGGCTTCCACCCGGTAACCCTCGGGAATGCCGAAGCTCTTCATGATTTCCTGGTGTTTGATGCCGCCCATGCCATGGGCGTAGAAACCAGAAAGGCGCGCTTGCAGCGACAGGTGGCCCCATGCCGCGCCAGCATCGAAGGAATGGGTGTAGCTGGGTTTCTCCTCGCCGGAACCGGCAACGCCGGTAAAGCTGCGCGACACGACAAAAATCAGCGCCGAGGCATTCCTGGCCCATTCCTGATTGGCATCGACGAGCAATGCGACGAATTTCTCCCAATGTTCCGAACCCTTAAGCGCATAGATAAAACGCCAGGGCTGGTGATTGGACGAAGACGGCGCCCAATGGGCGGCATCGAGCAGGCTGAGCAGTTGGGCTTCCTCGATAATTTCGCCGGTGAAGGCGCGGGGTGACCAGCGGTCGAGAAACATCGGATCGATCGGATATTGGGATTCGCGGCTATTGCTCTTGGTCATGCTTATTCCCTGAGGGCAGAAATTTGGATCGGGGTTCGTGTTAGTCGGTCCAGACGATGTCGAGTTCCTCGCGAAAGGCGAAGCGCTTCAGATGATCGTCGATGACACCCTGCATTCTTAGCTGTTGTTCGGGGTCGGCGACGGAAAGTATCATGGTCAGCGCCGCATCATCGGCGGTGAACGTCACCTCTGCCGTCTCGCTGAACGGCACGCGGCCCTTGTTCGGATCGAAATCGACGCTGAATTTGTGACTCCAGTGTTTGCAGAGCTGCTGTAGATAGCGGCTTGCATGTTCCGTGCGCACGACAGCCTGGGAGAGATGCATTTTCGAACTCCACGTCATCTTCGGATCGGTTGGGAGTCATATTTCCTGCTTCATGGGCTTGGCAAGCGCAGCATCGTCGCAATTCGGGTGCACAGACTGTCTTCATAAAAGCGGTCTACGACATGCAAAACATCGCCGAAATCCGACTAAATTCGAGGAAAGCCGTACCGCTTCGCGCCAAAGCCGTAATGACACCGGTGAATAATTCGTTCATAGGTGGCTGCAAATCCGTTTTCGATGAGGAGGAAATTCCATGAAGCTGATGCGTGTTGGCCAAGCAGGCAATGAAAAACCCGCGCTTCTCGATGCCGATGGCAAGATCCGCGATCTCTCCGGTCATGTCGCCGATATCGCCGGCGAGGCGATCACGCCGGCCGGTCTTGCGAAGATGGCGGCGATCGATCCGAAGAGCCTTCCGGAACTTATGCCCGGCCGTATTGGCGCCTGTGTCGCCGGCACTGGCAAATTCATCTGCATCGGCTTGAATTATTCGGATCATGCTGCCGAAACTGGCGCCACCGTTCCGCCCGAGCCGATCATCTTCATGAAAGCAACATCGGCAATCGTCGGGCCGAACGACGATGTCATCATTCCCCGCGGTTCGGAAAAGACCGATTGGGAAGTCGAACTTGGCGTCGTCATCGGCAAGACCGCAAAATATGTGACGGAAGCCGAAGCGCTGGATTATGTCGCCGGTTATTGCGTCTCCAACGACGTTTCCGAGCGCGCTTTCCAAACCGAGCGGTCCGGCCAATGGACAAAGGGCAAATCCTGCGACACCTTTGGTCCGATCGGCCCATGGCTCGTGACCAAGGACGAAATCCCCGAACCGCAGAACCTCGGCATGTGGCTGACGGTCAACGGCCAGAAGATGCAGAACGGCTCGTCGAAGACCATGGTTTACGGGGTGGCTTTCCTGGTCTCCTACCTCAGCCAGTTCATGTCGCTGCATCCCGGCGACGTGATCTCGACCGGCACGCCTCCGGGCGTCGGCATGGGCCTCAAGCCGCCGCGTTTTCTCAAGGCTGGCGACGTGGTCGAGCTCGGCATCGAAGGTCTCGGCACACAGAAGCAGACTTTCGTAGCGGACCATTAACGACGCTTCCTGCTGAGAAACTTAAGTTTTCAGGGCGATTATGATGCCGGGGATCAAATCTCCGGCATTTCTTGTGTGGGTCTGGTTCGTCCATGTTGCTGTGCAACAAAAAACTGTTAGTCTGCGTTACGTGCCCGCGTAACGGAAAGAGTCGATGCCGCTCAATCGGCCTCATCTTTTCGATAGAGAAAGGTGGCGCCTTTGTTTTATCAGCTTTATGAATTGAACCATGCCGCCATGGCGCCGTTTCGCGCCGCGGCCGATATCATGCGATTTGCCTATGCCAATCCGCTGAACCCGTTTTCCCATACGCCGCTCGGCCGGACGATGGCGGCAAGCCTCGAAATGTTCGAACGCACGACGCGCCGTTACGGCAAGCCGGAATTCGGACTGAATCAAACGACGATCGGCGATCGGATGGTTTCCGTCCGTGAAGAGATCGTCTGGTCGCGGCCCTTCTGCAATCTCCTACATTTCGCGCGCAATGTTCCAGCCGCCCGCGGCAACGATCCGCGCATTCTGATTGTTGCACCGATGTCCGGCCATTATGCGACGCTGCTGCGCGGCACAGTGGAGGCGCTGCTGCCGAGTGCCGATGTCTACATCACCGACTGGATCGACGCCCGCATGGTGCCGATGACGGAAGGCACCTTCGATTTCGACGACTATGTCGATTACGTCATCGAGATGCTGCATTTCCTCGGTCACGACACACATGTCATCGCCGTTTGTCAGCCTTCCGTTCCGGTGCTGGCTGCGGCTGCGGTGATGGAGGAAGCCAATGATCCGCTGTCGCCGGCGTCGATGACGCTGATGGGCGGCCCGATCGATACGCGCATCAACCCGACGGCGGTCAACAAGCTCGCCCAGGAGCGGTCGCTTCAGTGGTTCTCCGACAATGTCATCATGAACGTGCCCTGGCCGCAGCCGGGCTTCATGCGCCCGGTCTATCCGGGATTCCTGCAGCTTTCGGGATTCATGTCGATGAATCTCGACCGACACCTCGTCGCGCACAAGGAATTCTTCATGCATCTCGTGAAGAACGACGGCGAACCGGAAAAGCATCGCGATTTCTACGACGAATATCTCGCCGTCATGGATCTGACCGCCGAATTCTACCTGCAGACGGTCGAGGAGGTCTTCATCAAGCATTCCCTGCCGAAGGGCGAATTGATGCATCGCGGCAAACGCGTCGATCCGGCAGCGATCCGCAAAGTGGCGCTTCTGACCGTCGAAGGTGAGAATGACGATATATCGGGGGTCGGCCAGACCAAGGCGGCGCAGACCATCTGCGTCAACATTCCCGAAGATATGCGCATGCATTACCTGCAGCCGGATGTCGGCCATTATGGTGTTTTCAACGGCTCGCGGTTCCGCCGCGAGATCGCGCCGCGTATCCTCGATTTCGTCCGCCAGCATTCCCGTTCTGCCGTGAAGCCTCCGGTTCCGCGTGTCATCAAGGGCGGGCGGACAGCCTAAATCAGGCATGGCTGAATTAGCAAAATGGATTCAAGGCCTTGTCCGATTTCACGGGCAATCGTCTTGAAGGTTGTTATTGCGGTAACCACATCGATTTCAGCGTTCGGTATCCTGCCGGACGTGGAAAGCGAGGGATACCCGCACGATGAACCAGTCAGCATTGCTTCGACCGGATTGGACTCCGGCTACCATTGCCCTGATGATTCTCGGCTTCATGGTTTTCTGGCCTCTGGGTCTTGCCATGCTTGCCTACATCATCTTCGGCGACCGTCTGCGCGGCTTCAAGCGTGACGTCAACCAGGCGACCGATGGCTTCTTTGCCTCCTGCCGCCGCTCGAACGGCCGTCACCGCCCGCATTTCTCGACCGGCAACGTCGCCTTCGACGACTGGCGCAAGGCCGAGATCGACCGGATCGAGGAAGAGCGCCGCAAGCTCGATGAAATGCGCGAGGAATTCGACGCCTACATGCGCGAACTTCGCCGCGCCAAGGACCAGGAAGAGTTCGATCGCTTCATGCGTGACCGCAAGAACGCCAAGCGTGACGACAATGGCCCGGTCGCCGAATACCAGACGCCTTGAAGGCCTGAGCGCTGAATTGATGACCGGCATCTTCCGATGCCGGTTTTTCTATGTCCGCTCCCTCGGCGAATCGGATAGAAAACACCCATGTTCTCGCTTCTGAAGACAAGGCCGAAAGCGCGGAAACCGGCGCCGCCCGAAACGCGGACGCTGGAGGTGGCCGGCCGGCTGATGCCGTTGACCATCAAGCAGCATGACCGGGCGACCCGCATTACCTTGCGCATCGAGCCGGGCGGCCGGGCCTTGAAGATGACAGTGCCGAAGGGTCTTGCGGCGCGCGAGGTCAATGCCTTTCTCGATCGGCACCAGGGTTGGCTGCTGACCAAACTTGCCAAGTTTTCGACCGATGCCGGCCTTCGCGACGGCGGCGAAATTCTTTTTCGCGGCGTTTCCCATCGCATCCAGCATACCGGCAGCTTGCGCGGGCTGACGGAGGCAGTTTCGATAGACGGCAGACCGGTGCTGCGCGTCAGCGGCATGGAGGAACATATCGGACGGCGCATCGCGGCCTTTCTCAAGAAGGAGGCGCGCGCAGAGCTGGTGAAGCTCGCGACGATGCATGCCGGAACGATCCGGGCGCCGATCCGCTCGATCTCGATGAAGGACACGCGCAGCCGTTGGGGCTCGTGCTCGTCGGAGGGAAATTTGAGCTTTTCCTGGCGCATCGTTATGGCGCCGCCCTCGGTGATCGATTATCTCGCCGCCCATGAGGTCGCCCATCTCAAGGAAATGAACCACGGCCCGCACTTCTGGGCGCTCTGCCGGAAGCTTTGCCCCGGGATGGACGAAGCGAAATCCTGGCTGAAGCGGCATGGCAGCCAGCTGCACGCCATTGATTTCGATTAGAGAATGTCGCGCAAAAGTGTGCAGCGGTTTTGCTAGGCAAGCGCTGAGCGCTTTTGCCGCAAACGACATGCGTAAAAACAAAGAGCTAAAGCGCGAGGAGCGAACCTGAAAGATCGCTAAGCGCTTTTGCCGAAGGCCGCTCTAAATACAGCTTTCCATGCAAATTGGCTCGACTCTTGCCGCGTTTCGTGTCACTTCGCTGCCATGAGACCGGATATCAAGATCTGCGGCTTGACGACGCCTGATGCTGTCGATCGCGCGCTGACGCGCGGCGCGACCCATATCGGTTTTATTTTCTTCGAAAAGAGCCCACGTTATATCGAGCCGGACTTGGCGGCAAAACTTGCCGAGCCCGCGCGTGGCAAAGCGAAGATCGTCGCCGTCGTCGTCGATCCCAGCAATGACGAACTGGACGAGATCGTCTCGCTGTTGAAGCCGGATATCCTGCAGCTCCACGGCAATGAGAGCCCCGAACATGTGCTGACCATAAAGGCGCTCTACGGTCTGCCGGTCATGAAGGTATTTTCGGTGCGCACCGCCGACGATCTGAAACGCGTCGAGGCCTATATCGGCATCGCCGATCGTTTCCTCTTCGATGCAAAAGCGCCGAAGGGTTCCGAATTGCCGGGTGGTAACGGCATTTCCTTCGACTGGAGCCTTCTGAGCTGGCTCGACGGCAGCATCGACTACATGCTGTCAGGCGGTCTGAACAAGAACAATGTCGCTGATGCGCTGGCGAATACCAAGGCACGTGGTATCGACGTCTCCTCGGGCGTCGAAACTGCGCCTGGCGTGAAGAACGTCGCAATGATCGATGAATTTTTCGATGCGGTCGACGAGGCGGATGCGCCTGTCATGGCCTCAGGGAGTTGAGAGTGAACGAGACGCCTAAACCGAATTCCTTCCGTTCCGGGCCTGATGAAGACGGCCGCTTCGGCATCTATGGCGGTCGTTTCGTTGCCGAAACGTTGATGCCGCTGATCCTCGATCTGCAGGACGAATGGGACAGGGCGAAGAACGATCCGGCATTCCAGGCCGAATTGAAGCATCTCGGCGCCCATTATATCGGCCGCCCGAGCCCGCTCTATTTCGCCGAGCGGCTTACGGCCGAACTCGGCGGCGCGAAGATCTATTTCAAGCGTGAGGAGCTGAACCACACCGGCTCGCACAAGATCAACAACTGCATCGGCCAGATCCTGCTTGCCAAGCGCATGGGCAAGACCCGGATCATCGCCGAAACCGGCGCCGGCCAGCATGGAGTTGCCTCCGCCACAGTTGCCGCCCGCTTCGGCCTGCCCTGCGTGGTCTATATGGGCGCCACCGACGTCGAGCGTCAGGCGCCGAATGTTTTCCGCATGAAGCTGCTCGGCGCGGAAGTGAAGCCGGTGACGGCCGGCAGCGGCACGCTGAAAGATGCGATGAACGAGGCGCTCCGCGACTGGGTCACCAATGTCGAGGATACCTACTACCTGATCGGAACGGCGGCGGGTCCGCATCCCTATCCGGAGATGGTCCGCGATTTTCAGTCGGTGATCGGCACCGAAGCGAAAGAGCAGATGCTGGCAGCCGAAGGCCGCCTGCCGGATCTCGTCATCGCTGCCGTCGGCGGCGGTTCGAACGCGATCGGCATTTTCCATCCTTTCCTCGATGATCCGACAGTGAAGATCGTCGGCGTCGAAGCCGGCGGCAAGGGCCTGCAGGGCGACGAACATTGCGCGTCGATCACCGCCGGTTCGCCGGGTGTGCTGCACGGCAACCGCACCTATCTGCTGCAGGATGGCGACGGCCAGATCAAGGAAGGCCATTCGATTTCGGCCGGTCTCGATTATCCCGGCATCGGCCCCGAACATTCCTGGCTCAGTGATATCGGCCGCGTCGATTATGTACCGATCATGGATCACGAAGCGCTCGAGGCCTTCCAGACCCTGACCCGCCTCGAAGGCATTATCCCGGCGCTCGAGGCCGCGCATGCGATTGCCGAGGTGATCAAGCGCGCACCGACGATGGGCAAGGACGAGATCATCCTGATGAACCTCTCCGGCCGCGGCGACAAGGATATCTTCACCGTCGGCAAGATTCTGGGAATGGGACTGTAAGACATGACCGCACGCATGGACAAACGCTTTGCCGAGCTGAAGGCCGAGGGCCGTCCGGCGCTTGTGACCTATTTCATGGGCGGCGATCCTGACTACGATACCTCTCTCGGCATCATGAAGGCGCTGCCGGAGGCGGGCTCCGACATAATCGAGCTCGGCATGCCCTTTTCCGATCCGATGGCCGACGGCCCGGCGATCCAGCTCGCCGGTCAGCGTGCGCTGAAAGGCGGCCAGACGCTGAAGAAGACGCTGCAGCTGGCGGCCGATTTCCGCAAGACCAACGACGCCACGCCGATCGTGATGATGGGCTACTACAATCCGATCTATATTTACGGCGTCGAGAAATTCCTCGACGATGCGATTGCTGCCGGCATTGACGGCCTGATCGTCGTCGATCTGCCGCCTGAAATGGACGACGAACTCTGCATCCCGGCGATCCGCAAAGGCATCAATTTCATCCGCCTGGCGACGCCGACGACGGATGAGAAGCGCCTGCCGAAGGTTTTGAAGAATACCTCCGGCTTCGTCTACTACGTCTCGATGAACGGCATCACCGGTTCGGCGCTGCCGGATCCATCGCTGGTTTCGGGCGCGGTCGAACGCATCAAGCAGCACACCCAACTGCCCGTCTGCGTCGGCTTCGGCGTCAAGACGGCGGAACATGCTAAGGTCATCGGCGGTTCGGCCGATGGCGTCGTCGTCGGCACCGCCATCGTCAATCAGGTCGCGACCAGCCTGACGAGTGACGGCAAGGCAACGGCGGACACGGTTCAGGCTGTTGCCACGCTGGTGCGCGGCCTTTCCACGGGAACACGTTCGGCGCGCCTTGTTGCTGCCGAATAGTTTTCCCACATTGGCGTCAAAGCATGTCGCACAGCGGTTTGGCGGCAACGACATGCGGGAACACAAAGACCGAAAGCGTGGCAAGCGATCTGAAAGATCGTGACGGGCTTTAGTCAATCAGGAGTATTCGAGTTGAACTGGATCACCAACTACGTTCGCCCGCGGATCAATTCCATGCTGGGCCGTCGCGAAGTGCCGGAGAACCTCTGGATCAAGTGCCCGGAAACCGGCGAGATGGTCTTCCACAAGGATCTGGAAGGCAACAAATGGGTCATTCCGGCCTCCGGCTATCACATGAAGATGCCGGCCAAGGCCCGCTTGGCCGATCTGTTCGACAATGGCGAATATGAATCGCTGCCGCAGCCGAAGGTCGCCCAGGACCCGCTGAAGTTCCGCGATTCGAAGAAATATAGCGATCGCCTGCGCGACAGCCGCCTGAAGACCGAACAGGAGGATACCATCCTCGCCGGGCTCGGGAAGGTGCAGGGACTGAAGCTCGTGGCGGTCGTGCACGAATTCAACTTTATCGGCGGTTCGCTCGGCATGGCTGCCGGCGAGGCCATCGTCAAGGCTTTCGAGCGTGCGACGTCTGAAAAGTGCCCGCTGGTGATGTTCCCCGCCTCCGGCGGCGCGCGCATGCAGGAAGGCATCCTGTCGCTGATGCAGCTGCCGCGCACGACGGTTGCCGTTGACCTGCTGAAGGAATCCGGTCAGCCTTATATCGTCGTCCTGACCAATCCGACCACAGGCGGCGTCACGGCCTCCTATGCCATGCTCGGCGATATTCATCTGGCGGAACCGGGCGCCGAAATCGGCTTTGCCGGCAAGCGCGTCATCGAGCAGACCTTGCGCGAAAAACTGCCCGAAGGCTTCCAGACCTCCGAATATCTGCTGGAGCATGGTATGGTCGATATGGTCGTCAAACGTCACGATATCCCGGAAACGCTGGCGCGCGTTCTGAAGATTCTGACGAAGAAGCCGGTGTCAGCGGCGAACGACATGAATAGCGGTACGATCGCCCTGGCGGCGAGCGCCTGATAACCGATAAGCAGGCGGGGTGCCGAATTGATACCCAGAGGCCAAACCGCGGTGAGTGAGGCAGCACAGGAGATCGACAAGCTCATGGGATTGCATCCCAAGGGTTTTGATCTGTCTCTCGATCGCATCACCCGTCTTCTCGATGTGCTCGGCAATCCGCACCGAAAACTGCCGCCGGTGATCCATGTCGCCGGCACCAACGGCAAGGGGTCGGTCACCGCCTTCTGCCGCGCTCTGCTCGAAGCCGGCGGCTACAGCGCTCATGTTCACACCTCGCCGCATCTCGTCAATTGGCACGAGCGTTATCGCATCGGTGTGGCGGGCGGGCGCGGGCAGCTTGTCGATGACGCTGTCTTTGCCGAGGCCCTGCGCCGGGTGGCCGATGCCAATGCCGGACAGCACATTACCGTCTTCGAAATCCTGACGGCGGTCACCTTCATCCTATTTTCCGAACAGCCGGCCGATGCCGCGATCATCGAAGTCGGTCTCGGCGGCCGGTTCGATGCCACCAATGTCATTTCCGATCCGGCGGTTTCGGTGATCATGCCGATCTCGCTGGATCACCAGCCCTATCTCGGCGATAGGGTCGAATTGATCGCCGCCGAAAAGGCCGGCATCATGAAGCCGGGGCTTCCCGTCGTCATCGGCCACCAGGAATACGACGCCGCACTCGACGTGCTGATGTCGACGGCCGAACGGCTGCATTGCCCGAGCGCCGTCTTCGGGCAGGATTTCATGGCGCATGAGGAATATGGCCGGCTCGTCTATCAGGACGAATTCGGTCTTGCCGACCTGCCCCTGCCGCGCCTTCCCGGCCGCCATCAATATGCCAATGCCGCCGCCGCCATTCGCGCCGTCAAGGCGGCGGGTTTTACCGTCACCGAGACGATGATGGAAAAGGCGATGAATTCCGTCGAATGGCCGGGCCGGCTGCAGCGCCTGGGCGAAGGCCGGCTGCTGGCGCATGCGCCCGCCGGCGCCGAGATCTGGATCGATGGCGGGCACAATCCTGGTGCCGGCGAAGTGATCGCCGAAGCCATGGCCAATTTCGAAGAGCGCCAGTCGCGGCCGCTTTTCCTGATTATCGGCATGATCAACACCAAGGACCCGGTCGGCTATTTCAAGGCCTTTGCCGGCTTGGTCGAGAAGGTTTTCTGCGTGCCGATCCGCAACAGCGATGCGATGATCGACCCGGTGATCTTGTCGAACGCCGCCTATGATGCCGGCCTGGTTGCCGAACCGATGTCGACCGTCGGCGATGCGCTGGAAGCCATAAAAGCCGTCCTCGATCCGGAGGGTCTACCCCCGCGCATCCTCGTCGGCGGCTCTCTCTATCTCGTCGGCGATGTGCTTTCCGACAACGGCACGCCGCCGAAGTGATGGGCGAAATGAAGAATACGAAATGAAAAAAGCCCGGTCGAGCCGGGCTTTTTCGTTAATGTGAACTGGGCGATATCAGGCGGCGCTGGAAATCCAGTTCGAAAGCGCGGTCTTCGCTTTGGCGCCGACAGAAATATCGGCGACTTCGCCGCCCTTGAAAATTGCCAGGGTCGGAATGGAGCGCACACCGAACTGTGCGGCGAGTTCCGGGTTCTCATCGATATTCAGCTTGGCGACCTTGACCTTGCCTTCCATCTCGACCGAGATTTCTTCAAGGCTTGGCGCAATCATCTTGCACGGGCCGCACCATTCAGCCCAGAAATCGACGACGACGGGCTCTGCGGATTCCAGAACTTCCGACTGGAAATTGTTGATATCGACTTTCACGGTAGCCATGGGCTGCTCCTTTACCTCGGGTGTTGAACCACATGTGATGGTGCGGTGCCGAATTTTCAATGTCCGGTATTTCACTTTGTCTTGACCGCTGCAAGCGCCAAACCGAGCGCCTTTTCGCTCAGCGTATAAAGCGAGGCGTTCTCGGTGTAGACAAGCATGCACTCGATTGGCTTGCCGGGATAGAGCGGCGCCAGGATCTCGCGATAGATCGCCAGCTGCGCCCGGTGCGCGAAGGGAATAGCCGCCTCCGTCGCCGGCGGCACCCGATTGGTCTTGTAATCGAGGATGACGACACGATCGGCAAAGACGGCGAGCCGGTCGATGCGGCCGGAGACGGCATAGCGCCTGTCCTCAAGAGTCAATGTTCCCATGATCGAGACCTCGGGCTGGGCCTCGTCACCGAGGACGGCCTGCAAACCCTCTTCGTCCAATAGTTTCAGAACCGAATCGACCAGCTTGCGCCGTTCGGCTTCCGGCCAGAACCGCGCCGCCCGTTCGGCATAGCGGCCTGCGGCATCAGCTCGTTCAGCAGGCGGGATTTCGGGAAGCGCCTGCAGCATGCGATGGATCAGCCGACCCTTCTCCAGAGACCGATCGCTGCGCTCCTTCTCGCCGAACAGTGGCGAAACGACGAGCAAACCGCCCTCGTCTTCGTCGATGATCGTGCCGGCGCCGGAGGGGCTGAGCGGCCGGGGCAGCTCGGCCTGCGGCGGCAATGGCCGCAACAGGCCGTCCGGCAGTCTCTCCTCGCTGTTGCGCTCCTGGCTGCGGTCGATGCGCTCGAAGCTTCGCTCCACCCGCGGCACACGCCATTCGATACCCGGCCATTGGCCATCGGGACTGGAGAATGTCGTCGCCTCGACATGCGGATGGTCGTCGCGCAGTGCCGTCGAAATCATCATATGCCAGGTGTCGTTGTTGAGACGCACGCCGCGATAGCCGCAGACGACCAGCCGGTCGGCGGCACGCGTCATGGCGACGTAGAGCAATCGGCGGTACTCTTCCTCCGCCAGCATCTGGATACGGACGGCGTCGTTCTGGGTCAGCGAATTGGCGAGATCGGAGACGGGAACCCAGACGGGCATCGGCGGTTCGTCGGCATCGGTCTCGATCAGGCGAAGTTTCGGCAGATGGGTATGGGTGAAGGCCTTCGAACCGCCGTCGACCAGGAAGACGATAGGTGCCTCGAGACCCTTGGAGGCATGCACGGTCATGATCCGCACCTCGTTGCGCCCCTTGTCCTGCTCGCGCTTGACCACCGGGGCTTCGAGCTCCAGCGTCGAGATGAAGGATTGCAGCCCGGGAAGGCCGGAGCTCTCATGGTCGATGGTGAAAGTCAGGAATTCGTCGAGGATATCGCTGACCTCGGTGCCGAGCCTGGCAAGGAATTGCCGCCGCCCGCCATGGCTGCCCAGCACACGCGCATAGAAATCATGAACCGACAGGCTTCTGGATTGGCGAAGGAACAGCTCCAGCCTCTCCACGGCCGCGCGGAAACGCTCGGTGCCGTCGGCGGCGAAGCGTTTGAGATGGTGCCAGACGCTCTCATTGTCACCGCGTAGCGCGGCGATAGCAAAGATGTCGTCCTCGGAAAGATCGAAAAGCGGGCTCTTGAGCACGGCGGCGAGCGAAAGATCGTCCTCCGGCAGCAGCAGGAAACGACCGAGCGCCAGCAGATCCTGCACGGCGATATGGCTGGTCAGCACCAGCCTGTCAGCGCCGGCGACCGGAATGTCGCCGCGGCGTTTCAAGGCGCGTGTCAAGGCATTGACGAAGGCGTCGCGCTTGCGCACCAGCACCAGGATGTCGCCGGCTTCGATCAGGCGCTCTTTGCCTTTGTCGACAATCGTCTCGCGGCCGACAAGCGTGCCGATCGAATGGGCGATCCGTCGTGCCAGGATTGCGGCCGGCGCGCTTTCCGGCGTTGCGTCGAAGGGCGCCGTCCAGTCCTCTTCCTTGACCACCGCCTCGGGCGCGACCATTTCCCAAAGATCCACGGCGCCGGGATGTCCGATGCGGCTGGAGCGATGCACGACCGGTTCGCCGAGCGCGCTGAGGCCGCGCGAATTGTCGGGTTCCCTGAATATGTGGTCGACGGCTTCGAGCACATCCGCGGTCGAGCGGAAGGAAAGCGGCAGCCGCACAGAGGAAAAGTTTTGCCCGCTGTCGGAGACGCGCCGTCGCGTCCGGTCGCTTTCCTCGGAAAAACGCTCAGGCCGCGCGCCTTGAAAGGAATAGATCGACTGTTTCTCGTCGCCGACGGCAAAGAGCGTGCGCACGATCGGACGGGCGCTTTCGCCGGAGAAGAAATCCTCGGCGAGCGACTGGATGACGCTCCACTGGATCGGGCTGGTATCCTGCGCTTCGTCGACGAGGATATGATCGATGCCGCGATCGAGCTTGTAATGGATCCAGGGACCGACGCCGCTTTTCGTCAGCAGGTCGGCGGTGCGGGTGATCAGATCCTCGAAATCGAGTTGGCTGCGCTGCTTCTTCAGCTCCTCATAGTCGTGATTGAGCCGCTCTGCCAGCACCAGCGCGGCATGCGTCGCGCCATGCATCCGTATCAGTTTCAGCCGGTCGCGGCTTGCAGCGACATGGGCGCGGGCAGCAGCAATGGCGCCCGCCAGCTGCGGCGCTTCGGCAAGCATCGCCTTGACCGTGAATTGCGAATCCGCCTTCGGCTCGCCCTTCACCGTCAGAAAGATTTTCTCGAGAAACTCGGCGCGTTTTGCGTCGTCACGTTCCCGCCCGGCAAGCCTGAGACCATAGGCAACTTCCTGTGCCTTCGCGCCGCCCCTCTGATCGGCAAGCGACAGATAAAGCTCCAGCATACCGCCGGAAAGCTCCGGCAACGGCCAATATTGCGCCGCGATCCGGCTCTCCGTGTCATCGGGGGCAAGACCAAGTCTTTCGCGCAAAACCACCTCGATGCCGCCCCGCCGTTCGGCCGTTGCCGTGAAACGACGGATGGCGTTGCGGTTGGCGACGATGTCGCCGAGCAGATTTTCCAGGCCGGATTCGTCGCCGAGATCGAGCACATAGGCGAATGCCTCGGCAAGGGCGCTGTCTCCCTCCGGCGCGGTCGCCGTCAGCAGTGCTCGGCGCGCATCGGACAGCAGCGCTTCCGCCGCGCGATCGTCGAGAACCGAGAAATGCCCGGCGACATTGGCCTCCAGCGGGAACTGATGCAGCAGCGCCTCGCAAAAAGCATGGATGGTCTGGATCTTCAGTCCACCCGGTGTCTCCAGCGCCTTCGCAAACAGCCGGCGGGCCTCGGCAAGCTTTATTCCGTCGGGAGCGGTCCCCTCGATCTGGGTAATCCGCCGGCTAAGGTCTTCATCGTCAAGCACCACCCAGTCCGCCAGCCGTTCGAAGACGCGGTTCGACATTTCGGAAGCGGCAGCCTTGGTATAGGTGAGGCATAAAATGGCGGAAGGCCGCGCACCGGCAAGCAAAAGCCGGATGACGCGCTGGGTCAGCACATGCGTCTTGCCGGAGCCGGCATTTGCCGAGACCCATGCCGAGCGCTCGGGATCGGAGGCGATCGCCTGCTGGATCGTCGTCCAGCCGATCCAGGCGCCCGGATCATCGTCATTGGGAAGCGCGGTCACGTCACTCATCACCGCCGCCTTCTTCGGTTTCTGCCGTCGACCATTCGGAAACGCGGGCGAGGTGATCATAATCGCCGCCGAAATCGAATTGCTGTGCCGGGATCAGCCGCGAGGTAAAGCCTTTCTCGCCGGACTGCAGCAAGCTCACGAACTTGACCAGCTGATCGATCGATTCTTCGGCGAGATCCATCGCCGATTTCGCCTTGTCGCTGCGCGCCGAACTTTCGTTGTTGACGGTGTCGACCTGAAAACGGCGTCCCGGCCGCAGGCGGACATAAAGCAGGTCCTGCGGCACGAGACTGCCGGCATCGCGGAAGGCACCGGCGCTCAGGGCCGCCGCTTCGAGCGCTAGCTGCGGATCGAGAAGCACCCGTGCCTGTGTCGGCGAGGGATTGTAGCCTGTCTTGTAGTCGATGATATCGGCGGCCTGCGGTCCG
This sequence comes from Rhizobium sp. 268, assembly GCF_036571585.1. Classification (NCBI taxonomy): domain Bacteria; kingdom Pseudomonadati; phylum Pseudomonadota; class Alphaproteobacteria; order Hyphomicrobiales; family Rhizobiaceae; genus Rhizobium; species Rhizobium sp. 268. The sequence continues at coordinate 35,182 of NZ_JAPPSO010000006.1, read as the reverse complement.
GTGACGTCGATCCGGTCGGCAACACCGTTGAGCCGGATATTGATCGCTTCCAGTTCGACGCCGCCCCGCACCTCCGTCAGCGTCTTGCGGATGCCGGGCCGCCGTCCGGCCTCCCAGTCGAGGAAGGCGCCGGCCACGGCGCGAAATCGCGGCCGCCACACCGCATCGATATGCGGCGGCAGCTGCTGCATGTCGAAGAGCTCGGAAAGAATGCGCTCCATCGCCGCTGCCGCATCCGGCGTGCCGGCGACATGTCCTTCGCGAATGAACCGGTCGATGATCGTGTGGTAGAGCGTGCCGCGTTCGGCCGCTCCCGGATCGCGGTTGAACGCATCGACGGGATCGAGCCGCAGAATGCGGCGGGCATAGATGGCATAAGGGTCCCGGCGCAGCCGTCCGACTTCGCTGAAAGAGTAGGATGTCGGCTGCAGTGTCAGCGGCGGTTTCGGCGAAGGCCGCTGCGCCGGGGCCTGGGGCTCGCCCCGGTCGATCAGGCCGGCCCATTGGAGGAAGCGGTTGCCGCTTCCCGTCAATTCCGCTTCGAAGGCCTCTCCGGCAAGCGCCAGCAGCCGCTGCAGCCAGCGCGAGGCGACCGTTGGCGTCGAGCCCTGGCGTAGCGCGCGCGAATAGATCAGATGGCGCGTGCCGTTCGCCATCTCGAAGTCATGCGCCAGTTGACCGATGCGCCGTTCCGGCGGCTCAAGGCCGATCTCCGTCTTCATCATGCGCGGAATGAAGGGATTGTTGGCGGTCTGCCCCGGCCAGGTGCCCTCGTTCAGGCCGCCGAGGATCATCGTATCGACGCTCTGCAGGCGGGCTTCCAGCGTGCCGAAGATGAAGAGGCGGGGATGGCTGAGCGCCCGCGGCTTCACCGCATGACCGGCGGCAAGGGCTGCCATGATGTCGATCCATTGCGGTCCGTCGGCCTCCATCTGGCCGTTGGTGTCGATCACTTCACCGAGCAGGGCGGCAAGCGCATCGCCGGCTTCGCCCGACCAGAGATCGGCGAGATTGCCATGCGGATCGGCCGCCACCGCTTCAAGCGAGCGGCCGGTGCGCTCCGCCCATTCGGACAAGGTAAAACTGGCCGTCCTGCCGCGATCTTCCGGCCGGTGCCGCATCAAGGCCGAAGCCAGCGGCTCGGTCGCTTGTGTGACCCGGCGGGCAAGGTCGTAAGCGGCATCGGCGGCGTCCGGCGTAACCGCTTTTCGCCATTGCGGCGGGTGCCTATCCTCAGCCTGTTCGGCAAGCTGTTGGGTGAGCAGGGGCTCGAGTCTGCTGATATCCACCTCCGTCACGCCGCCGCGCAGTGCCAGCAGCTCGAGCGCCTCGGTGGCGGAAATCAATGTGGCGCGTTCAAGGCCGAAGCGGGCCAGCGGATGTTTGAGCAGCGAGACGATCGCCACCGGATCGCCCGGGCGCAATGCCGCCTCCAGCAGCAATTGCAGAAGCGTACCCTGCGGCGTGGCCGCAAGCGGAGTGCCGGCCGAATCGTCGGCGAGGATGCCGAAGCGGGAAAGCTCGGCCATCACCCGGCGAGCGAGATTCCGGTCCGGCGTGATGAGCGCCGCCCGGCTTTCGCCGTCCTGCCCCGGTCTTTCCAACGCCAACCGGAGCGCAATGGCAATCGCCGTCGCTTCCTCGCGTTCGTTCGCGGCTTCGATCAGCGAAACATCGGCGAAAGCTGAAGAAAACGCGCCCTCAGGCAGCTCGCTCTTCCAAGTGCCCCAATCGCTGGTCGCCTCCGCCGGTACGAGTGCCCGGGACAGGATTTCGGCGCGCCGGTCAAGATCGGCTTCCGGCCTGTCGAGGAGCCTGACGTCGGCGCGCGTGAGCTTCAGTCGCTTGAGCAGCGATGACAGGCCATATTGCGGGTGGCTGCGGCTTGCGGGATTGGCATGCTGGCCCGGTGAAAGCTCCGGCGCCACCATCTGCCAGTGCCTTTCAGGCATGGAAAGATCAAGGCCCGGAAGCACGATCACGCCTTCGGGCATATTGGCGACGGCGGCGATCAGATCGGCGGTGGCAGGAACGGAGCCCGTCGAACCGGCAATGATGATCGGCCCAGCGGCCTTCGTCGCCGAAAGCCTTTTTGCTTCGGCCCGGAGAATGGCGTTTCGGTGTCGCGCCGGTGAGGATTTTTCGAGCTCGGAAAGCCGCTCCGGCCAGAAGGCGCTGGCGATCTGCAGGAATTCCGCCGTCAGCTGCCACCAGGCGGCATAATCGCCGGTGTCGAGTTTCGACAGCTCCGACCAGTCGAGGTCTTCGGTTTCGATGGAATCGATCAGTTCCGCGAGGTTGCGGGCGAGCCAGATCGCATCCGCCGGGCTTGCCGGCGCAACGAGCGGCGAGTCCGAATGAATGTGGCGGACGATCTCCGGCAGTTTGTTGCGCCAGGCGAGAATGAGGCGCGCAAGCTCCAGCAGGCGGGCCGTATTCGACAGCGGCTGGGCGAGATCGATCGTTGCCGGCAGCGCCTCGTCGAAATAGCCGCTGTCGTCGTCGGTTTCGCCGAGGGGACGAATAACAGGCAGGATCGCCGAGCGGCCGCCGAGCAGATCGACGAATTCCGAGCGCAGCACACGCACGGCGCGCCGCGTCGGCAGGTAGATCGTTACCCTGGAAAGCGACAGCGGATCATCGGCCTCATGCCGGAACAGCGGCGTCAGCCGGCCGTCGCAAAGCCTCGTCGCCAGCATTTTCAGGAAGGAGAGGCCCGCCGGGATCGTCAGAATGCGTGGCTGGTACCGCTCCGCCATATCTCACGCGAACGCCCGCAGCCGTCGGATCGTTTCCTCCGCCTCGCCGATTGCCTCCGGCGTTCCCACCGTCAGCCAGTGGCCCTCGAGCAGCATGCCGAAAAGCCGCCCGCGCGCGATCGCCTTGTCGAAATAAATATTGAGATTGAAGGCATCCTTTGGCGCATCGTCGAGCAGCGACGGGTTCATGACGATCGCGCCGGCATAGACGACGGGATTGGACGGATCGTCGCGATACCGCGCCAGCCGGCCGTCGGCCGCCATGCCGAAATCGTTCTTGCCGTTGTGACCCGTCGTATCCTCGATCCTCACACAGAGAAGCGCCATGTCCATGCGTTCGGCATCGAAGAATCCGGCTAAGCGCTGCAAGTTCGTCGGTCGCCCGAGCTGTTCGCCGATCCAGAAGAGATCGGCATTCATGACGAAAACGTTCTCGCGATCGAGCAGGTTCAAACCCTTCGCCAGCCCGCCGCCGGAATTCATCAGTGCTTCCCGCTCGTCTGAGATGATGATGTCTAGGCCGCGATAGGCCTCGAGATGGTCGAGCATCTGGCCGGCAAAGTGGTGAACGTTAACGACGGCCCGTTCGACGCCAGCCGCAACCAGCGAATCCAGCGCATAGTCGATCATCGGCTTGCCGTCGATTTTCACCAGCGGCTTCGGGATCGTGTCGGTGATCGGGCGCATACGGGTTCCAAGACCCGCGGCCAGTACCATGGCTTGTCTGATTGTCATCCTGATCCGGAACTTATGATTCGCTTTGGCCTATTCCAGCCCTTGCGCACCAATCACGCAAGGGGGCAAGCGCTTCGTGCTCGAATGCGACCTGGAGATAGGCGAGCGTTCGCGGCATATGCTTGAGATAGCCGGGCTTCCCGTCGCGCTGCAACAGCCGCACCCAAAGACCGGCGAGCTTGCAATTGCGCTGCGCAGACATGATCGCCCAGACCTTCATGAATTCGGCTTCGTCAAAGCCGCCTTGGGCACGGCGAAGGGCGAGATAATCATCCATCAGCTGCCGGAAGAGCGCCGGTTTGATCGTGACCCGCGCATCTTGGACGATGGAAGCCAGGTCATAGGCGGTCGGGCCGATCATCGCATCCTGAAAGTCGATGATGCCGATTTTGCCAATACCGCTTTTCTCATCGCGCCAGATGATGTTCGGCGAGTGGAAGTCGCGCAGCAGCAGGTTCTTCTCGGCTGTCGCGAGCTCGTCGATGAGCGCGTCCCAGATCGCCAGATACTCCGCCCGTTCGATATCGGTGGGAGGTGTGCCGCGCTTCCAGGCAATATGCCAATCGAGCACAAGCTGCACTTCCATCTTCATTGCCGTGCGGTCGAAGTCCGGAATGTGATGCGTGTGCGTTGCAGACACCGGGATATTCTGAGGGATCTGCATGGAATGAAGATGGGCAAGGCAGGCGACGCTTTGCCGGTAACGTTCGGCGATCGGCTGCCCGTCGTCATCGAGCACGCCTTCGGTGCCGAGATCCTCGATCAGCAGGATACCCTGCTCATAATCGACCTGATAAATCTCCGGCGTTGCAAAACCGCGCTCGCGCAAGGCATCGGCAATCGCAACGAAAGGATAGGCGTTTTGTGCCAGATGCGCGACCTTGGGATAGGACTTGCCGTCATGGACAGGCGGTCCCTCGGGATGCGGGCGCCAATCCATCAGTATTATTCGCGGGGCAGCGTCCGGATAGATCGCCTCATAGGCGCGCAGCGAAGCATCGCCGGTCAGGAAGCGGCGTTTGACAGTGGGAAAGCCGGCTTCGTCGAGGAAGGCACGGATCGCCAGGACCCTGCGGATGCGTGAGGCCTGCGGCTCTGCGGCTTTGATCGTTGCCCGGCGGCCGCTGCCGTCCTGGTCCAGCCTTAGTGCGATGCGATCGGCCGGCAGTTCGCCCTCAGCCATCTCGGGCCATTCGACGAGACAGATGCCGTTCTCCAGGGCCTCGTCGAATCCGAGCTCCGTCAGTTCGGCCGGATCGCCGAGCCGGTAGAGATCGAAGTGCGAAACCGGAATGCGCAGATCGTAGGATTGCACCAGCGTAAAGGTCGGGCTTGGGACTTCGAGCCCCTCGTCATCGGCCATGGCGCGCAGGATCGCACGGGCGAGTGAGGATTTGCCCGCGCCGAGATCGCCGGAAAGAGCCAGGCAATCGCCGGCTTTCAGGGCGAGCGCCAGATCGTCGCCGAAGCGGATCGTTGCCGCTTCGTCCTTCAGAAAAACCGAGATCGTATCGCCGGTCGTCATTCGGCGGCAGCGGAATGCGGGATATCGACCGAGGGAATGCGGCAGACGACGGTCGTGCCCTTGCCCGGCTCGCTGTCGATCGTCACGTCGCCATGATGCAGGCTGACAAAGCTGTCGACGATCGAGAGGCCGAGGCCGGCACCGCCGCGTTTGCCGCTTTTCGCTCCGGTCGCAAAGCGGTCGAAGACGGTGGCGATCATATCGGGTGAGATGCCGGGGCCGCGATCGCTGACGGCGAAAACGAAATCCGTGCCTTCGCGATGGCATTCCAGCGAGATCGAGGTGCCCTCGGGAGAGAAATTCGCCGCGTTGGAAAGCAGCTTCAAAAGGATCTGCTTCAGCCGTTGCGGGTCGGCGACGATCGAACCGAGATAGGCCGGCGCGGTGATTTCGAGCGCGACGCCGCTTTCATGCAGGCGATCGGCGATCTGCATCGAGACGTCGTCGAGCAGGTCGTTGAGATCGATATCCGCATAGTTGAGCCGCATGATGCCGGCATCGACGGTCGCGAGGTCGAGAATGTCGTTGACGAGCGTCAAAAGAACCGAGGACGAGGTCGAGATATGGTCGATATATTCGGCCTGCCGTTCGTTCAGCGGCCCGACGCCCTGCGTCCGCAGCAGGTCGGTGAAGCCGATGATATTCGTCAGCGGCGAGCGCAGCTCGTAGGAGACGTGCTGGACGAAGTCGTTCTTCAGCTCGTCGGCCTTGCGCAGCGCTTCGTTCTTCTCGGTCAGCGCCCGTTCGGCCCGTACGCTGTCCGTCATGTTGACGAAAGTCAGCATGGTCTGGGCATTCGGCAGCGGGATGACCGCATAGTCGAGCACCAGGCCGGAGAACAGTTCCAGCGTTCCTTGGCCCGAGCGGCGTTCGTCGTCGAAGCTGGTGATCAGCTCGGCGAAGGTCTTCCAGCCGTCCGGCCGGTCATAGGACGGCGCACAGGCCTCGCCCAACGCGCGGATATGGGTGCCGGGCTTGGCTTCGGTTTCGGTGATCCCCCAGAGTGCGCGGAAAGCCGGGTTCGACAGGCGGATGCGTCCATCCGGGCCGAACACCGCCACACCTTCGGAAAGATGGTCGATCGTTTCGCCCTGCACCTTGACCAGCGTGTTGTAGCGCGTTTCGAGATCGACCTGCTCGGTCAGATTTTCGAACACCCAGGTGGCGCCGCCCTGCGGATGGGCGGTCGCAAAGACGCGCAATGTCTGCCCGTTCGGCAGGTGCCAGAGATCGGATTGCGTGTCGAGCGCGCGGTAGACGGAAAGGGCTGCTTCCTTCCAGCTCTTCCAGTTGAGCTGGTCCGGCAGCTTCTTGGCTGCCCGCAGCCGCTCGAGCAGCTCGCTATTGTCCGGCCGGCCTTCCAGGAAGGCGATATCCAGCTCCCAGAGTGCGACGAAGGCCTGGTTGTAGAATTGCAGCCGGCGGTCGCCGTCGAAGATCGCGACCGGCGTGGCGAGATGGTCGAGCGTTTCGGCATGGCTCTTCAGCGTCCGTTCCAGCTCGGCGCGCACCGCCTCGATGTCGGACACATCGATTGCGATGCCGGCCGAGCCGCCGGGAAGCCTGACGTCGACGACGTCGAAGAAGGTGCGGTTGCCGTGCACCACCGTCGAGATCGTGTCGTGGAAGGGCGATTCCGGCGTCACCGTCGCGCGAATGCGTTCGCGCGCCACGGTCGTCAGCATCTCGCGGCCTTCATTGATCGCCTGCTGCGGCGAGCGCGCTTCGACGGCCTCGCCATAAGCCTGGTTGACCCAGGTGAGGCGGCCGGCGGGATCGCGCTGCCAAGCCGGCATGTCGATCGCGTCGAGCATGGTCTGGAAGGCCGAGATCGAGGTCATCAGCCGGTCGCGCTCGATCCTGAGCTCCGCAAGCTCGGCGCGCAGATTGTTGAGCGCCACAAAACGGACGAAGGCGCGGCCGCCGGAAACCCGGCCCTGTGCTTCAAGAATTTCATCGCGGATGGTTTCGACCACCATGTCGAAGCTCTGTGCCCCATCGCGCAGCCGGTCGATCGCCTTTTCCAGATCGGCGGCCGAGCGGGACTTCAGCCAGAGTCCGAAGGCCAGGAATTCGCCGTCCTGCGGGGCACCGGTCTCGGGCGGAAGCTGGCCGAGCAGTTCGGGACGGGCATTGCCGTCCCAGATGACGATCCGCCGGTTCTTGTCGGCGATCAGCGCCTGGTATTGCGAAATGCGCTGCTGGGCATCGGACAGCGCCGAGCGGATTTCCCGGCTCTCGCTTTCCAGATTGCCGCGCTGGCGCACCAGCCACAATGTCGAAAGCAGTGCTGCCGATATGACGCCGATGACGACGGAAACGCCGACGACCTGCGAGGATGTGAAAAGGTGAGCCGCGGCCGCCGCTTGCTGCTCCGTCTGGGCCAGAACTGGCCGCGCCAGCGCGGCAAGCGCCGTGCCAGCCGCGCAGGCTTTCAGAAAGCGCGCCAATGATCCATGCTCTTGCTTTGCGGCCTCGTGTGCCGTTGCATATTGCTGTTCTTGGCCCGCCATGAGCGGGCGGCGACCGGCGCGAACGCCATCATCCGCCTGACCCGGCAGGCTGTGTTTCAGTTCCGACATCCGCGGTATGTCTCCGTCCTTCAATGTGCCGCATTACGACAAGACATCCCATTTCCGGAGCGGCCGGACGGGGTCCGGCGCCACGAATCAAGTCTTAAAACAATACTTCGGATGGGAATCGGCGGGAAGAGAGCGCCCAAAAAATAAGCCGCGGCATTTGTCAATGCCGCGGCTTCTACATCTTGTGGATATTAACGATCAGATCAATATCTGTAGTGGTCGGACTTGAACGGGCCCTTCGGCGAGACGCCGATATAGGCAGCCTGCTCTTCGGAAAGCTCCGTCAGCTTCACGCCGAGCTTGTCGAGATGCAGGCGTGCGACCTTTTCATCGAGATGCTTCGGCAGGATATAGACCTGGTTCGAATATTGATCGGGCTTGGTGAAGAGCTCGATCTGCGCCAGCGTCTGGTTGGTGAAGGAGGCCGACATCACGAAGGACGGATGGCCGGTGGCGTTGCCGAGGTTGAGCAGGCGGCCTTCGGAAAGAAGGATGATGCGGTTGCCCTTGGGGAATTCGATCAGGTCGACCTGCGGCTTGACGTTGGTCCACTTGAGATTGCGCAGCGCGGCGACTTCGATTTCGTTGTCGAAGTGGCCGATATTGCCGACGATCGCCATGTCCTTCATCTGACGCATGTGGTCGATGCGGATGACGTCTTTGTTGCCGGTGGTAGTGATGAAGATATCGGCCGAGGAAACGACGTCCTCGAGCAGCACGACTTCATAACCGTCCATGGCGGCCTGCAGGGCGCAGATCGGATCGGCTTCGGTTACCTTGACGCGGGCGCCGGCGCCGGAGAGCGAAGCGGCAGAACCCTTGCCGACATCGCCGTAGCCGCAGACGACGGCAACCTTGCCGGCCATCATCACGTCGGTGCCGCGGCGGATGCCGTCGACCAGCGATTCCTTGCAGCCGTACTTGTTGTCGAACTTCGACTTGGTGACCGAGTCGTTGACGTTGATCGCCGGGAAGGGCAGCAGGCCCTTCTGGCTGAGCTGGTAGAGGCGATTGACGCCGGTCGTTGTTTCCTCGGTGACGCCCTTGATCGCGTCGCGCTGCTTGGTGAACCAGCCAGGCGAAGCGGCGAGGCGCTTCTTGATCTGTGCGAAGAGGATTTCCTCCTCCTCGGAATGCGGATGCGACAGCACGTCTTCGCCAGCTTCGGCGCGGGCGCCGAGCAGGATGTACATGGTGGCGTCGCCGCCGTCATCGAGGATCATGTTGGAAAGGCCGCCATCGGCCCACTGGAAGATCTTGTCGGTATAGACCCAGTAATCTTCAAGCGACTCGCCCTTGATGGCGAAAACAGGAACGCCGGCAGCGGCGATTGCGGCAGCGGCGTGATCCTGCGTCGAGAAGATGTTGCACGAGGCCCAGCGAACTTCGGCGCCAAGCGCCACCAGCGTTTCGATGAGCACGGCCGTCTGGATGGTCATATGCAGCGAGCCGGTGATGCGCGCGCCCTTCAGCGGCTTTGCGTCGCCGAATTCGGTGCGGCAGGACATCAGCCCCGGCATTTCGGTTTCGGCGATGGTAATTTCCTTGCGGCCGAAATCCGCAAGCCCGATATCGGCGACGACATAATCTTTTTCAGTGCTCATAGAGGCCTCCAGGCTGAAAAACGTCTCAAAATTGGCGCAAGCGCGAAGATGACCGCGCGATGGATGGGCCGCGTCCTGATGCAGGTCACCCGGAGATGCGCAGCGGTTCCGGGATGACGACATGCACAAAAAAGAGAGCTGAAGCGTGTCGCATGAAGCAAGTTCGATGCAACATGCGTTAGCGCACGGCATATCCGCCGTTTAGCAGGCTTCGGGTGGGAAGGCAATAAGGATATAAAGAAGTCTTTATATGTTTATATGAGCTCGGAAAGCTCACATCTCTTCGCCGAACCGGTTCTGGATCAGTTGGTCCAGGGCCTCGAGCGCTTCCGCGGCCTGGCTGCCGCTTGCCGAGACGACGACGCTCGATCCGGGGCTTGCCGCCAGCATCATCAGGCCCATGATCGAGGTGCCGCCGACCGTCATTCCGTCCTTGGAAACGGTGATGGCGGCATCGAAGGTCTCGACCATCTGCACGAATTTGGCGGAGGCGCGTGCGTGAAGGCCGCGTTTGTTGATGATGAGGAGTTCCCGGGAGAGCGATGTCATGAAGGGCCGTTATTTTCCGCTGAGCACGCGGCTCGCGACATTGATATATTTCCGCCCGGCTTCGGAAGCCTCCACCAGCGCCTTCTCCATGTTGTTCTCGCCACGCACGCCGGCGAGCTTGATCAGCATCGGCAGGTTGACGCCGGCAATGACTTCGGTATGGCCGCTGCTCATGACTGAAATGGCGAGATTGGACGGCGTTCCGCCGAACATGTCGGTCAGAATGACGACGCCATGGCCGTCATCGGCACCGGATACAGCTTCCAGAATGTCCTGCCGTCTTTGATCCATGTCGTCTTCGGGGCCGATACAGACCGTCTCGATGAATTTCTGAGGACCGACGACGTGCTCGACAGCATGACGAAACTCTTCAGCCAGCTTGCCATGAGTGACAAGCACAAGTCCGATCATGATATTACTGCTCCCATATACGCGAACGGTGGCCCCAATATCGCAATGCAGCAATTACGTCCACCGGTGGGGGCACATCTTGGCCATGAAAAGCCGAAGTGCAAGATAAAAATGCGAATATATAAGGCAGATTGATCAATCCGGAAGGCTTCAATGTCCGATATCGGGCGCTTTCGCCATCAACATTGCCAGCGGTGAAGCGACGCCTGTGAGCAGCCGCAATGCGGGAAGCGAAAGGCCGGGCGCGAGGCTGACGATTTCACCCTCCGGCGGCACGCGGTTTTCGCCGGACGCGCTGCCCGGAAGCACGGCATAATGCATCGCCGCCTGGGGCACATGCTCCTGTCGGACGATGCCGGTGCCGCGAAGCTCGATCAGCCCGGCGATCGATGGCGGGCATGTGGCCACCACGCTGCCGGTCTCTTCGGAGAGAAGAACCTGGTCGTCGGCGACCAATGCCGTAAACAGCCCGAGCCGGCGCGCCTCGGTCATGCAGGTGAAGGCAAGCATCGATTTTCCCCAGCCGGAGGGACCGCTGAACAAGAGCCCCGTCCTGCCAACGACGATCGCCGTCGCATGAATGTTCTGGAGCGCCGTCATGCGGCGGCATCGACGGGTAAAGCGAGGATAAAGCGGGCACCGAGCACCTGTCCGCCTTCGGCATCGGTGATGTTCTCCGCTCTCAGCGAACCGCCATGGGCCTCGGCGATCTGGCGGCTGATCGACAGGCCGAGCCCCGAATTCTGCCCGAAGCCTTCCGATTCCGGCCGGTCGGTATAGAAGCGCTCGAAGATGCGGTCGATATTTTCTGCCTGGATGCCAGGCCCGTTGTCTTCGATCGTGGTGACGCAGCGCGACCGTGTCCGCACCAGCCGCACGGTAATCTTGCCACCCTTCTCCGGCACGAAGGAGCGGGCGTTCTCGATCAGGTTGGCGATGATCTGGCCGATGCGCAGGTCGTGGCCGGTAACGACGAAGCGGGTCTTGACGTTCGGCTTGCGGTCGATCGCATATTCGATCTCCACCTGCTTCTTGGTGCTCCTGACCTGGCGCGAAACCTCGATGAGGTCGCGCAGCAGCACCTCCATGTCGACGGAACCGGCATCGACACGGGCAAGCTCGGCATCGAGGCGCGAGGCGTCGGAGATATCGCTGATCAGCCGGTCGAGGCGGCGGACATCGTGCTGGATGACGTCCATCAGCCGTTTCTTGGAATCGTCGGATCGGGCAAGCGGCAGCGTTTCGACGGCGCTGCGCAGCGACGTCAGCGGATTCTTGAGTTCGTGGCTGACATCGGCGGCGAAACTCTCGATCGCATCGATCCGGTCGTAGAGTGCCGTCGTCATTTCGCGCAATGCAATGGAAAGATTGCCGATTTCATCCTGGCGGGCGGAGAAGTCGGGAATCTGCTCACGTGTCTTTGCCCCGCGGCGCACCCGGATGGCGGCGGCCGAAAGGCGGCGCAGCGGATTGGCGATCGTCGACGAGAGCACCAGCGAAAGCAACACGTTGACGAGCGTCGCGACGCCGAAGACGCGCATGATGGCAAGCCGCTCGGCATGCACGATATTGTCGATGTCGCCTGCCTGCGTCGACAGCAGCAGCACCCCGAGCACGGCGCGGAAACGCTGGATCGGCACGGCGACCGAAACGATGAGCTCGCCTTTTTCGGTCGTGCGCACGACGGCGCCGCGCACGCCGGTTAGCGCGTTCATCACCTCGGGATAGATCGAGCCGTCGCCGCCCGGCGCTTCCTTATAGAGCGGTAGGTTGCCGGGCTGTAGCGCCTTGTTGAACAGGGTGGCAAACCATTCGCTCCAGGTCTGCTTCTCCTCTTCGACCGGCGGCAGGTCGAAGCGCAGCACCTGGCCGCGCGAATAAAGATGGCGGGAATCCAGCAGGAGATTTGCATCGGCATCGAAGATGCGGGCGCGCGTGCGCGTCGGAGATATCAGCCGGCGCAGAACCGGCGCGACCTTCTCGGGATCGATGGGGAATTCGAGGTCTTCGTCGTTCGGCACCGGGGTGATGCTCTGGCCGGCCTGCAGCTCGAGCAGCTTCTGCGGATCGATGGTGATCGAGTTGGTATCGACCGATGCGGAGGCCGAAATGGCGCCGGCGATGATCTCGCCTTGCGTCAAAAGGCTCTCGGCGCGGGCGTCGATCAGTCCCTCGCGAAACTGGTTGAGGTAGAGGATACCGCCGACGAGCACCAGCAGTGCGACGAGATTGAAGAAGACGATGCGCCGCGTCAGGCTCGAAAATACGGCATTGCCGAAGATGCGGCGGATCAGCGTGAAGGGATGCGACCAACGGCGGCCCCGGACGCGACGGGTGCTCACGCCCTCCGCATCGTCGAGATCCCTTTCCTGCACCAACTGTGCCAACGACTGGCCCTTTCGAAGGGCGAGGCCGGATAAACCGGCCCGCAGCCCTCAACAATGTCTCGCGCTGCGCCGTTTGGGCTCAGGCTGCTTCGCGGAAGCGGTATCCCACTCCGTAGAGTGTTTCAATCATATCAAAGTCGGTGTCGACCATCTTGAATTTCTTGCGCAGCCGCTTGATGTGGCTGTCGATGGTCCGGTCGTCGACATAGACCTGTTCGTCATAGGCTGCGTCCATCAGCGCGTCGCGGCTTTTGACGACGCCGGGGCGCTGCGCCAGCGAATGCAGGATCAGGAATTCGGTGACCGTCAGCGTCACGGCCTCACCCTTCCAGGTGCAGGTATGGCGCTCCTGATCCATGACCAACTGCCCGCGCTCCAGCGAGCGGGCCTGCTGCACGGCGCCGTTCTTCGGCGCGCCGACAGGGCTGGCGCCGGCGGCTGCGGCTTCACGGCTCGAGGCGCGGCGCAGCACGGCGCGGACGCGCTCGACCAGCAGGCGCTGCGAAAAAGGCTTGGTGATGAAATCGTCGGCGCCCATCTTCAGGCCGAACAGCTCATCGATCTCCTCATCCTTGGAGGTGAGGAAGATGACGGGAATATCCGACTTTTGCCGCAGACGGCGCAGCAATTCCATGCCGTCCATGCGCGGCATCTTGATGTCGAAGATCGCCAGCTGCGGCGGGCGCGCCAGCAGGCCGTCGAGGGCCGAAGCACCGTCCGTGTAGGTCTCGACCTTATATCCTTCGGCCTCCAGTGCGATCGACACCGAGGTGAGGATGTTGCGGTCGTCATCAACGAGCGCGATTGTCGGCATGGTGTTCGTCTCCGTCATCAGTGCGCAATCTCCCGGATTTGCTCTCCCCAGGCGGTCTCAGTGACCGGATGCGCTTATGGAGGATAAAGGTGGAACAAATTGTGGCAAAGATAAAGGGAAAGATTGTCGTGGAATTCGAAGGCAATCGTGAGTGGTGCGGTAAAATGTTTCAACGCGCCAATTTAAAACGATTTAAAATTATGGCATTAAATTTAAATCGATTAAATAATTGATATTACTATATTTTTTCAAGTTGTGTCTCTTGTGTTTTAAAAATTCTACCCGTATTTTCGCGATTAGTTTTAACGGCAACGAGCCTGAGCGAAGGGAACTAGCCATGGAAATGTTCGGAGTTCATAACCCGGCAACAGAGCTGGCAACGGTTGGATTGGGCGGCGCAGCCAGCGTTCGCTACAACTTTTCCGCCGCCGCGCTCTATGAAGAATCGATCCGCCGGGGCGAAGCCGAACTGACCGCTCAGGGGGCGCTGCGGGCTATCACCGGCCAGCACACCGGCCGTTCGCCGCGTGACAAGTTCGTCGTTCGCGACAGCAATACCGATGGCGAAATCTGGTGGGACAACAACAAGCCGCTCTCGCCGGAACATTTCGCGCTGCTGCGCGCGGATATGCTGGCGCATGCCGCGGGCAAGGACCTGTTCGTTCAGGATCTCATCGGCGGTGCCGAGGAAGGCCATGCTTTGCCGACCCGCGTCGTCACCGAATTTGCCTGGCATTCGCTGTTCATCCGCAATCTGCTGATTCGCCCCGACGCCGCAGCACTGCCGAGCTTTGCGCCGAAGCTGACGATCATCGATCTGCCGAGCTTCAAGGCCGATCCGGCCCGCCACGGCTGCCGTTCGGAAACGGTGATCGCCTGCGACTTGACCAACGGTCTCGTCCTCATCGGCGGCACCTCCTATGCCGGTGAAATGAAAAAGTCGGTCTTCACCGTCCTCAACTACCTGCTGCCCGCCAAGGGAGTAATGCCGATGCACTGCTCGGCCAATGTCGGCCCGAATGGTGACGCAGCGGTGTTCTTCGGCCTTTCCGGCACCGGCAAGACGACGCTGTCAGCCGACCCGGCCCGCACGCTGATCGGCGATGACGAACACGGCTGGAGCGAAAACGGCATCTTCAATTTCGAAGGCGGCTGCTACGCCAAGACCATCCGTCTGTCGGCCGAAGCCGAGCCGGAAATCTACGCGACGACCCAGCGCTTTGGCACCGTTCTTGAAAACGTCGTGCTGAACGAGCGCCGCGAGCCGAATTTCGATGACGGCTCGCTGACTGAGAACACCCGCTGCGCTTATCCGATGGATTTCATCCCCAACGCTTCGGAAACCGGCCGGGCCGGGCATCCGAAGACGATCATCATGCTGACCGCCGATGCCTTCGGCGTCATGCCGCCGATCGCGCGGCTGACGCCCGACCAGGCGATGTATCACTTCCTCTCCGGCTACACCGCCAAGGTGGCCGGCACCGAAAAGGGTGTCGTCGAGCCGGAAGCGACCTTCTCCACCTGCTTCGGCGCTCCGTTCATGCCGCGCCATCCGGCCGAATACGGTAATCTGCTCAAGGAACTGATCAGCCGCCACGGCGTCGAATGCTGGCTGGTGAACACCGGCTGGACCGGCGGCGCCTACGGCACCGGCAAGCGCATGCCGATCAAGGCGACACGCGCGCTGCTCGCCGCCGCCCTGACCGGCGAACTCGGCCAAGTCGAATTCCGTGCGGATTCCAATTTCGGCTTCGCCGTGCCGGTCTCCGTCAACGGCGTCGACAGCAGCATTCTCGACCCGCGCTCGACCTGGGCCGACAAGGCAGCCTATGACGCGCAGGCCGAAAAGCTGGTCTCGATGTTTATCGCCAACTTCGCCAAATTCGAAGGTCACGTCGATGGCGGCGTCCGCGACGCGGCCCCGGGCGTGAAGGTTGCGGCTGAATAAAACGAATAATCTTTAACTCACGTGAAACCCGGCATCGCAGGATTGCCGGGTTTTTCGGTTGACGGCCGATATTTTCAACTGGCTGCCGATGTGAGATAGAACGGCGCATGGCCAGCGACGCACTCTATATCGACGACAGGATCACCATATCAGGATGGGAGCTGACGGAACAGTTCGTTCTGGCGGGCGGGCCCGGCGGGCAGAATGTCAACAAGGTCTCGACCGCGGTTCAGCTGTTTTTCAATATCCCGAATTCGCCGTCGCTGAACGATCGTGTCAAAACCAATGCGGTCAAGCTCGCCGGTCGGCGTCTGTCGAAGGACGGCGTGCTGATGATCGAGGCGAGCCGGTTTCGCAGCCAGGACCGCAATCGCGAGGATGCGCGCGAGCGGCTGAAGGAATTGATATTGGAGGCCGCCAAGCCGCCGCCGCCGCCGCGCAAGAAGACCAAGCCGACCAAGGGTTCGGTCGAGCGCCGCCTGAAGGAAAAATCCGGCCGCTCGGAAGTCAAGAAAATGCGTGGCCGCCCTGGCGGCGGCAGTGGTGAATGACATGCTGGAGTTCTTGAGCGGTATTCGCCATCTTCCCGGCTATCTCGATCGGGCCCGTCAGGAGGCCTTGGTCGAGGTGATCCGCACGATTGTCGCCGAGGCGCCGCTTTATGTGCCCGTCATGCCCGGGACCGGCAAGCCGATGTCGGTGCGGATGACCAATTGCGGGCCGCTCGGCTGGGTGACCGACAAGGAGCGCGGCTATCGCTACCAGCCGACGCATCCGGCAACCGGCAGGCGTTGGCCCGATCTGCCGCAGGAATTGCTCGATATCTGGAATGATGTTGCCGGCTACGACAAACCGCCGGAAGCCTGCCTGATCAATTTCTATTCCGACGAAGCCCGCATGGGCCTGCATCAGGACAAGGACGAGAGGGATTTGCAGGCGCCGGTCGTCTCGATCTCGCTCGGCAACAGCTGCCTTTTTCGCGTCGGCGGCCTCAGCCGCAATGATCGCACGCTATCCGTCAAGCTCTCCAGCGGCGATCTGGTCGTTCTGGGCGGCGAGGGGAGACTGTGTTTTCACGGCGTCGACCGCATTCATCCGGCGACGTCGACGCTCTTGAAGAATGGCGGCCGCATCAATCTGACGCTGCGCCGCGTCAATCCTCCAAGCTGATGGTCAGCAAAGATCGCCTGCTATAGTTTCCGCAGCGCGACCTGTTCGATCAGGTGATCCTTGCCTTTTTTCAGGATCAGATCGGCGCGCGGCCGCGTCGGCAGGATGTTCTGCCGCAGGTTTTTCAGGTTGATGTTCGCCCAGAGATCCCCGGCAACTTCGAGCGCTTCCGCGTCGCTGATCGAAGCGTAGCGATGGAAATAGGAATTCGGATCGCGAAAGGCGGTCTCGCGCAGCCGCATGAAACGTGCGACGTACCAGTTGTGAATCAGGTCTTCGGCGGCATCGATATAGATCGAGAAGTCGAAGAAGTCGGAGACCATCGGCACGATCTTGCCGCCGGCCGGCAGGTCGCGCGATTGTAATACGTTGATGCCCTCGAAGATCAGGATGTCCGGCCGGTCGACGATCTTGTATTCGTCCGGCAGCACGTCATAGACGAGGTGCGAATAGCTCGGCGCCTTGACATCCGGCTGTCCGGCCTTGATCGCCGAGAGAAAGCGCAGGATTGCGGCCGTGTCGTAACTCTCCGGAAAACCCTTGCGCTGCATCAGCTTTTCCCGCTGCAGCACGGCATTCGGATGAAGGAAGCCGTCGGTGGTGACGAGATCGACCTTCGGGCTCGAAGGCCAGCGCCCCAGCAGTTCCTTGAGAACACGGGCCGTGGTCGATTTTCCCACGGCGACCGAGCCGGCGATGCCGATGACGAAAGGCGTCTTCGTCACATCGGAGATGCTGAGGAAGCGGTTGCGCTGCTCGAACAGCATCTGCGAGGATTCGACATGCGCCGACAGCAGCCGCGACAGCGACAGATAGATGCGCCTGACCTCGTCGAGATCGATCGGGTCGCCCATCGAGCGCAGCCGTTTGACCTCGTCGCTGGTCAGCGTCAACGGCGTGTCGGCGCGGAACTTCGCCCATTGTTCGGAAGAGAAGAAGTGATAGGGCGAATAGGAGTCCGACTGGAAGTGATCCAACGTTTCCGGCACCCCGATAATCTCAGTCGCGATACTCATGAACTCTGCCGGCCGGCCTTTTCCTTGAGGCCGGACTGCGCGGTTCTGCGCTCGAGTTCGGCCATGACATTCTCTAACGGTATTTCAGCAATCTTCAATACGACCAAAAGGTGATAGAGCACATCGGCGGCTTCATAGGTCAGATTCTCGCGGTCGCCGGTCACCGCCGCCATCACCGCTTCGATCGCCTCTTCACCTAGCTTCTTGGCCGCCTTCGGCTGGCCGGCGGCGACGAGCTTCGCCGTCCAGGATTGCTCCGGCGAGGCTGTCGAGCGCTCTGCGACGATGCTTTCGAGATCGGAAAGGGAAAATCCGCTCATATGTCCGCTTTCAAGGTTCAGTCGAGACGCATGTCGATGCCGCACTTCGACATATAGTGCTTCGCCTCGCCGACGGAATAGGTGCCGAAGTGGAAGATCGATGCGGCGAGAACGGCATTGGCATGACCCTCTTTCACCCCGGCGACGAGATCGTTGAGATCGCCGACGCCGCCGGATGCGATGACAGGCACACGCACCGCATCGGCAATCGCCCGCGTTAGCTCCAGATCGTAGCCGACCTTGGTGCCGTCGCGGTCCATCGAGGTGACCAGCAATTCGCCGGCGCCGCGTTCAACCATCTTCTGGGCGAATTCGACGGCGTCGATGCCGGTCGCATTGCGGCCGCCATGCGTATAGACTTCCCAGGCGCTGAGATTGTCGCCGCCGACCGCCTGCGTGCGTCTGCGCTTGGCGTCGATCGAGACGACGATGCACTGGTCGCCGAACTTGTCGGCCGCCTCAGTGACGAAGTCGGGATTGCTGACCGCTGCCGAATTGATCGAGACCTTGTCGGCGCCGCACAGCAAGAGCTTGCGTATATCGGCGATGGTGCGCACCCCGCCGCCGACCGTCAGCGGCATGAAGCATTGGTCGGCCGTGCGCGACACGACATCGAAGATCGTATCGCGATTGTCCGAAGAAGCGGTGATGTCGAGGAAGCAGAGCTCGTCGGCGCCGGCCGCATCATAGGCTTTCGCCGCTTCGACGGGATCGCCGGCATCGACGAGATTGAGAAAATTGACGCCCTTGACGACGCGGCCGTCCTTGACGTCGAGGCAGGGGATGACACGGGCCTTGAGGGTCATTTACGCAGTCTCCTTTGCCCTGCTGGCCTTGACCAGCGCCAGTGCTTCCGCGGGGTCGATACGGCCGTCGTAAAGCGCCCGGCCTGAAATTGCCCCTTCGAGCTTCTGCGCATCCGGCTCCAGCATACGCCTGATGTCGTCGAGAGAGGCAAGGCCGCCGGAGGCGATGACCGGAATGGAGACGGCTTCGGCAAGTTCCAGCGTCGAGGCCCAGTTGATGCCGGCAAGGATGCCGTCACGGTCGATATCGGTGTAGATGACCGCGGCGACGCCGGCGCCTTCGAATTTCCTGGCGAGCTCGATGACACCGAGTTCGGAAGCTTCAGCCCAGCCCTCGACGGCCACCTTGCCCCCCTTGGCATCGATGCCGACGGCGACGTGACCGGGAAATTTCCGGCAGGCTTCGATGACCAGATCAGGATTTCTGACCGCGACGGTGCCGAGAATGACGCGCCGCAGCCCCCGCGACAGCCATGCCTCGATATGATCGAGCGTGCGGATGCCGCCGCCGAGCTGCACCGGATTTTGTGTTGCCTTGAGGATCGCTTCCACGGCGTCGCCATTGGCCGAATGTCCCGCAAAGGCGCCGTCGAGATCGACCACATGCAGCCATTCGAAACCCTGGTCTTCGAAGGATTTCGCCTGGGCGGCCGGATCGGTGTTGTAAACCGTCGCCTGCTGCATGTCGCCGAGCCGCAGGCGGACGCATTGGCCGCCCTTCAGATCGATCGCGGGAAAAAGGATCATGTCGTCTTACGTCCGTAGAGTGGTCGGTACCATCAGCGCATTCCACGCATCTACGATATCCGAGTGAAAAAAGACAGCGGCAATGGTGGCCGCGCCGAAAAGCAGAAGAAGCAGCAGGGTGACGGTGAAACCGGCCCGAACCTGACGCCAGAAGCCGAGGCGCCGCTTCACTGATGTCTCGATGTCGCGCACCTCTCTCAGCGCCTGGCTGTTGACGGCGGCGAGCCGGATTTCCGGCTCCATCGCCTCTACATAGGTTTCGGCATAAGTCGAAAGGATCTGCGAGGCGCGATCGCGCAGCGTATTGCGCAGGTCGGTAGAGAGATAATTGCTGGCGACCGCGGCAAGCTCGGCCTCGTTGGGAGAACGGCCGGCGTTGCGCTTGCGATAGCTGAGGACGAAATCGCGCTTCTGTCGCTCGTAAAGGGCATAGGCAAGCAGGCCGATGAGATCGTCCTCGCCTTCAATATAAAATTCCAGCACGGCCTCAGCGATATCGTCGGCGTTGATGCCGTTGGCGCGCAGCTGCGAATTCTCGTTGCCGGCAAGAAATTCATGGATCATCGGTCCAGCCTTTCTTTCATCGCTTTGGCTGCATTGGAAAGCGCTCTTTTGTGAATGGTCTCATCGACACGGCGGATGATCGTTCCGTCGGGAAGCCGGATATCCGAGAACGGCGGCAGACCTTCTCTGGAGGGTCTCAGCATGTAGAACACCTTGCCTGATTTCCGCGAAGCCGGCATCGAGCGCACTCCTGTTCCGCCGTTTCCATAAAGGGGAAATAAGGCGGCGGTATTACGGGTTCCAACGCAGGAAATTGGCGATCAGCGCCAGGCCGAGCTTCTGGCTCTTTTCCGGGTGAAACTGGGCGCCGACCATGTTGTCGCGCCCGACGAGAGCGGTCATCGCACCGCCATAGTCGACGGTCGCGATGACATCGTCGGCGTTCTCGGCGGCAAGATGATAGGAATGCACGAAATAGGCATGCAGCCCCTCGGACCCCGTCGGAATGCCGTCGAACAACGGATGTTCGCGCTTCAGGTCGAGCGTGTTCCAGCCGATCTGCGGGATCTTTAGCGCCGGATCATCGGGCGTCATCTCGACGACGTCGCCGGGGATCCAGTTGAAACCGTGCGTCACGGTCTTCTCGAGCCCGCGCGAGGACATCAGCTGCATGCCGACGCAGATTCCGAGAAACGGCCGCGCCTTCTTCTCGACCGCTTCGATCAGCACCTCCGCCATATCGGGCACGGCATCGAGCCCGCGCCGGCAATCGGCATAGGCGCCGACGCCGGGAAGCACGATACGATCGGCGGCGGCAACATTTTCGGCTTTGTCTGTGAGATCGATATGCGCATCGATGCCCGCTTCACGGGCGGCCCGTTCGAAAGCCTTGGTCGCCGAGCGCAGATTGCCGGAACCATAATCGATAATCGCGACGCGCATCGTCAGCGTCCTCCATCAAAACCAAAGAGACCAAGCGAGGTGGCCTGGCCAGGCGGATTGTTCGGACGGGTCTTGTTCTCCCAGTCCGGTGCGGTGTCCTTGTTGCTGTCGGCAACGGCCGCCTTGTCCGAGAAATAGACGTCCTCGGCAATGGCGATCGTATCGGCTGCAACGAGCCCATCTTCGGTCCACCCCTTGGCGGCGAGGTGGCGGATGCGGAAATTCTGGCCCTCGAGGCCGACCAGCACATTCACGCCCAGCAGGAGGGCCGCTCCCGCCAGCCCGAGGCCCGGCTCGTCCATCAACGCACCGCCGATCGCCTGCAGCACGAAGACCGCGGCCGCATGCAGCCACAGCCGATGTGCGAGCAGCCAAACCCATGGAAACAGAAAGCCGAGCAGCGTGAAGCCGTCACGGATAGTCCGGGTCTCTTCGACCGTGGCGCGCGTGCCGCCGGGCGGCGTCAGGAAAATATAGCTGGATGTCATTGTCGCTGCTCCCTTGAGGGGCTCAGACGAGCGTGCCCTTCGTCGAAGGTACACGGCCGGCCTGTCTCGGATCGATCTCTGTCGCCGTGCGCAATGCGCGGGCGACGGCCTTGAAGCATGTCTCGGCAATATGGTGATTGTTGGCGCCATAATGGTTGAGAATATGCAAGGTGATGCCGGCATTCTGGGCGAGCGCCTGGAAGAATTCGCGAACGAGTTCGGTATCGAACGTGCCGATCTTCGGCGCGCTGAAGGCGACGTTCCAGACGAGGAACGGCCGGCCGGACAGATCGACCGCGGCCTTGGTCATCGTCTCGTCCATGGCCAGATCAATCGAGGCGTAACGCGTGATGCCGCGCCGGTCGCCGAGCGCCTTGGAGATCGCCTGGCCGATGGCGATGCCCGTATCCTCGACCGTGTGGTGGTCGTCGATATGCAGATCGCCCTGGGATTCGATCTCCATGTCGATCAGCGAATGCCGCGAAAGCTGGTCGAGCATATGATCGAAGAAGCCGACGCCGGTCGAAATCTTCGATTTGCCGGTGCCGTCGAGATTGACGGAGACGGAAATCGAGGTTTCGTTGGTCTTGCGGGAAACACTGCCCGTGCGGCTTGCTGCGGTCTCGGCCATATGGCCCTCCATCGGAATAAGGCCGTTCCTTATCAGGCGGATCGGCAAATATCCAGAAGCCGGGCAAGAGAAAAGCCGGCCCATTTGCAAACGGCGCCGGCCCCCTTACATAGGGCTCAACAGGGCCAATGTGTGGTCTCGCGTAAACGCCCGCGTCGTGGGCAGACAGGTGTTTGATGACAACGATCATTACAGTTCGAAAAGGCGGCAAGGTGGTGATGGCCGGTGACGGCCAGGTGAGCCTCGGCCAGACCGTCATGAAGGGCAATGCCCGCAAGGTGCGCCGCATCGGCAAGGGCGAAGTCGTTGCCGGTTTCGCCGGCGCCACGGCCGATGCTTTTACCCTGCTCGAAAGGCTTGAAAAGAAGCTGGAGCAATATCCCGGCCAGCTGATGCGCGCCGCTGTCGAGCTCGCCAAGGACTGGCGCACCGACAAATACCTGCGTAATCTCGAAGCCATGATGCTCGTCGCCGACAAGTCGATCACGCTGGCGATCACCGGCAATGGCGACGTTCTGGAGCCCGAGCATGGCACGACGGCGATCGGTTCTGGCGGCAATTTTGCCTTCGCCGCCGCCCGCGCCCTCATGGATACCGACAAATCGGCTGAAGAGATCGCGCGCCGCGCCCTCGAAATCGCCGCCGACATCTGCGTCTACACCAACCACAATATCGTGGTGGAATCGCTGGATGTCGAAGGCTGAATCTGAGGCCTTCCGGCCGCTCCCGCGGCGAACAAAGATGTATTTGCGGCCGGGCGCTGATGGCCCTGGACCGCCAGGAGAATGACACGCAATGACGACCTTTTCCCCCCGCGAGATCGTTTCCGAACTCGATCGCTACATTATCGGCCAGCATGACGCCAAACGCGCTGTCGCGATCGCGCTGCGCAACCGCTGGCGCCGCCAGCAGCTCGACCCGAGTCTGCGCGACGAAGTCATGCCGAAAAACATCCTGATGATCGGCCCGACCGGTGTCGGCAAGACCGAGATCTCCCGCCGCCTGGCAAAACTCGCCGGCGCGCCCTTCATCAAGGTGGAAGCCACCAAATTCACCGAAGTCGGGTATGTCGGCCGCGATGTCGAGCAGATCATCCGCGATCTGGTCGAGGTCGGCATCGGTCTGGTGCGTGAGAAGAAGCGGACCGAGGTCCAGGCCAAGGCGCATGTCAGCGCCGAGGAGCGTGTTCTCGATGCGCTGGTCGGCACCACGGCTTCGCCCGCTACCCGCGAAAACTTCCGCAAGAAGCTGAGGGACGGCGAGCTCGACGACAAGGAGATCGATATCGAGGTGGCCGATGCCGGTTCCGGCATGGGAGGCTTCGAAATACCCGGCATGCCAGGCGCCAATATTGGGGTGCTCAACCTGTCGGAGATGTTCGGCAAGGCGATGGGCGGCCGCACCAAGAAGGTCCGCACGACGGTCAAGGCCTCCTATACCGATCTGATCCGCGATGAATCCGACAAGCTGATCGACAATGAGGTCATCCAGCGCGAGGCTGTTCGCTCCACAGAGAATGACGGTATCGTCTTCCTCGACGAAATCGACAAGATCGCTGCCCGCGACGGCGGCATGGGTGCCGGCGTGTCGCGCGAAGGCGTCCAGCGCGACCTTCTGCCGCTCGTCGAAGGCACGACAGTTTCGACCAAATACGGGCCGGTGAAGACGGATCATATCCTCTTCATCGCCTCAGGCGCCTTCCATGTCTCCAAACCCTCCGATCTTCTGCCGGAGCTGCAGGGCCGATTGCCGATCCGCGTCGAATTGCGCCCGCTGAACAAGGAGGATTTCCGTCGGATCCTGACCGAGACGGAAGCAAGCCTCATCCGCCAGTACCGCGCACTGATGGAGACCGAAAGCCTGAACCTCGAATTCACCGACGACGCGATCGATGCGCTCGCCGATGTCGCCGTGCATCTGAACTCCTCCGTCGAGAATATCGGCGCCCGCAGGCTGCAGACGGTAATGGAGCGGGTCCTGGACGATATTTCCTATAACGCCCCCGATCGCGGCGGCACGGCCGTCACCATCGATGCCGCCTATGTGCGCGAACATGTCGGCGATCTCGCGCAGAATACCGATCTCTCGCGTTTCATTTTGTGATATCGGCGCACCGGTCCATGTCTTTCCCGACGTGAATGCCGGATTGTCACGCACTCTCTCTCGACAGCGGGCCTTTTACTTTTTAGTGAAGGCCCGTTTTGTTTTCCGCTCCGGCTTTATTCGGCCAAGATTCTGGTCCAGTCAGCCGCATCGCAAACACGACGATGGAACGGGACGGGATAGCGGATCGTGCGACGCCTTTTGACAAGCCTTTTGATTGCCGTTGCCCTGGTGAATTCGGCGCCTGCCTTCGCCATGCAGACGGTGCCGGCCGGCAATCGTCATGCCGAACAGCCCGATATTCCGGGCGCTTCCGTCAGGCGCACCAAGGGAACCAAGAGCAGCTTCGATCTGAAATATGAAAAGGTCCACGACCTGCTGGCGACCGATCGCGAGCTGATGGCCAAGATTCGCAAGGTCTCCAGCGCTTACGGCATCAATCCCATCCATGTCGTCGGCGCGATCGTCGGCGAACACACCTATAACGTCGACGCCTACGACCGGCTGCAATCCTATTATGTCAAGGCCGCTTCCTATGCCGGTGAAAGCTTCCGCTTCGCCTATGACGGCGAAAACGTCGATGAATTCGTGGCGCGGCCGCAATTTGCCGAATGCAAAGGCAAGAGTGATTCCTACACGCTGTGGTCCTGCCGCGAAGATGTCTGGGAAAGCGATTTTCGCGGCAAGACGGTGGGCGGCAAGAGCTTCCCCAACAACCGCTTCAGCGCGGTCTTCTTTCAGCCCTTCTACGCCGGCCAGACCTTCGGCCTCGGCCAGGTCAATCCGCTGACGGCGCTGATGCTCTCCGATCTCGTGGCCCGCGTCTCCGGTTATCCGAAACTGAACGAGAAGAATGCCGGCGCGGTCTACAGGGCGATCATGGATCCCGACATATCGCTCGCCTTCGTCGCCGCCTCGATCCGCCGGTCGATCGACGATTACAGGGAGATTGCCGGCATGGATATCTCAGGCAACCCCGGTCTGACTGCAACGCTTTATAATGTCGGCAACTCGCGCCAGCGCGCCGCCGCACTCGCTGCGAAGAACCGCTCTTCGGGTGCGACCGTCTGGCCGGAGGAGAATTATTACGGCTGGCTGATCAACGACAAGCTGGACGAACTCAAGGGCCTGCTCTAGCTTCAAGCTTGCCGGGAAGGCGCTGATCTTCCCCGAAAGGCTTTGACGATGGACATGCGTCCTGATCCCTTCTTTCCGCCGGCACCGCTGCCGCGCACCGTGCCGCCAAGCCGGTTGGAAATCATCCGCATCATCCTGCGCAATCCGCTCGAACTCTGGGGCGAGCCGTCCTATACGCTGCCCTGGATAAAGACGAGCTTCTTTGGGCAACACACGCTGATCGTCAACGATCCCGGTCTGATCAAGCATGTTTTGGTCGATAATGCCGGCAATTATCGCATGTCGGACATTCGCCAGCTGGTGCTGCGTCCGATCCTGCGTGACGGCCTCCTGACCGCAGAAGGTCCCGTCTGGAAGAGATCACGCAAGGCGGTGGCGCCGGTTTTCACGCCTCGCCATGCCCAGGGTTTTGCCGGGCAGATGCTGCGCCAGTCGGAAGATTATGCCCGCAAATATCAGAGTGCCGGCGAGACGGGGGCAATTTTTGATATCAGCACTGATATGACCGAGCTGACCTTCGCGATTCTCGCCGACACGTTATTTTCAGGCGAAATCGTCACCTCGAGCGGCCATTTCGCCGATGACGTCAATGCTCTCCTGCATCGCATGGGCCGCGTCGATCCGATGGACCTGATGCGCGCCCCCTCCTGGGTTCCACGTGTGACACGCATCGGCGGTCAGAAAGTGCTGGAGAAATTCCGTTCTATCGTCCGCAACACGATGGATATGCGAACTGCAAAGATGAAGGCGAATCGCGCCACAGCACCCGAAGATTTCCTGACCCTGCTGCTGGACCAGGCCGGCCCCGACGGGCTGACGAAGGAAGAAATCGAAGACAATATTCTGACCTTTATCGGCGCCGGGCATGAGACCACGGCACGGGCATTGGCCTGGACGCTCTATTGCGTCTCGAACAGCCCGCATATCCGCGAGGCGATGGAGATGGAAATCGACGCGGTGCTCGCCACCGGGGCCGAACCTGTGGAATGGCTGGATATGATGCCGCAAACGCGCGCTGCCTTCGAGGAGACGTTACGCCTCTATCCGCCGGCGCCATCCATCAATCGCGCCGCCATATCGGATGACTCCTGGACAAGCCCCAAGGGCGAGCGGGTCGAGCTCGAGGCCGGGATCACCGTGCTCATCATGCCCTGGACGCTGCATCGCCACGAACTCTATTGGGATAGGCCGCGCGCCTACATGCCCGAGCGCTTCCTGCCGGAAAACCGCGGCTCCATCGGCCGCTTCCAGTTCCTGCCTTTCGGCGCCGGTCCGCGTGTGTGCATCGGCGCAACCTTTGCGCTTCAGGAGGCGGTGATTGCCCTTGCCGTGCTGATGCATCGCTATCGTTTCGATTCCACCGATGAGACCAATCCCTGGCCGGTACAAAAGCTGACGACGCAGCCGCAGAACGGCCTGCCGATGCAGGTGACACCGCGCATAATTTCCCGATAAGCATAAATCTTTCGAATTATTGCGGAATTGACTGTGAATGAAAGCCGGGCAAAGTGGCAGCATTCAAAGTCGTTGCCAGGGAGAATGTCGCATGAGCCGCATTGATAAGAACGGTCTTGCCATCGAAGCCGTCCTTCATGATTTCCTCGTCCAGGAGGTTCTGCCAGGTCTGGGGATCGATGCGGACAAGTTCTTTGCCGATTTTTCGGCGATCGTCCACGATCTCGCCCCGAGGAATCGTGCCCTGCTGGCAAGACGCGACGAGCTGCAGATCAAGATCGACGACTGGTATCGCCAGCACGGCGCGCCTACGGATATGGACGACTACCAATCCTTCCTCCGCGGGATCGGCTATCTCCTGCCGGAAGGATCGGACTTCCAGGTTTCGACCCAAAATGTCGACCCCGAGATCGCCTTGATCGCCGGCCCGCAGCTCGTCGTTCCCGTCATGAATGCCCGTTATGCGCTGAACGCTGCCAATGCGCGCTGGGGCTCGCTCTACGATGCGCTCTATGGCACGGACGCCATTCCGGAGAGCGACGGCGCCGAACGGGGCAAAGGGTACAATCCGAAGCGGGGCGAGAAGGTCATCGCCTGGGTGCGCGATTTCCTCGACACAGCGGTACCGCTGCAGGACAGCAGCTGGAAGCACGTCGGCGGTTTCGCTATCAAGGATGGGGTGCTCGTTCTCCGATCGACCGATGGCGAACAGGCAATGCTTGTCGATGGCGGGCATTTTGCCGGCTATCGCGGCGATGCTGCGGCCCCGACGCATATTCTCTTGAAGAACAACGGCATCCATATCGAGATCGTCATCGATGCGACGACGGCAATCGGCAAGTCCGATCCGGCTCATATTTCCGATGTCTGGCTGGAATCGGCGATCACGGCGATTATGGACTGCGAGGATTCGATTGCCGCCGTCGACGCCGAGGACAAGACCGTAGTCTATCGCAACTGGCTCGGCCTGATGAAGGGCGATCTGCAGGAGGAAGTGGTAAAGGGCGGGGCGAGCTTCATCCGCAAGCTCAACCCCGATCTGGACTATACCGGTCCGGATGGCGCTGCCTTCGAGCTGCATCGCCGCTCGCTGATGCTGGTGCGCAATGTCGGCCACCTGATGACCAATCCGGCCATTATCGACCGCGACGGCAGGCAAGTGCCGGAGGGTATCATGGATGCTGTCATCACCGGCCTGATCGCGCTTTACGATATCGGCCCGGCCGGCCGGAGGAAAAATTCCCGCACCGGCTCCATGTATGTGGTCAAGCCGAAGATGCATGGGCCCGAAGAGGTCGCCTTTGCGGTCGAAATCTTTTCGCGGGTCGAAGATGCGCTTGGTATGGCGCGCAACACCATCAAGATGGGCATCATGGATGAGGAGCGCCGCACGACGGTCAATCTCAAGGAATGCATCCGTGCTGCCCGCGAGCGGGTCGTCTTCATCAATACCGGCTTCCTCGACCGCACCGGCGACGAGATCCACACCTCGATGGAAGCCGGCCCGATGATTCGCAAGGGCGACATGCGCCAGGCAGCCTGGATATCGGCCTATGAGAATTGGAATGTCGACATCGGCCTGGAATGCGGCCTCGCCGGCCACGCCCAGATCGGCAAGGGCATGTGGGCGATGCCGGATCTGATGGCGGCGATGCTGGAGCAGAAGATCGCCCACCCGAAGGCCGGCGCCAACACTGCCTGGGTCCCGTCACCGACGGCCGCGACCCTGCACGCCACCCATTATCACCGGGTCAATGTCGCCAGGGTTCAGCAGGGGCTGAAGGACCGCGCCCGCGCCAAGCTCTCCGACATTCTCTCCGTGCCGGTCGCGGTACGGCCGAACTGGACGCCGGAGGAAATCCAGCGCGAACTTGATAACAATGCCCAGGGCATCCTCGGCTACGTCGTACGCTGGGTCGATCAGGGCGTCGGCTGCTCGAAGGTGCCCGATATCAACAATGTCGGCCTGATGGAGGATCGCGCCACATTGCGCATCTCGGCCCAGCACATGGCGAACTGGCTGCACCACAAGGTCGTCACCGAGGCCCAGATCGTCGAAACCATGAAACGCATGGCGGCCGTCGTCGACCGGCAGAACGAGACGGATCCCCTCTACCAGCCGATGGCCGGTAATTTCGACGGCTCGATCGCCTTCCAGGCCGCCCTCGACCTCGTGCTGAAGGGCAGGGAGCAGCCGAACGGCTATACCGAGCCGGTGCTTCACCGCCGCCGCCTCGAGCTGAAGGCGAAGCCGACCGGTTGAGGGTATACTGAGAATATGAAAAGGCCGCCGGAACGACAGTTCGGCGGCCTTTTTTATACCGAATTCGGTCTATACCCTATTGGATAACGACGACCTTGGACGTGCCCTTGCCGGGGCGGACGCGGCTGTAAAGGTCGATCACGTCCTGGTTCATCAGGCGAATGCAGCCCGAGGAAGCGGCGGTGCCGATCGAGGCCCATTCCGGCGTGCCGTGCAGGCGGAACAGCGTGTCCTTGCCATCCTCGTTGAAGAGATACATGGCGCGCGCGCCGAGCGGATTGCTGAGGCCCGGGCCCATGCCGTCCTCGACATACTTGGCGACGTCAGGGCGGCGAACGGCCATTTCCTTCGGCGGGTGCCAGGTCGGCCATTCCTGCTTCCAAGCGACGTAGGCGGTGCCGGCCCATGCGAAGCCCTGCTTGCCGACGCCGATGCCGTAACGCATCGCCTTGCCGTTGGCGAGGATGTAATAGAGGAAGCGCTCGCGCGTGTTGACGATGATCGTACCCGGGCGCTCGGTGGTCTGGTAGCTGACGACCTGGCGGCGGAACTGCGGCTTGACCCTGTCGATCGGGATCGCCGGCAGAGAATATCCGGCATCCTTCGTCACGCCATAGGCGTCGTTGAAGATCTGGGCTGTCTGTACGGTCGGGCCTGCGCCCTTGTCGTCGACGGATGCGCGGTCTGATGTCGAGGAGCAACCGGCCAGTGCGAGCGTCGTCAGCAGGCCAAATACCGGGAATGCATTGCGGATGCGCATAGATGACTCTTGAAGTTTTAGGGCAAGGAGAACAGTCTTTCGACCATCGTTGATTATGGTTTATTTTCGATTAACTTGCGCTTTGCAAGGCTACTGCAGCGCGACAAATCTGTCTGCGGCGCAAATTAGAAGCGCATGGTTTTTTTGCAACAACACGCCAGCCCCTACTGTGGTTATCCATGACGATTTTGAGCGTTTACAATAACAATCCGTTAATCGATGGCCGGCAATCGGACAGAGCCATGATGGTGCGGCGCGGAACGCAGATTTTGCTGCATGAAATGCGCCATGCCGTGCTGCCCGAACTGCCGCTGGCCAGCGGCCGCCGTGCTGATTTGATCACCGTTTCGGAAAAGGGCGAGGTCTGGATCATCGAAATCAAGACGTCGATCGAGGATTTCAGGGTGGATCGCAAATGGCCGGAATACCGGCTGCACTGCGACCGGCTGTTCTTTGCGACTCACGAAGGTGTACCGCTCGACATCTTTCCCGAGGAGTGCGGGCTTTTCCTCTCGGATGGTTATGGCGCCCATATGATTCGCGAAGCGCCGGAACACCGTTTGGCCCCGGCCACACGCAAATCCGTCACGCTCAATTTCTCGCGCGCCGCCGCGCAACGGCTGATGATGGCCGAATGGGCGAACGGAAAGCCGTTCACCGTCGATGATGTTTGACGGATGTCTTGGCTATTTCGGCGCGCGTTTGGCGAGGATGCGCTGCAGTGTCCGCCTGTGCATGTTGAGGCGGCGCGCCGTTTCCGAGACGTTGCGCTCGCACATTTCATAGACCCGCTGGATGTGCTCCCAGCGCACCCGGTCAGCCGACATCGGATTCTCGGGAAGTTCGGCCTTTTCGCCCGGCCTCTGCGTCAGCGCCGAAAAGACGTCGTCGGCATCCGCGGGCTTTGCCAGGTAATCGACGGCGCCGAGTTTCACGGCGGTCACCGCGGTTGCGATATTGCCGTAGCCGGTCAGCACGATGATCCTGGTGTCGTCGCGTCGCTGGCGGATCGCTTCGATGACATCGAGCCCATTGCCGTCGCCGAGCCGGAGGTCGACCACCGCATATTTCGGCGGCCTGCCTTTCGATTTCGCAACGCCTTCCGCCACTGATTCGGCCGTTTCCACCTGGAAACCGCGCGTCTCCATCGCCCGGGCCAGCCGGCGCAGGAACGGTCCGTCGTCGTCGACGATCAGCAGGCTGGCGTCGGGACCAATATGGTCTTCATCCCCAGCGGCGAAATTTTCGTGATTATGGTCTGTCATCGTCTTGGCCCTGGCGCGTGAACGCCCGATCTGCGTCAACCGCTTATATCCTACTTATGCCGACAAAGTCACTTTGTCGAATTTGCGTCGATCAGCATGCGCGGCCATTCGATCCGGATACGCGCCCCCGCACTTTCCGGGTCGCGATTCTCGAAAATCAACGATGCGCCCGAGCGCTCCAGCAGCGTCTTGGCGATGAAAAGCCCGAGCCCGAGGCCGCCCGCCGTATCCTCCTTTTGCCGCTTGGTCATATAAGGCTCGCCGATCCGCGTCAGAATATCGGGGGCGTAACCGTTGCCGTCATCCTCGATGACGATCAGCACTTTGTCGTGATCATGCTCGACGGTGATCCTTACTTTCTCCCTGGCATAATCGACGGCGTTTTCAATCAGATTGCCGAGCCCATACATGATGCCGGCGTTGCGGTCGGTCACCGGCTCGTCCTTGCGCGGGCTCTTTTCGATCAGCTCCAGCGTAATGCCGAACTCCCGGTGTGGCGCGACGATCTCCTCGATCATCGAGGAAAGCGGCAGGCGGCGCATATGCGCTTCTCCTTCCGAGGAAAGTGTCGTCAAGCGCCGCAGGATGTCACGGCAGCGCTCGCTCTGGCTGCGCAACAGCATCACATCCTCGCGGAAACGATCGTCGTCCTTGAGTTCGCGCTCCATTTCCTTGGCGACGACGCTGATTGTCGCAAGCGGCGTGCCGAGTTCGTGGGCGGCCGCAGCCGCCAGTCCGTCGAGCTGCGAAAGATGCTTTTCCCGCTGCAGCACCAGTTCGGTCGCAGCCAGC
Organism: Rhizobium sp. 268; assembly: GCF_036571585.1. NCBI lineage: Bacteria > Pseudomonadati > Pseudomonadota > Alphaproteobacteria > Hyphomicrobiales > Rhizobiaceae > Rhizobium > Rhizobium sp. 268. The sequence continues at coordinate 3,469 of NZ_JAPPSO010000006.1, read as the reverse complement.
GCATCAGCAAGCTGGCTCGCCTCCATCGACACCCGATAGGCATAGAAGGCGGCGAATGCCATCGTCGAGGCGATCGAACACCAGACGCCGAACTGCATGACGTTGTGGACATTGATCTCGACGCCGTCGAACCACGGCAGCGGAAAGGGCGAAAAGGCAAGCACCGTGATGCAGACCATCGCGAAGCCGATCAGCGCCGTGCTGTAACGGATCGGCTGCGAGGCAAACGAGATGATAACAGGCACGCAGACGAGGGCTGCGAAAGGGTTGGCGAGGCCGCCGGTGATGAAGAGCAGCGCGCACAGCTGCAGAAGATCGAAGCCGAGCAGCGCAAAGGCGGCCGGCGGTCCCAGCCGGTGTGTCGGCGGATAGCGGATCGTCAGATAGAAATTCACCCAGGCAAGCGCGGCGATCAAAGAGGAGCTGGCAATCAGCGGCAAGGGAAATTTCAGCCAGAAGGCCACGATGAACACCGTCAGCGCCTGTCCGCAGACCGCAAGCCAGCGCAGCCGCACCAGCGTCTGCAGGCGCAGCCTGCGGCTGCTGTGCCGGTCTTCCAGCGCATGGCTTTCCGTCTTGTCGATCATGCCGAGGGCTCCTCAAATGGTCCTCATGTACCACGCGGTTTTGCCCGTGTCGTCGGCAATGCCTCTTGCGGCCGCTCCGGCCAGGGATGCCGCGGATAACGGCCGCGCATATCGGCGCGCACATCCTTCCATGAGCCGGCCCAGAAGCCCGGCAGGTCGCGGGTCGTCTGTATCGGCCGATGCGCCGGCGAGGTCAGTTCGAGCAGCAGCGGCAGGCGGCCTCCGGCTATCGCCGGGTGCTGCTTCAGCCCGAACAGCTCCTGCACGCGGATCGTCAGCACCGGCTCCTCGCCCTCATATTGGATCGGATGCCTCTGACCGGTCGGCGCTTCGAAATGGGTCGGCGCAAGTCGGCTAAGGTCGCGCTGCAACTCATGCGGCACCAGGGACATCAGCCCGTTCGAAAGCCCGGCTGCGGAAATCTCGGAGAGGCCGCGGGCCTCCGTCTGAAACGGGCCGAACCAGTCGTCCAGCCGGGAAAGCAGGGCATCGTCGCTGACATCGGGCCAGGGATCGCCGATCGTCCGGTGAAGAAATCCAATTCGCTCGCGAAGTTGCACGGCCTCCTTCGAGAAGGCGAGATGATCGAGCCCGAGTTCGCGCACCCCCTCCACCAGCGCCTGGGTGACGGCGGCGCCGGAAGGTCGGGGCAAGGGCGTCTCTTCGAAGACGATCGCACCCAGCCGGGTTGCCCGCCGCGCCCGTATCTGCCGGCTTTGCCGGTCGAAAAAGATCTGATCGCCGGTTCTGATCTCGTCGGGCAGCTCGGCTTCGATGTCGCCGCGTGTCACCTCGGCCGCCGCCAGAACCCGCGCCTGCGCCGCCCGCCCGGTGAGATCGCCTATGACAAGCATCTGGCTGCCGGCCAGCCTCTCGGTTTCCGGCAGTTCCGCGCCGCGCCCGTTCGCCATCACGAATCGGCCGCGCCCGCCGCGCTGAAGGGCGATTCGATCCGGGAATGCATGTAGCAGCAACCGGCCCGCAAGCGCCGGCGCCGTGGCGGTCACTCTGTCGAGGCCGCTTGCCAGCCGTCCCGCCAGCCGCCGCGAGGCCTCCGCTCTTTCGCCGCGCTCGGCCTTGAAGCGTCGCAGCCGCTCCTCGATATCGATGCTCGTCCCGCCCATTCCCTGTTCGGTCAGAAGCACGGCGATCAATGCCGCATCCCGGGCGTGCCCCGATTCGCCTGCAGAAACGACCATGGCGGCAAGCCGCGGCGGCAAGGCGAGATTGCGCATGACCTTGCCGCGCGCCGTCAGCGCTCCATCCTTGTCGAGCGCACCGAGTTGGCCGAGCAGCACGCGCGCTTCCTTAAGCGTCGTCTCCGGCGGCTGGTCGACAAAGGCAAGCGATCCCGGATCCTGAACGCCCCAATGGGCGAGATCGAGCACCAGCCCGGAAAGATCGCTGGAAAGGATCTGCGGCGGTGTGAAGGCCGGCAGGGCCGCCGTCTGTCCCTGGTGCCATAGCCTGACGGCGATGCCCGGTTCCGTTCGGCCGGCACGACCGGCCCGCTGATCGGCCGACGCCCGCGACACGCGCACCGTCTCCAGCCTCGTGATCCCGGTCGACGCTTCGAACACCGGCAGACGCTGCAGCCCGCTGTCGATCACGATCCTGACGCCGTCGATAGTGATCGAGGTTTCGGCGATCGACGTCGCCAGCACGATCTTACGCATTCCTTTGGGCGCCGGTCGTATCGCCGCGTCCTGCTCTTTCTGGCCAAGATTGCCATAGAGCGGCGCAATCAGTGTTTCGCTTCCGAATCGTCCCTGCAGGCGTTCCGCGGTTCGGGTGATTTCCGCCTGACCGGGCAGGAAAGCGAGGATCGAGCCGGTTTCATCGGCATGGGCATCAAGTATCGCCCGCGTGACCGCATCCTCGATACGCAGGCCGCCTGGTCGATCCTGGTAACGCGTATCGATCGGAAAGCTGCGTCCCAGGCTTTCGATGACAGGTGGATGAGAGAGCAGGGCCGCCACACGCTCGACGTCGAGGGTCGCCGACATAACGAGGATCCGCAAATCCTCGCGCAGCGCCGATTGGACGTCGAGCGCCAGCGCCAGCCCGAAATCGGCATCCAGCGAACGCTCGTGAAATTCGTCGAAAATCACGACCGAGACCCCGGCGAGTTCCGGATCGTCGAGGATCATCCGGGCAAAAACCCCTTCGGTCACCACCTCGACCCGTGTCGCCGCCGATATCCTGTTGTCGAGGCGCATGCGGTAGCCGACCGTGCCGCCAACCTGTTCACCGAGCAATGATGCCATGCGGTTTGCCGCCGCCCGCGCTGCCAGCCGCCGCGGCTCAAGCAGAATGATCTTGCCGTCGCCGCGCCAGGCCTGGTCGAGCAGGTAAAGTGGCACCAGTGTCGTCTTGCCGGCGCCGGGCGGCGCGGAAAGAACGGCGCGTTTCTGCTCGGCCAGGGCGGCGCCGACGGCCGGCAGGACATGTGAAACCGGAAGCTCCGGCAATGATGCACTGATTGTCACTTTCGTCCTGTCATCGTCTCATAGGCAAGGAAGGATGGCGCCGGCCAGCTGTTCGTCGTCGAGAACAAGCATCCTTCACTCCGCCGGATCGGTCTTTCCTCCGAGATTAGCGAGTGAGGCGCGCTATAGGCAAGCACCTGGAATTCCGCTTCGGGCTTCCCATATAAGCCTTGCTCCCTCGCCGAAGCCTTTCTCTGGGAATTCGGCAAAAGCGAATCTCAAAAACCGCCCGATTGGGCGGTGGATTTCTTCGTTTTGAGAGATGAGCGCTAAAAGCCCTTCATTTTCAACCTGTTACAAAAATGTCAAAAAACTTTGGGTATGTGTGTTGACTGTTTGGGAGGGTTAGTTCTATAAGCCCACTCACTGAACGAGGGCGGCGGCGCTGCTGGC